>JBDRBG010000076.1:0-2714 GCA_043823005.1 Candidatus Omnitrophota bacterium
ATCTGTTTAAGTCCCTTTGACTCATTGTCATCATGTCCTTTCCTACCATAATATCCTCCTTCTGAAAGGAAGATTATAGCAGTTGTTATTAGGACATTTCTATTTGTGTCAAACAGGACATTATCATATGTGGGTTACACAAGTTTGTTGCACAATTTTGGGATTGAGCAACACATCATTACCCCCCTGGTCACATAAACCTATATTTCTTACCATTGCATCTAAATCTATCGGCAGCAACATTAATGCTTCCTTTTTTAACTTCGGATTCTTTTCTTTTGCAAGTTCCCATGGCGTTTTATTTTCTTTATATGTATTAGGTCTTTCGAGGTTAAAAAACATCTGATACGTATGCGCTTTATTAAAAAAAATCCTCTCTGTTAGCAAAATTTTCTATCTCATAAAAATCTTGTTCAATTATGTTATGCACTGTTTCTACGTCTGACTGACATGTTTTTGCTCCTGGGAATATCGTACTATGCCTTTGCCCTGTAATTTTGCCTATCTCTTTTGTATAGCTTGATTCTTTCTTGGCATTCCAGCTACCGATATATTCACTACCGTTATCCGTTTGCCTTATGCTTTTTTGCGGAAGTAGTCTATACTTTTCCAGATGCTTATTTATATACTTCGCAAACTCTGTCGCATGCGTTAAGCTTCTTTCATCCGCAAAACCTAAAAACTGTATTCCTGTACTTACTTCTCTATGCGTATACTGCACTACCGGTAATTTCTTCTTTTTCATCTGTATGTAATATTCGGGTATATCATCTAAATCTTTTGTATCCTCACAGGCCTTTTCATACAGCTTATATCTTTTTTTTACTTCTCTTAAATTCTGTTTCGTCTTGTATTTCTTCCGCCGCCGCCTTCGGCTTACTCCCGCTTCTCGCCATATCTTCCGTATAGTTACCGCGCTTTGCTCTAGTTCTTCAACTCTTTTTACCTGCTCTGCTCCCATTCGCTTATACTTCTTCCTCAATCTTATTATCTTTCGCTTCTCTGCTTTTGACGTTTCCTTTGGCATTTTTTTTGGTCTACGGCTTCTATCTTCCAATCCTTCATACCCTTCGCACTTGTATCGATCCCGCCATTTCCTCACTACTGGCGGACTTGTATTAAATATCCGCGCTGCGGATTTTACACCATTTTCCCCTGAATAAACCACCATTTGATACCTATGCTGTTTTTTATCTGTACAATTTCTCATGATTTGATAATATTCTATTGGGCACATTTGATTCCTCCGGTTAAACTTGGTCGTTTTATGGAGGTTGTATTTTCTTATGTGCCCTCTTTTTTTTCAAGCCCTTTTTCAACTCATTGTGTAATCGTCTCTATATTCTTTAAACCATTCGTTTACTCGTCTCCAACTCCAATACTCGCTATCATATGCTTGTGCCATATTTGTCGCTTCGTATGTTCTATTTTTCTTTTTACTGTCAAAGATCCGGATAGCAGTACTTCGCTTTTTGTTTTTTAACCAGGGGGCTAGCCCCCTGCTCCTTCTCCTACTTCTTATCCTTACATGAACCTTTAATCCTTTAAACTCTCTCTTGCTAATGCACAGGATCTTTACTATTCGTGGGGGGTAAGGTTCTATCTTATCATTTCTATTTGTTGCACAATTTTGCAACAAAAATCATCACGTTATTTGACATTTTACATCCTCTGGCATAGCTAATATATGGACATTTTTGAAGTACAACTTCATTCTTGGACAAAAGATTTTAAGCCACACAAACCGGAGACCGGAATATTCTTTGGAAGATGGCCTGCAAGAGACAATAGAATGGTTTAGAAACGAAAAAAATGTAAAGTCGAATAAGGCGGAGATATATAATGTTTGAAAAATGGCGTGAATTTAAAGCGCTACAGATTTGTTTTTACTGCTGAGATACAAGTCAGATTTAAAATCAAACGCGCGGCGTTCAATTTTCTCTTACAGGACAGATATTAAACGTAGTGTTCCCGCTTTTTAAGCCTGCCTGTGGCATATTTGTGCAGAATACTCGTAATGAAAGTCTGATAAGGAAGTCCTTCTTCCATTGCTTCTTTCTGCAGTTCATCAAGGTCAACCCCCGCGATTCGTATATTTATCCGTTTATTTTTTTTATACGTTTCCGCTACATATTTCTTAAATCGCGCTAATCGTGCCTTCCCTCTGCCTGTGGGTTTCCACTCCCCTTTTTCATAAGACTCCAAGAGCTCTTTTTCTTCTTTATTCAACTTCATCATCTTTTTTCTCCTTTTTCAAATATATTCTAGTAGCCTTCCGGCTCGGAATAATGGTCTTTAAAAAAACTTCGTCTTTACTTTCAACATACGGCACCAAATAAGCATAGTTATCTACTTCGACAATTAATACTCGCTGGTTCGCATACGTCTTACTATTGTGGTGTTTTTCATCCTCCAATAATCGATCTTTTTCAATAGCAAAAAGTATATCCTCAAAAGATACTCCTCTTTGAGCCTTCAACCTTAGATTCTTTTCATTATTCCATCTATAATGCTTCATATGTTAGAAGTATAGCACATTGTGTGCCTCTTGTCAATACACTCTCATTTTTAAGAGCGGAAATGGGAAGAGAGATCATCCCCCCTTTCCCGCAGGGCTTAAAAAAATAAAAAGAGTTAGTTCCGATATCTTTCTAACGTTAAAAAAGCTTATTGCTGATAACAAGACGTATAAAGTGATTACCCCTAGGGGTAAT
>JBDRBG010000077.1:0-10025 GCA_043823005.1 Candidatus Omnitrophota bacterium
TTGCCATTTTATAGTTAACGAGGCTACTTATAAGTTCACTTTCGTTACGGCCTGCCGGTTCGCCTCCCCTGACTTGCTCAAGGTTTGTCAGACTGCTCAGACGCAACAGATTACTCCATTCGTCCAGTCTCAAGCTACACGGCTACAGGCAATTCCCGTGATTGATTCCTTTCATTCAATTAGAATTTAAAGAGCTTTTCTTGGCACGCCACCAACTACTATTCACTGTTTAACATCGCCGCTAAAAATCCTGCGGCATTTACCGTCATCTGTCTGCAAAATCAACAAACCTTTTTCATCTATATCAAGGGCAACCCCCTCAACAGCACGATTATAATCATTTATTGTGACACGTTTATTTAGCATCATCAAATTTTCTTTGCATTCCTGCCTTATCGAAGAAAATCCTTCTTTTATCAAACATTGATATATCTTCTCTATTTCCTCCAGCATATACCCCAAAAGGCGTTTTCTGTCAATATGCTCTTCCGCTTCTATTTTAAGACTCGTTGCTTCAGCCGGAATATCCTGTTTCTTAATATTAACGTTTATTCCTATCCCGAGTATTAAAAAATCTACCATACCCGGTTGAGCCTTGACCTCAGTCAATATTCCACAAACTTTCCTCCCGCCTATCAATACATCATTCGGCCATTTTATTTTCACGTCTAAAGGACATATCCTTTTTACCGCACGCACAACCGCAAGAGCTGAGACAAGCGTTATACAAGGAAGTTCTTCTATATCCATTTCAGGCCTGAGAATTATCGATAAATATATACCGCCATGCGGAGAATCCCACTTGCGACGCATCCTTCCGCGTCCGGATACCTGGGACTCCGAGATAACAACAGATCCTTCCATTGCGCCGTCTTCAGCCAGCTTATACGCAATGTCATTTGTAGATCCTATACTCTCATAATAATAAATATTTCTTTTGCCAAGTACTTCTGCGTTAATATCAGCCAGTTCATATCCATATATCTTATCAGGCAAAGACACCAGAGAATAACCTCTACGCGGCACAGCTTTGATCTCATATCCCTCTTGTCTCAGCCTTTTTATCTGTTTCCAAAGATAAGCGCGGGAAAACCCTAATTTTCTGCTTATCGCCTCGCCGGAAACAAACTCTTTGTCCTTATCTTTTAAAATTACAAGTATCTTTTTTCTTACTTCAAAATCCTTCAAGCCTTCACCTTTTTTTCAATCTATTAAGTCACCCATCCGTTAACAGTTAACGGTCAGTTGACCGTTAAACATCAACCAACTAACCGTCAACTGTCTACCAATAAGATCTGTGTGAATCCAGTTGTAAAGCCCTTTTATTAACTAGTATTTTTTCTCCTCAAGATTCGGAATTGCTTTTTGAGGACAAGCTGATATACACCGGCCCTCACTGTCACACGCTTCAGGGTTTACAACTTTTGATATTTTGTCCACAACTTTCAATACTCCGAGAGGACACGCCATAACACAATGTCCGCAGCCGATACAATATTCTTCCAATATTTTAGGTAATTTCTTAACTGCCATAATACCCTCCCTTGTTACCTTATCTAGCCATGTATCGTCCTGAAAAAGTTTACACTTTTTTCGAAATTGCCGCAGACCTCGTTTCCCTCGGCCTTCGCAATGACAAAGAAGATTTTGTCATTGCGAGCTACGAGCCTAGCGAGTAGCGCGGCAATCTCCCTTCCTCCATTTTCAGGACTAGACATTTTTCACCATTCACTATTCACCAACTACTATTCATTATTTAATCCGTAGTTTTTGCGAAAAATTGCTGTAATCCACTACTTTTCCTTTTTTATCAAAAACAACCACATCACTACCATAAAACCATATATTCCCCATAATTTTATCAGGTTTTCCTTGTATTTGTTTGACCTTCTGTTTTGTTTCCCCCAGACTAAAAACATTATTCCTTTTTGTTTCGGATTTTATTGATTCTTTTTTCTTTCCTTCTGAAGCAACGATGATTCTTTGGCACCTATCTTTTTTCAATGAACATTCATTAAGATCAATGTTCCATATATCTTCATCTTTTTCAAAATCGTTTTTATAAATCTTTTCTTTTTGACTGCCCACTTCGTCCGGCACGTCTTCAGATAAAACCTTATCTTCAAAAATAACTTCTTCTGTTTTGGGCTCATCGCGTATATCTATTTCCGGGACAGAAAACGCCTCAGGAATAGTTTCTATTAGATCTATTTCCGGCTCTTGCGCATCACAATAACCTTGTTGCGCCTGAGAAAAAGTTATCCCTTTAATATCATCATTTTCAGGCAAGATCTGCTGCAACGAAATCTGTGCTATAGTAACTGTTTCAGAAGAAGGTTTACTCTCGGCATAATTAAAAACCGGAACAACACCCGGTTCATAATTCACTTTTTCCTCTAATGAGATCTTTTCAACCTTAAACTTTTCCGTTTCGTCTTTTGTCAAGAAAACCGTTTTGTCTTCTTCTATGAAAATTTCATCCTTGTCAGATTCCAAAACCGCTACATTCAAATCCTCTGATTCGTCGGCTCCGGCTCTTTTTGGACAGACAATTTCTATCCACTCTCCGCCTTCTGCTTTCAATTTATCCGCAAGATCTTCGGCAAAAGCAGTAAGCGTTCCGGGCGGTACCTTAAGAAAATCCACAACCATTTCGTATCCGTACTTATCAATAAGCGCTATATAGATTTCATTTGTTGGATATTTTTGAAATACATCTTTTAAGGCAGTATCATATTCGACTCCGGTAACGCACATGGTATTAACGCACTGCATGCCGGTTATAACCGGCATATCCGTCTCGCCGAGAGCATAACAGGTTTCTTTATCATATACCCTGACAACAGTTCTAACAAAAAAATCTTTTTGTCCGTTATATTCCATCGTATAAGTATTTATAATATACCAATTCTCCGCGAACACAAGGCCCGTACAACATAGCATCGCTATTAATGTCAATACAGCTATTTTCCTTTTCTTCATTATGCTGCCTTTATAAATTAACATAATAAGATCCTTGTTAGTATGCCTACAAGCGGAAGAATTATCCTGTCAAAAAAACCAAAATACAGTAATGTAATAAGTATTATAAATCCATATTTTTCTAAATATAAAAAATAACGAACTTTAGAAGGCGGCAAAAGCGCCATTAAGACATTCGCCCCATCCAAAGGCGGAACCGGAATCAAATTAAATACACCCAGAATAAGACTTATAAGTATCCCTGAAAGCAAAAATGTCCATATAATAGAATGAGGAGGAAAAACTCCTGTTTTGAAAATTATCGCAAAAAGAAAAGCAAGCGTAAAATTCGCTCCCGGTCCCGCGAGACTTGTCAGAAGCATTCCTTTTCTCGGGCTCTTAAAATTAGCGGGATTAACAGGAACCGGCCTGGCCCACCCGAATACTATCGGAGATCTCACAAACAGAAGAACTAGCGGCAGAATAAAAGTGCCCATTACATCCGCATGAGCTATAGGGTTTATCGTAAGGCGTCCCGCATCTTTTGCCGTTCGATCCCCCAACAAATACGCGGTATAACCATGAGCAAGTTCATGTGTAACGATCACTATTACAAAAACAATAATAGAGATAATTATGTTGATCATAAAATAGCGCCATGACCTTTACTCAAGTTTTTTAAGATATTTATAATAATCACCGTCTGTCGTAAGCATTATTGTAGTGCCTTCGTCTACCGTAACAGCATAAGTCTCAAGTGTCTTTAAAAAACTATAAAAATCAGGATCATTATTGTACGCGTCCGCGTACACAGAAATAGCTTCTGCGTCAGCCTCTCCTCTTATCACCTGGGCTTTCCGATAGGCCTCTGATGTAATAAGTTTAAGTTCCTTTTCTTTTTTACCCTGTATTTCGGCGCTTTTTCCTTTTCCTTCGGATCGATACTCTTCAGCCGCGCGCTTTCTTTCAGAGATCATACGTTCGTATACTTTGTTTCTAACATTTTGAACATAATTTATACGTTTTATGCGGACATCCACCAGTTCTATACCGTATTGCGAAACAATTTCCTTTGCTCCGATAAGTATCTCCTGTTCCAAATCCTGACGTCCGGTCTTAATTCGTTCCAAAGCTTCTTCCGCAAGTGTAATGACCGCTCCGATTTCCTGCTGATCCAAAATACGGTTTGAATCCCGTATTGTCTCGACCAGCAAATGCCTTGTAACAACGTCTCTGGTCGCTGAATTGATAATATCGTCTAACCTGGCATGAGCCCCTCTTTCGTTCCCCATGGACTGTAAAAATTTCAAAGCGTCTTCTATCTTCCAACGCGCGGTCGTATCAACCCATATGTATTTTTTATCACGCGTAGGTATCTGATTCGGATCTCCGTCCCATCCAAGAAGGCGTTTATCAAAATAATGAGCATCCTGGATAAACGGCAGTTTAAAATGCAATCCTGATTTTGTCACAGGATTACCTACAGGACGTCCAAATTGTGTTATCACTACCTGATTGGTCTCTGTTACTATGTATATTGTTCCGGTAATTACCAGAAGAGCTCCTACAACAATCAATCCTATGAATATTTTAAATAAATCTTTCATTCTGCAGTACCTCCTTCAGAATCTATCCTCATCATCGGTAATATTGAAGTTTGTTCCGGATCTGAAATGAATTTTCTTTTTGCCTTTGGCAAAACACTCGCCATGGTTTCAAGATAAAGTCTTTTTTTTGTAATATCCGGCGCTTTCTTAAACTCTTTCCATGTAGCCAAAAACCTTTGCGCTTCACCTTTTGCGCGGTTGATCTTATCAAGGCTGTATCCTTCCGCCTGGCTTATAGTACGAACAGCTTCACCCTTTGCCCTGGGAATTTCTTTGTTATAATTTTCCCATGCTTCGTTTATCATGCGTTCACGTTCTTGTTTTGCTTCGTTCACTTCATTAAAAGCGGGTTTTACTTCATCGGGCGGATTTACGTCCAAAAGTTTGACAGTAACCACATCAATCCCTGTTTCATATTTATTCAACAATTTCTGCAATTCAGTCTGAGCTAAATGAGCGATTTCTTCTCTTTTAGTAGTAAGAACCTCATCAACCGTATAATCCCCGCATAACCTGCGCATTACCACCTCTGACATAGCCCTCACATTACCGATAGGATCCCTCGTCTTAAACAAAAGTTTAACTGGATCGTCAACCTTATATTGGACTATCCACCGTACGTCTAAAATATTAAGATCCCCCGTAAGCATAAGAGATTCTTCCGGATATTGACGCGGAGCATATACACTTCTTACTCCGGCAAGTGTCGTGCGAAAACCGAACTCTTCTTTGAATATCTTTTTAACTTTAATCGGTGAAACTTTTTCTATGCCAAAAGGAACTTTCACATGCAATCCCGGATCAGTTGTCCGGATGAACTTACCGAATCTCTGGATCACTCCAACTTCATCCGGTCCTATAGAATAAACAGTCCCTTGCATCGCAAAGATAATGAGAACCAGTCCGACGACAAAAGGAAGATATTTGCCATACTTTTTGCCGACTTCTTTTACTTTTCTTGCCTCTTCTTTAAAAAGATCCTCTGGTGATTGAAAATCCTGCATTCCGCCCTCCTTGTTTATCATACTATATAGAATTATATAGCAAAATGCAAGGCGCTTTAATTAATTTCATAAAAACAACCCGCATTTTTATTATTAAAAACAAAAAGCAGTTTTTTTGTTCACAAAAAAACTGCTCCCTTTGTATTTCACAAACCTTTTAAACTAAAAGGTTTTTTGTTTTTTGGTAGCGGGGGACGGACTCGAACCGTCGACAACACGGGTATGAGCCGTGCGCTCTAACCAGCTGAGCTACCCCGCCATATATTATGAAATAATAATGTTAGAAGTTAAATTATATGTTATCCAAAAAGGTTTGTCAAATGCAATCCCTTTTCATTGCAATCCCTTTGATAAAACTCTAAACCCTAAATTCTAAACTCTAAATAATCCTAAAATCTAAAATTATAGATCTAAAAAATCCGTTGCTTTTATAGTTTTGTGTTTTTAGTTTTATACATTTTGATTTATTTAGGATTTAGCGTTTCGAGTTTAGTGTTTTACATTTAAGATTTAATTCTTTCAACTTTTCTTCTTTTTATTTTTCCCTTGCTGGCTAATCACAAATCACTGTTTACTATTCATCTAATTAATCCAACCTCCGCCCCAGACAATCTCGCCTTTATAAAAAACCGCGGCCTGGCCCGGACACGGCGCAAACTGCGGATCCTTAAATTCAACAAACGCCCCATCATTTTTTATAAACCTAACATTTGCCCACACTTTTTTACTGTTATACCTTATTTTTACCTCTAACAGCATATCATCATCCGGAACATCAGCAATAAGCCAATTGATATTTTTCACCATTACCTTTTTTCTCATCGCGCTGGACTTCGATCCTACTGTAATCGTATTTCCTTCTCTGCTAATATCTATGACATATAAAGGTTCTGTCGAAGCGATTCCCATACCGCGACGCTGACCGATAGTATACGAAGCTATACCTTTATGTTCGCCTATTTTTTTTCCGTTCACATCCAAGATAGATCCGGCTATAAACGCGTCAACACCAAAATCTTTTAAATATTTACGATACCCGCCGTCACCTGAGGTAAAACATATATCCTGACTTGATTTCTGTTCTCTGGAAACAAACCCTTTTTCAAGGGCAATCCGCCTGACATCAATGCCTTTAGTCTCACCCAACGGAAACTCAATATTTTTAAGTCTTTTTTTTAATATCCCGCACAAAAAATAGGACTGATCCCTCTTTCTGTCTTTTGCTTCTGCCAGAAAATATCCGGCTCGGACATGTATAATCCGGCTATAATGTCCTGTAGCAATTTTTTCCGCTCCAAGTTTTTTCGCTTCATCAAATAGATAGCCGAACTTTATCTTGCTATTACAGCATATACACGGATTCGGCGTTCTTCCGGATGCATATTCTAACGCGAAATATTTTTTTACGTTTTTTTTGAATTTTTCGGAAAGATCTACCACATAATGCGGAATATTTAATTTTTGCGCAACTCTGCGCGCTTTGGATATAGCTTCAGCCGAACAACACGGATTAATTTCATCCGCAACAGATGTTTTTTCTAAACTATCCGGCCATGTCTTAATCGTAAGGCCGATAACATCATACCCCTTATCTTTTAATTGCAGTGCTGCGACGCTTGAATCTGCTCCGCCTGACATTGCCGCGATAATTTTCATGCTCTATTACCTCTTAAAATATATTTTTCCGCACCCTCGGAAAAAAGAACTTTTCTTTGTCCTTCCGCGTAACTTACGGCAACAACTTCCACATTCTCTAGCGTATCAGCAAACGCTACTGCCTGAGCCTCGTCCATTACCATCATTGCGGTTGCTAATGCGTCAGCCTCCGCACATGTAGACGCAATAACAGTAATACTGGAAGACTTTTTTTCTTTTGCTCTATCAACTTCCGGATCTATGATATGTGAGAGTTCTGTTCCGCTCTCTTTTTCTATAACTATATTTTCGTAATCTCCGCTAGTCGCAACAGCCGTGTTTTTCAGGCCCAGAACAAGGATAAATCCGTTTGTTGAGGGTTCACGTATACCAATTCTCCAGGATTCCTCCTGAGGCGACCGGGTTGTGCAGTACATATCACCGCCGGCATTTATTAAAAAGTGTAGAACTTTTTTATCCTTCAAAGACTTTGATATCTTATCCACGATATACCCCTTGGCAATACCGGAAAGATCTATCCATGTATTCTCGCTCAAAAAAATATCTGGAGTTCTTTCTTCAATACTAATATTCTGCCATCCCACTCCGCCAAATTCCTTCGGAATCCTATCTTTTATTTCAACGGGCATATCTGGGTAAAACCCATCCGCATTTAATATCGGGCTGACTGTAATATCAAATTTACCGTCCGTAACAATACTCATGTTTACAGCTTTCTCTATTACATCCAGCAACTCTGATGATGCCCGTATATGTTTGTTAATATTAAGACTGTTTACTTCACTTTCAGCATCAAATATATTAAATTTCCGTTCTAATCCACCGGCTTTTCCCAACACAGCATCTATTTCCCTCTGTACCCCACGAGGAAAAGCTGTGTGCACTTTTATCTGAACAAATGTACCCATCAACGTCTCAGTACGGCTGACCATCTTTTCTCTCCCAGCAAAAGAACAGCCGGTTAATAGCGCCATACCCATAATAAATAAAATAATTTTCTTCATAAAAATAAAAATTCGGGAACATGCCTGAAAGAAGCATAGGCAAAAAGCCCCTTACTGCATCTATTTCATAACACTCCAAAAACTAACTATCAACTGTTAAGGAACAGGTGTGAGATTAATTCTGGGACAGGTGTAGGTTTGATTTCAGAACCGTCCCCAATTCCTAACTACTACGACTCTTAATGTCCGATTACCCCAGACTCCTTATGACCTGACCTAAGTCAACATATCTTTCTACCATATTAATAGCTAATTTTACCTTGTTTTTATCTCGGAATTTTATTTTTACGGTAAGATCATGTATTCGTGATGCCACATCATAAGTATTGTGCCATGTAGTAAGAGTAGCAATATCCGTAGCTTTTAAGGCTTTATATATTCTTCGCGACGGCGTTGTCCCCTCTGAAAGAATAATCCCCGCTATTCTCTTCTGTATTTTCATACGCCCTGTATGTACTTTTATCATCAAACTGATAAGATCCGCTCTATGCCCGGGAGTAATGACCAGACAATTATCTTCTATCTGTTTATAAGCTTCTTTGACTTCCATAGCGCCCACAAGCGCTTTGCTCATCTGCCTGGTAAGAAATTCTTCGCCGCACAAAACATGCATATCCAGTTCTTCTTTAAAGTCGCGCATAGTAGGAATATCCAAAATCTGAACATACGGAATAACGCCTAAAACAGGTATACCTAAACGCCTGAGCCCCAATCTTACGTAATTATTGACCTTGTCATATTTTTGAGAAAGAACCTTGTTCACGATAACTCCCGCTACTTTGACGCCTTTTTTATCAAAGACCGATTTGTTCAGCATGATCTCATCAACCGAGTTACCTATACCGCCGGGAGCAACAAGTATGACTTTTGAATTTAACATCCGTGCTACCTCTGCGTTTGAAAGATCAAAAACCGACCCCACACCGGCATGCCCGGTACCTTCAATAATCACCAGCTCATTATCTTCCGCGACACTATCAAACGCGTTACGTATTTTTTCAGCAGGATTAGACAAAACCCTTCCGTCAAGAAATTTTTCAGTATATCCTCTTTCTACGGCTATTGGTGACATATCATGCAGAGGAAACTTAAAATCAAAGATCGCGTCCATAAGAACGGAATCCTCATCAACTTTATATCCTTCCTCAAGAATATACCGCTGGCCTACCGGCTTAATAAATCCTATTTTAGCAAATCGATTAGAAAGTGCGGCTATCAAACCTAAGGATACCGTTGTCTTACCTACATTCTGGCGGGTAGCGGCAATAAATATGCGCTTGGTTCTTTTTACCCCAAAAACTTTTTCCCATGTTTCAATATATGAAAGCATATTACTTCTTTACCTCGCAGACATCTTATACCCGAAAGTAACAATTGCGATACGCTTCCCTCTTCCTTCGTAACCCATTGATTTTCCTTCACTTCCTGCATTTCCATTTCCCATTTTAATTCCACTCCCTCGTAAAAGCTCTTGAATGGCTCGAAAAGCTCAAAGCTCTTGATTTTGCCATCCTTGATAATAAAGCTTTTGAACACCAGTTTAAGCAGGCCTTTCTTGCCTGCAATATCCATCTCATTCTCAAGGTAATCAAAATGATTAACTACTGCTTTTAACAGATTCAGATACTCTCCTGACTTTTCCCTTTCAATCAATGCTATCTTTAACTTCTGGAGCCTCTCTTTTATCTCTCTTTCTTCGTTCCTTAAAGGCTCTATCTGCTTTTTGAATACCTCCATTGCAAGATAACCATCAGTAAAAACCTGGCTTAATCTCTGCTGTTTCGCAAGATTCA
>JBDRBG010000078.1:0-2252 GCA_043823005.1 Candidatus Omnitrophota bacterium
CTTGAAACCAAAGACCCATATGAACCCGTATATGATAACAATAGAGGGGCGTATTTATAATTTTTATGAAACAAAAAAGTATTAAAACATTTGGTTCTGTCGTTATAACAATCACGGTTTTACTGATTTTGCCTTTTTCGGGCAAAACTTTTGCCGCGGAAACTATTGTGACTCAGAAAGAAAATATACGGCGCCTGTACAATGATGCCCTCTTTTCATATTCTGAATTAAATGATAAAATAGAAATCGTCGAACAAACGGAGTACTTAAAAAATATTGTACAGGAAATGAATAATTACCTTGAACTCGCGCGCAAATTGGAAACCCAGGAAAAATACCACGAAGCAATAAAGTGTTATACTGAAATCCTCTCGCTCTCCCAGGATCCGGAAGTAAAACGCTTTATTTCTTCTAGAAATAAAACATTAAAGCGCCTTGCGCAAAAGACACAAAAATCAGTTTCACAGGAAATTTCTAAACAAAAAAAAGCAATGCTGAACGCCAGAAAACCAACAAGAAAATCAAAGATGGAAAATTTAGATAAACAGCATGATCGAAGAACCCAACTTCTTTCAGAACTTACGCAAAGATTGCAACAACTGGAACAAGAACAAAAGGAATAACTGTTATTATGCGAAAAATCTTAACAATTAAGAATTTGTTACTTTTTCTTAATATACTGCTTGCCGCTAGTTTTTCCGCGCATATTTCTCAAGGTCAAACCAGCAACAATACGACTGAAAAGAGCCCTTATTCTTTCGATGTTGATCTGCTTGCAAAAAATATGTTTCTTTCCTGTGAACTTTTTGAAGAAGGAAAAAAATTGTATGAGCAAAAAGATTTTCAAAAGGCCCGCTTAAAATTTCAAGAAGCTCTCCAAAAAGACCAGGATAACGCGAAAGCTTCTCAGCATCTCAAGCTGTGCGAAGAAGCTTTATCACGCAATTTGCCAAAGGCAACAAGTGCTACTCTAATGGTTTCCCCAAATAAGCTAGAAATCGATCAGGCAGAAAAACCAAAGGACGACCAACTTCTTACCGACCTACTTAATCGCGTCGAAACACTTGAAGCTAAAAAAAGTTCAAGCATAACACAAGACAAGAAAACGCCTTCTGCCATAAGTCACACATCTATTCCTAACGATCCTTCTGAGAAACAACCCCCTGAACTTGGCTCAAAAATCACAGAAGACCTGCAAATGACGCACAAAGTTAAACAATCTGAATTGTTAATGCTTCAGGGCAACAAATATTACGAAAATCTGGATTATGAAAAAGCATACGAATTTTACAAAAAAGCTTTGGAAGTATTAGAACAAGAATAAAAAAATAGGGACGTCACCCATTTAAGCGAAACTTAAATGGGTGACGTCCCTATTTTTCGTTATTGCCATTCGTATACAGAATAGGTCTTTTCTTTTTCTTCTTTTCCAATCATAACCCTATACGAATCAACTAACTTATCATTAACATATATATCCGCATGGATAGTATAAAAAGATCCTTTTACCCCTAAAAGTTTTTTGCTTATTAGTGAATTTATTGCCTGCTCTTCGTTCAAAGATAATGACCGACATTCGTTAAGACCTGTTGTAATATCTGAAATGGACTCAAATACCCCATCATCTTCAGTATATAGCTCTTCATCCTCGCCTACTCGAAACTCCATTACCGCCTCAATTAACCCGGAATCAAAATCTAATATTTCCAAAATCTCACTTGAAGCAGTATTTATATTTACAGCGCCTGTTCCATATACCGTAATAATATCTTTCATTTCTGCATAATCTTCTTTTTCAATGTCTTCAACCTTTAGAATTTCTTCTTTAGGAAAATACGGTTTTAGTTCCGAATTTACAACTTCTACCGCTTTATCCATGTCCATTGAAGGTAATTCCTTCAAAATTAAACTTGTTGCTGTGTTAATATTGATCTTTGATTCTTCGTCTACCATGTAATAAACGACTTTTACATTGCCAAATTTATATTCTTTTTCCTGAGCTAATTCAGTTAATGAATCATATTCCGGAGTTAAATCCTCCTTGCGATCAAGTTTAAGCATAAGAACAATGCCTCTTACTGCTTGTTCTCCTGCTAACTTATTTTCCCGCCACTTGGTGAAATTATAGACAGACCACGACACTCGCCCCAGACCCATTCCGAAAATGGCAAGTACAGTTATAAACCATAAAACAGTGACCAGCACAGTTCCTTTTCGGTTTCTTTGTTTCATACACCTCTCTTTTGGGTCAA
>JBDRBG010000079.1:0-3456 GCA_043823005.1 Candidatus Omnitrophota bacterium
ATATCGCCCGGGACGGAAAACAAACGAAAACATTGATCGTCCGTTAATCGATCTCCCGAATCTTTATACCCCAAAAAAACAATATGATTTTCTATTTCCAAAGCTTCCACCGTAATCTGATAAACGAATAGATACCCTGAAAATCCTATAAGGTCTTTTATTACTGTAATCTGTTTTCCACAATTTGAATAATCAAAGGAAATTTCCGCAGGACTTAATTTTTCTTTTTTTGCTCTTTTTATAATTTCTTTTGCGATAGGATGTCCTAAGCGATAAATGTGTTCTTTTGAAGTATCCACATTTCGTGCTATCCGATAGGGTCCTGTCGGAAGATCCTGTAAATGCTCGAATGGATTCGATCTTAAGTAAAAAGCATATCCATCGTTTTCTTTATGGAAGTCCGCACAATCAGCAAGAGCATGTTTGGTAATATCCCACAACCACTGTTCGTATTTATTAAGATATAAATTCCCTTCATCTCGGCTTATGCATAATTTTTCGTGAACTTCTTCATCTAAATTTTCAAAAACTTTCTGGCGGGTTGCTTTCATGCGCTCATCAATTCTTTCTTCTAATTCAGACCGGAGAATAGAAAACTCTTGTTCAATTTCTTCAAGACGCCTGCATTTTTGATAAATATCTGAAATCCTTTTCTCAAAATCTACACCCGACTCTATGGCACCTAGCACATCATCGCTGGCGCCAAAAACACCATTAAACAATTTAAATTTTTCATCTAAAAGCTCATACACTCTTTGATCCGCCGCATTTTTCTTATTTAGAAAATTAACAACGACAACATCATGTTTCTGTCCATACCTATGACATCTACCGATACGTTGTTCAATTCTCTGTGGGTTCCAAGGAAGATCATAATTGACAACCAAAGAACAAAACTGAAGATTTACTCCTTCAGCCGCAGATTCGGTAGCTATCATGATTTCTGCTTCGTCTTTAAAACGATCTACTAATGATGCTCTTTTATCGGAAGTAACCGACACTGAAATCCTATCCGTTCCTTTATATTTATCAAGCCATGCTTTATAAGTCAGCTTTGCCTGTTCATCACTATTTGTTCCATTAAAAAGAACTATTTTCCCTGAATATTCGCTCTCAGATAAAAGTCGATATAAATATTCTTGCGTTCTTCTCGATTCAGTAAAAATCAGCGCTTTTCTCTGGGCGCCTAATTCCTGTGCTTTTTTAAAACCCATTTTAAGGGCTTGAATAAGAACCTTACCTTTAGCATCGTGTGTTATGCTTTCAGCAAGTTTGACAAAATCTTTTAAATCGCTGATTTCTTTCTCCACAGCTTCTACTTCATAGTCACTTAAAAGTCCTTCTTCTTTGTTCTCGTCGCCGTCCCACTCATCTTCTATTTCAGACAATTCTTCATAATCTTCCGCTATTTCTTCTTTAAGGGTTTTCTTGATTTCTTTATCTTTTTTAAGCGTACGTTCAAGCCTTTCCACTAAAGACCGAAGTGTCTTTGATATAGCATAAGCAGACGAAGCTAGAAGCTTTCTTAAAATAAGTGTGATAAGTTGTCTTTGGCTAGTTGGAAGTCCGTACAGAGTATCTCTACGTAAATAATCCGATACGCAGTCATACAGTCTTTGCTCGTCCTCTCCGGGAACAAATTCTTGGACTAACGCAAGGCGATTGGTGTACTGAATATATTCCAATACTTGCCTTCGTAAAGTTCTCTTGCAAATTGGTTTTATTCTTTCTTTCAGGTCCGAAAAAACACCGTCATCTGTTATTCGAACAAATTGTTCTTTGAAACTTTTTATATCACCAAAAATATGCTCATCAATGAAGCTTGCAAGCCCATACAACTCCATAAGTGAGTTTTGTAAAGGTGTTGCAGTTAAAAGAACCTTATTGGTAACAGTCTCGATTGACGACCTAATAGTTTTAGCAATCTTATTATCCGTCCTATATACATTTCGCAATCTATGAGCTTCATCAATAATGACCATATCCCAATTTATCATGCGAACGTATTCTTCTTTATTCCGAGCAAAATGATATGAGCATATTGCGATATTTTCTCTAAGATCGAAAGGATTTACCTTGCCTTGTTTGACGACTTTATTGAATGATGGGGTTTCTATAATTGTCGATGGTAGAAAAAATTTATCAGCAAGCTCCTGCATCCACTGTTTTCTCAGAGAAGAAGGAACTATGATTAAGATTTTTCTTTTTCCCTCAGCCCATTTCTGAGCCAAAACAATTCCCGCTTCAATAGTTTTACCCAAACCAACTTCATCAGCTAAGATAACACCCTTTGAAAACGGTGAGCGAAAGGCAAAAAGAGCCGCATCGACCTGATGAGGGTTAAGATCTACCTGAGCATCAGCAAGAGAGACCATCAGTTTCTGAATGCTGTCTGATGGGCACTTCTTTGTTAATTCATGAGCAAAATATTTTGCGTGATATTTAGTTATCATCTATTTCTCTAGTTAAATCTCCAGATAAGAAAAAAAAGCTATATCTTAGAAAATCAATTATTTTTTTAGAGCTAGGAACATTACCAGCACTGTCAATTGCAACATATTATACCAAAAAGACTTACAGAATTCAAGCCAAACTACCAAAAGCTGTAAAAAATAATAAAGCCTCCTAAAAATCCCCTTCCTCCCTCAATTTTATCTTTTCACACGCTTCGACGAGGTCTTTGGGGAAGAGTTTTGTGTATATTTCTGTGGTTTTTGGGGAGGTATGGCCTAGAAATTTTTGGATATGCAGGATATCCGCGCCTCGTTTTAGCATATGTGTTGCGCAGGCATGACGAACAGAATGTACATTAATTCGTTTATTCGGTGAATAGTCCGTAACTATTTGATAATACATATATATAGATAACCGCCTCTTCTTTCAAGAAATAAGGCTCTTTCTCTTGTATTTTTAATCCATTTTGGACGTGATTTGGTTAAATATAACATCAATGCTTTTAATGCTACTTTTCCGACAGGGACTACCCTGTCTTTTCTCATTTTACCCTGAAACACTCTGACTACTCCTTCTGTAAAATCTATGTCATCAAGATTTAGGTTATGCATTTCCATTCTGCGTAATCCCGTTGAATATAGAACTTCAAGTATTGCTCTGTCGCGTCTGCCTTTGACTGTGTCAAGATCGGGTTTGCTTAACATTTCCATCATTTCTTTTTCTGTTGGGATGTAGTATGACATTTTTGCTCCTTCCTTGTCGGGGCTTTGCCCCGACCGTATGTAGTATATAGTATGTCGCCAAACCTTTCAGCAACACATTTTTTCCATTCAGATTGCTTCGGCACTCATCTGCTTCGTGCCTCGCAATGGTAACATGAAAAAGAGGCTTCCTCCTAAGGATGTCTATAAGTGGTCTTTACAGACCAAGACATTTTTTGGATCTCGAAGATCAAATGGTATGATTTAGAAGAAACTATTTTCTAAAACCATTAACCTTAAA
>JBDRBG010000080.1:0-8986 GCA_043823005.1 Candidatus Omnitrophota bacterium
CTTAAACAAGCAATAAAGAGGTTGATTTTATGAGAACACAGAGGGGAGGGAGTAAGAAAGTTTCTAACTTCTTAATACTAAAAGATTTCTCTGTGTTCTCTGTGGTTAACTTTTGACAATACCGTTAAATAACGAAGGAGAAAAAATGATAAAAAAAGTTTTGATATTGAGCGGCATGTTCTTAATCTTGACTCTTAGTACACAGCCGATATTCGCAATCAGCAGTAATACAAGCGGAAAAGCTCTTCACTCTTCTGAAATGGAAAATAAATTTTATGCGATTATTCAATATATATTGAATAATCGGGGACGTTTAGAGCTTTCTCAGGAACAGACAAGACAGGTGAAGAAACTCGCGTCTGATGTGCGGAAATGGTTAATACAGCAGGATGCTAAGATTAAGACACTTACGGTGGAAATAGATACTATAATGTGGGAATTTCCTTTTGACACAGAATCGGTTAATTCTTTTATTTCCGAAAAATACCGTTTTGAAGCTGAAAAAGCCAAACATATTATTAAGTCCTATGAGCTATTGAACGTATTGTTAAATGAGGATCAGAAAGAGATATTAAAAAGTGTAAGTTAAAAGGTATTACGTTATGAGATTCGACAAACTAAGCTTGTTTCTGGTTTTATCCTTTGTTTTTGGGGTCAATTCGTATTGTTATGAGGCAGAAACAAACAATAGGGAAATCATAATTGTTGAATTAACAAATGGAGGGACAATCAAAGGCACATTAATCAGGGAAGACGAAAAAGGTATAGTTGTCGATATCGGCTATGGTGAAGTTGGAATGACAAGGAATGAGATAAAGCGCATTATAAGGCCCGAAGGGGCTGATCAGAAAGAAGTCGTACAGTTAATAAACAAAGCGAAAAATCAAATAGAAGAAAGCCGGGAGCTAAGTAAATTTGAGCATCATGTTAGATATACTGGGGATCAAGAGATTATAGTCGAAGCTTTTTTGAACAATAAAGTAAGGGTTTCTCTGCTTGTGGATACCGGAGCGACTACTGTTGTTCTATCAAAAGAAACCGCAAAAAATCTTTTTGCAGGGGAAAAAGGGTTTTCAGAGAAGGTTGAGGTTAAAATGGCGGATGGTGGAATAAAGGAAGCTTTTCGAGGAAAATTAAGGACGATAACAGTAGGAACCGCAAAAGCGGAAAATATAGAGGCTATAGTTACAGAGCTAGGTGATAGAGACGGTGTGTTGGGTATGTCTTTTCTTAACAGGTTTCATATTAAGTTTGATTCAGGAAAAAAACAATTGATCATAAAACAAAAATATAAAGATGGAACCCGGTTCTAGGGCTGTTATTTATGATATAATATGAGAGTGATTTGAAATTTGCGTTTAGGAGTATTAATAATGGTAATTAATAAAAAAGGGATTACTTTTAAGCTTGTATTTTTTATCTTAACAAGCTGTACAATTATTTTTACTGTTATATTTTCATATTATTATATATTCGCCAGAGGCGCGATCATTAAGAATGTCGAACATAACGCGAAAAGCACTACACTGTCTACGCTTAACAAGATCGATACCATCCTTAGATCTATCGAAAAAGTTCCGGAAAATCTGGCCTATTTCCTGGAACAATCAGCTTATACTAAAGACGGGCTAGTTCGATTATTAACTTCAGTCGTTGAAAATAATTCGGAAATATACGGCTCTACTATCGCGTTTGAGCCTTTTGCTTTTGATAAAGATAGTTATTATTTCGCGCCGTATGCTTATAAGAACAACTCTGATATTTATTGCACTTATTTAGGATCGGATTCGTATAAATATTTTTCTATGGACTGGTACATGATTCCTAAAGAGATAAATGCTCCGAATTGGAGCGAACCGTACAATGATGAAGGCGGCGCTAATATAATAATGTCAACGTATACAGTACCCTTTTATTCTAACATCGAAGGGAAACGAAAATTTATGGGAGTTGTTACCGCTGATATTTCATTGGCATGGCTTCAAGATATTGTTTCGTCTATTACCATAGGAAAAATCGGCTATGGATTCTTGATATCAAAAAAAGGAACATTTGTAACTCATCCGGAAGAAGATCTGGTTATGGATGAGACTATTTTCAGCATAGCGGAGAAAAAAGATGATCAGTCTATAAGTAAAATTGGCCGGGATATGGTAAAAGGAGAAACCGGATTTTTACCGTTTCAAAGCCTTGTAAGCGGAAAACCTTGCTGGATAAGCTATATGCCTCTTTTATCCAGCGGATGGTCTCTTGCGGTTTTATTCCCGCAGGATGAGCTTATGGAAGATATAAACAGGCTTAATTGGACGGTTTTCGCAATAGGATTTATCGGACTTTTGTTTTTATTGGGAGTAATAGTTTTTATCTCCAGTTCGATTACTCTTCCATTGAGGATGTTGTCGGGCGCGACAAATAATATCGCAAAAGGAAACCTGGACGTGGATATCCCCAACATACAAACCGATGATGAAGTCGGACACCTTGCCAGGTCTTTTATTTATATGCGCAGTGCTTTAAAAGAATATATATTTGAACTTACAAAAGCTACTGCCGCAAGGGAACGAATGGAAAGCGAATTAAAAATAGCCAGTGATATACAAATGAGTTTTTTACCTAAAAAATTTCCTCCGTTTCCCGAGAAAAAAGAGATAGACATTTTTGCTTTATTAAAACCCGCGCGTCAGGTTGGAGGAGACTTTTATGACTTTTTCTTTATTGACGAAGAAAAACTTTGTTTTGTAATCGGCGATGTCGCGGGAAAGGGAGTACCCGCGGCTCTTTTTATGGCTGTTACAAAGACCATTCTTAAGGTAACTGCCGTGGAAAGTAAAAAACCCGAGAAAATATTGGAACGCGTAAATAAGGAAATTCTGTATTTCAATGATTCTTATATGTTCGCGACTATTTTTTGCGGAATATTGGATATTAAAACCGGGAAAACGGTATTTTCTAACGGCGGTCATAATCCGCCTTTTTTACTGCGAAAGACCGGAATCTGTGAAGTTATTGAAAAAGCGCATACCGGAGTTGTCGGAACTTTTGAGAACGCGGTTTATAAATCAGGGCATTTAATGTTGTTTCCGGGAGATACGATTTGTATGTATACAGACGGTATTACCGAAGCGCTTAATTCGAAAAATGAAATGTTTACGGAAAGTCGTTTAGAAAAAGAGCTTATGTTGGTTTCTCAGAAAAATGTTCCTGTTAAGGATATGACTAATTCTCTTTTAGAAACAATCGAAAACTTTTCCGTAGATATGCCGCAATCTGATGATATTACTCTATTGACATTACGATATTTCGGAGAGAAAAAAGAAGTAGTATCGTAGATACAGAGCCTGGAGCTTGCCGGAGACTGAACCATAACTTCTTTGCTAGGATTTGTTTACCTTCTTCAGGAGAGTGAATGTCCATTATACATTAACACAGATATTATAACTAATATGAAACGAACCATATATTATCTTATACAAAACTTTTTGCTTGCCGGTTTTATAGTTTGCTTTTATTGCGCTGATTCCTGGTCGGAAACCGAAGTTATTGTACAAGGAGAACTCAGTCAAATAACTAAAGTCCTGAATCAGCTTGATCTAAAGCTAGCAAACACCTCAAATTCTAAAAAAAAAGCCGAAATATTGTATGAAAAAGCAAAGTTGATGTTAAAAGAGCCTGATAAATGCGATTTTATAACAGTTTCAGATCTTTTAGTCCGGTCAATTGAATCTGATCCCTTAAATGTAAAATATAAACGGTTATTATTTCAAGTGTATGATGTTATTTGGAAACGAAAGGATTTTAGCGCAGGAGTTTCAACAAAAGCTTTAAAAGAAAAAATAAGAACTATTTTGGGAGCCTATAACAAAAATCACAATTTTGATTATTTGGCAGGCCCTTATACTGTCAAAAAAGTGCTTAAACAATTGAATGAACAGGGCACAATAATATCGTATGGGACAGAGATTGAAAAGGATAATGTTGTCGGTTATTCTACGGAATATGGTTGGTTTGAACTCGAAGGGTCATATGGTTATTATGAGCTTTATATAGCAGATATAGATAATGACGGACAACAAGAATATGTAATAACGATTATTGACGGAGTAGAGGAATCATTAACACTCTATGGTATCTATAAATATAAAGACAACGCATTGATTGATATTTATCCTATGATAGAAGCTCCTGTTTTAGCTGTCATAAATGAATGGTTATTAACAGAATATGATATGCAGGAAGCTCTCGAGTTCAGAGGAACAAAATTTATTATAGATAAAGAATCCGGGAAAATAAGTTTTACGCTTGTTCTGGCTCCATACGGAAAAGCATACGAAAAATTAGGAGATCATTTGTTTTGTTTTGAATTCGTTTGGAATAAAACAAGCATTAAATTGGTAAACGCATACAAACAGTAGACATTTTTCAGACTGTTACATATTTTGTCTTTGCGAGGGAGCAAGAGCGACCGCGGCAATCTCTATAATAATATAGTTTACCCACAAAATTTATATTTTTATTGCTATTCGAGATTGCTTCGGTCGTTTCGCTTCCTCGCAAAGACGTTGTGACACATTTTATATTTTGCAGAATGCTTAACAAAACAAACACGACTAAAAAAAAGAGGAGTATATCATGATGCGTTCAGGTAACCCCGCATTAAGGGGAACTGTTTTTACGGCAGAAGAGGCTCATGCCTCACAGGGCAGGACAATGACAATACAGGGTACGACGAATAAAACATTACTGCTTTTATTGTTTACGGTATTAACAGCGTCCTGGGTATGGGGAAATTCCGAGGGACGGATGATCCTGATCTTTTCGGCAGTTGTTTTAGGCCTAATTACAGCAATAATAACAATCGTTAAAAAAGAATGGTCCGGAATTACGGCTCCGGTCTATGCTCTTATTGAAGGAATAGTAATAGGCGGTGTATCCTTATATTTCGAGAGAATGTATCCCGGAATAGTTGTCCAAGCGGTTGCTTTGACCTTTGGAACGCTTTTTTGCCTTTTGTTAGCGTACAAGTCACGTTTGATTAAAGCCACTGAAAATTTTAAGCTGGGAGTTATATCAGCAACCGGCGCAGTAGCTTTATTTTATTTAATTTCAATTATACTGTCATTTTTTGGAATACAAATGACACTTATTCATGACTCGGGACCGTTTGGAATCATTTTCAGTCTGATAGTGGTAAGCATCGCGGCTTTAAACCTGGTGCTTGATTTTGATTTTATTGAAAACGGAGAAAAAAACAGAGCCCCAAAATATATGGAGTGGTATGGCGCTTTTGGACTTATTATTACGTTGATATGGCTCTATCTGGAGATCCTCAGGCTTTTGAGTAAAATGCGCAGCCGATAAAAAACTGTTAAATTTTTCGCAGTTGTTTTTCAGCATCTATAATATCCCTGTTTATAAGATATAAAGCTTGTTTTATCTTTGCTTTTAGTGTGCTTGATGCCGGGGTATCAAGTATTTCTCGCAGCACCTGAATTCCCATCCGAAAGGTACGAATAATTTCTCCTTCATCTACGTCAGTAAGGCGCAATATTTCATTAAAGGAAAGCTGTCCCATCCAGCCTTCAAGGGCAGGGGAGAGATGATAATAACAATTTTTGGTAAGATCGTTGATACCTCTTTTTAGTTCACTTCGATGAATAGAAGATATAATAATATCAGTTGTGTGGCGTAAGCGGCGTACGTGCATATTCAGCTTAGGGATTGAAGAACCTTTCCGTGGTTCAAAAACAAGCGCTACGCATAGTACTGCCAGGTCAACGACAGAAAGGGTTTCAAGTATTCCCTGAGTGTAAAGTTCCGAAAGAGACAGTTCATACCCATAAATCTGCGAAGCAAAATTACCTTTTTCTGTCAGTTTTTCCGATGAAATATAGTCTAATTCTTTGAGTAAGTCGACTTTTGCGCGCATTCTAGCTATAGCTTTTTGTTGAGACATATGTTTTGCCTGGAAAGAATGAAAAGACCGGGGATAAATATCATAAAGATTCTCTTCGTGTATATTGTAAAGGTTAAGAATAGTAGCATATGCGGCATTAAACCGGGATCTGACTGTTTCCGGTTCACGGAATATTATCTGCTTCAATTCCGCTCTGGAAATTTGGCGGGGATTGACTCTGCTGTATACAAAGCCTTCCTCATCAATTCCCCGACGGCCGGCTCTACCTGCCATCTGGTAAAAATCCCGTGTTTTTAGAGTAGCAAAACCTCTGCCGTAATATTTGCGGAGTTCGTCAAAAATAACAGTGCGCGCCGGCATATTTATTCCCAGAGCAAAAGTTTCTGTGGTAAAAATTATTTTAATAAGACGGCTTGTAAAAAGCCGTTCAACGACTTCTTTTAAAGTCGGCAGCATTCCAGCGTGATGATAGGCAATACCTTTTTCAATAAAAGGCCTGATTTCTTCCGCGCTTTTTTCTCCGTCAAGATCGAATTTTTTGCACAGATCGGAGTATAACGCAATGATTTGGCGCTGTTCTTTATCTGTAACAAAATTTACATTGCATAGTTCTTCTGCCAGATATTCGCATCTTCGCCTGCTGAAAGAGAAATATACACAGGGAAGACGATCATTAGTAATAAGATGATTAACCAGAGAAGTCAGCCTATTGGGACGTAGCGTAAGAGAATTTTCCCGCATATAGCGTGCCGCGCCTTTACTGTGCCGTTTAAAGCGGGGGAAATCTTTAATTTTATTGACATTATCTATTATCGAACCCTGGTACTGGTAAAAAAAATGAAGCGGAACAGGACGAGTAAGTTCCTTAACCACTTTTAAGCTTTTTTTGTGTACTGAACGAATCCATGCGGCAAATTCATCGATATTCGGAATTGTAGCTGAAAGAGCCAACATTTTCATGTGTTTTGGAAGAAAAATAAGAGATTCTTCCCAGACCGTACCGCGTTCATAATCGTCCAGATAATGAATTTCATCGAAAATTATCCATGAATATTCTTCTAATTCTGAAGTCTTGCCAAGGACCTTATTTCTGAAAATTTCGGTTGTCATTATAAGAATAGGCGCATGCGGATTGATACTTACGTCACCGGTTAGTATCCCGATTTTATCTCGAAAATCTACTTGAAAATCTCTGAATTTTTGATTAGATAAAGCTTTGATCGGCGCAGTATACACGGCTCTTTTTGATCGTTTCAAGCAATCATGGATTACATGTTCGGCAATAACGGTTTTTCCTGCTCCTGTGGGCGCTGAAACTATCACAGAATGGCCTTCATTGATATAGTTTATAGCTTTTGCCTGAAAAGGATCGTATCTCATCAAATCTCCTGATATTTTTATTTTATATTATCGCATAGAGCAGTTAAAAAAAGAAGAAAAATATAAATGTTATAAAATATTGGCAGACATTAAGCGATTAAACTCCTGAGTTTTTTGACTAAACATGATTTGTAACGTATACTACACTAATAAAACTGAAAGGGGAGTGATCGTTGTGGGGCTTAAAGAGCGCAATCAATTAAAAACGAAACAAGGCGTTAAAAGACGAAAAAAACGAAAAAAATTAGCAGAACAAGGACTAAATCCGGACGATTTTTTTACTAACGGCATTTATGTTGGGACAAAACTTATCAAAGAATAAAAAAACGTGAAAAAAATTATTGGAACAGTTGATGCAACGATTTGCATTGATGAGGGAGTATGCTCAAATCCACCTGCAAGAAAAATCACAAACAAACTGCGTATAGTTTCAAAAGTTCAAACCCGGGATAATGAGATTTATTTTGATACTAGGGGATATAATAGTTGCGCTTGTTCAGAATGTTACGATGGATGTTTAAGTAGGGGATATATATATAAGCATATTGGCCTGAAGAAAGGTGCTTTATGTATCTTTTTCGGTCCAACAGCCTCGGAGCACAGGAAGCAAACCAAGGCCTGCCAGTAAAGTCTTTATTAGCTAAAATGAATGGCCCAAAAAGTATTAAGAAAAGTCCAACCAGGGGCAAAAATTACAGTAAAATAAGAATGAATAAAAATTTTAAAGAAGATAGCGATATCCTGACTCCAAGTCCGCAAAAAAATGCTACAATACTACGTAAACAGCCTAAAAAACAGAAAAAAGCTCTAAAAGACAAATATACATAATAAAAAAACAGCGCCCATAACGCCTTTAAGCGAAAGAAGTTAGGATAAAGAGTATATACTCAATAGCTTTTTGCGAATCCAAGTGCCTACGCGCACAAGATGTAGGAGCTTAAAGGAAAAAATTCAAGTCCCCCCTCTTTAGCTAGTTAACATAAGATATATTATCGGACGTTGGTTTTGTTTGTCTGGTTTTACTTTTTTGGGGTTCATATGGTAGTCTTTTCCTATCTCGTCATTGCGAGCATAGCGAAGCAATCTCCTATAGCATTAAAAATATAAACTTTATGGGTAACTATTTTCTGTAATTGGTAGTATTATTATAGAGATTGCCGCGGTCGCGCGAGCTCCCTCGCAAAGACAAAATTTGAATACGCACAGCCCGAATGACGAGTCTGGGTTCTGACTTTTCCCTTTTTCCTGTATCCTTTTCACTTGCGGAACTATTCACTAATTACAAGCCTCATATTTGCCTTCTAAGGCACGATCTTTTTACATCCCTGGTCTTTTTCGCGGGTTTTGTGAACGACGCTCTGAAAACATACCAATATCGACGGATAGTCGGTGTACCATGTACCACCCATTTAATTCTTTTTTAATTCCATCCTGAATAATGAAATTGGTTTAATTCCGATATTAATCATTCCTTTTATTTTTCTTATCATTCGTTCTTTTTTGATTCATACTTGTTCATATGAATAATAAAAAAATAATTCAACAAAAGAGGTGCTTGTTTTGCGGCAGGTTTTTTTGCCCAAAGAAACATGTCGGTGATCGTCAGATAAGCTGTCTGCGATTCGAATGCCAGAAAAAACGTCGTCAAGCGCAGCAGAAAAACTGGCGCAATGCCAACCCCGGATACTTTAA
>JBDRBG010000081.1:0-5517 GCA_043823005.1 Candidatus Omnitrophota bacterium
GGGGAACAATAGTCGTTCGTCGTTTGTCGTTCGTCGTTCGTCGGAGATTGCCGCGGTCGCTGTTGCTCCCTCGCAAAGACGGGAGATTGCCGCGCTTCTCGCATGGCTCGAAGCTCGCAAAGACGGACTTCGTCATTGCGAAAGAACTTCATCCGTCATTGCGAGGAGCGAGTGACGCGGCAAACTCGGATGGGAATAGAAAACGCAAAAATTAACCACAGAGGGCACAGAGGCACAAAGGCACAGAGGCACAGAGGCACAGAGAAAGGGATAGACAAAGGGGAGAAAAATAAAAAATTTATTAGTTTGAATGGCTCTGTGACTCAGAGACTCTGTGGTGAGAAATCTGGGAGATGCGTAACGAATTAGAGATTGCTGCGCTTCTCGCAAGGCTCGAAGCTCGCAAAGACGGACTTTCGAGGGCTGAGGCAAACGAAGCTCGAAGCAATCTCGATGGAAATAAAAATATTATTAACGAGATTGAGAATCAGGTCAATTTTGTGGATTTAACCTATTATATATAGTAAAAATACTATAATAAAACCCTTTACAATAAATAGTGTATATCTGTATAATAGAACGGTTATAACTAGACACTAACGCGGGAGGCGTAATATGACTAAAAATGAGAAGGAAAAAAGTACGGTTAAAAAGGATGGCGAAACTAAAGATTCAGGTGGAAATGCGGTGAAAAGGCACGCTTTGGAACTGGCGCTAACTAAGATTGAAAAGGATTTTGGCGAAGGCGCTATTATGAAATTGGGTAAGGGATATAAGGCTGTGGTGGATGTTATTCCGACGGGTTCTTTGGGATTAGATCTGGCTCTTGGAATAAATGGTGTTCCGCGCGGACGAATTGTGGAAATATTCGGGCCGGAATCAAGCGGGAAAACAACTCTGACTTTAAGTATTATTGCCAATGCCCAGAGACAGGGCGGGGAAACCGCGTTTATTGATGCTGAGCATGCTTTTGATCCGGGGTATGGCCGAAAAATAGGGATTAATCTTGATAATTTATTAATTGCACAGCCGGATAACGGGGAACAGGCCCTGGAAATAACGGAAACTCTTGTTCGCAGTAATGCTCTTGATGTTGTTATAATAGATTCAGTAGCGGCATTGACCCCTAAGAAGGAAATAGACGGTGATATGGGAGATTCGCATATGGGATTGCATGCGCGGCTTATGAGCCAGGCGCTTAGGAAACTTACAAGCGCTATAAGTAAATCAAAAACATGTGTTATCTTTATAAACCAGATACGTATGAAACTGGGTGTAATGTTCGGTAATCCTGAAACCACTACCGGAGGTAACGCGCTTAAGTTTTATTCGTCAGTCAGGATTGATTTGCGCAGGATAGCGTCTCTTAAAAAAGGAGATAAGGTTATTGGCAACAGGGTAAGGGCTAAGGTCGTAAAAAATAAGATGGCGCCTCCGTTTAGACAGACTGAGTTTGATATTCTTTTTGATGAAGGTATATCACGCGCGTCAAGTGTTATTGATATGGCAGAACAGGTTGGTATAGTTAAAAAAAGCGGTACCTGGCTTTCTTATGGAGAAGAAAAAATAGGGCAGGGCAAAGAAAACGCCCGCTTATATCTTAAAGATAACTTTGCTTTATTAAATAAAATTGAAACAGAAGTTATAAAAGCGATGACAGTTCAACCATAATCCGAATTCGGGAGAAATCCGGTTATGTCTAAAAAAGATATTGAAACAGCTAAAACTTATTGTATGAAACTGTTATCAATATGTGCCCGCAGTGAAAACGAAATTTCAAAGAGATTGTTCTCTAAGGGGTATGCTTACTGTGAAATCAGTCTGGTTTTAGCCGAGTTAAAAGAAAAACGTTTTATTGATGATTTTCGGTTCGTACGGCAATGGATAGATACAAGGCTTAGA
Organism: Candidatus Omnitrophota bacterium; assembly: GCA_043823005.1. Taxonomy (GTDB): domain Bacteria; phylum Omnitrophota; class Gorgyraeia; order Tantalellales; family Tantalellaceae; genus JBDRBG01. Next base: position 1,903 of record JBDRBG010000081.1, read on the forward strand.
TCAAAGCCCGGGTCAAAAAGTTTTATAAGAGCGGAACTGGAAGGTAAAGGCATAGAAACGGCTGTTATAGAAGAGGTTTTTACTGAAAGAGAATCTGAACTGGACGATAATCAAATAGCAAAAAAAATAGTACGGATAAAGGCCGATGAGTTTAAATATCCTCTAAGTGAAAAAGATAAAGCTAAACTTTTTCGTTATCTTTTATCGCGCGGTATTGATATCGATATCGCGGAAGAGGTTGTTGGCGGTACGAGCGGATAATCTCTTCGTCATTGCGAGGAGCGAAGCGACGCGGCAATCTTGGATAAAAATAAACCACAGAGAGCACAGAGGCACAGAGGGAGGGATAAACAGAGGAGCAGAAGAGAAAAAACAAATATTTTTAGTTTTTGAATGGCGCTGTGACTCAGAGACTCTGTGGTGAAAATCTGGTAGATGCGTAACAAATTAGAGATTGCTTCGCTTTGCTCGCAAAGACGGGAAGGACGGAGATTGCCGCGGTCGCTGTGGCTCCCTCGCAAAGACGAAACCTTATCCGTCATTGCGAGCGACCAACGGGAGCGCGGCAAACTCAATGGAAATAAGAAAAAAGACAAATATTTTCAGAAAGAAAGAAATAATAAAAATGACATCATATGAAATAAGAAAAAGATTTTTAGATTTTTTTAAAAATAAAGGGCATATTATTGTAACCAGTGATCTTCTTGTGCCTGAAAACGATCCGACTTTGCTTTTTACCGGAGCGGGAATGAACCAGTTTAAGGAACAGTTCATGGGCAGAAACATCAAGTTTAAACGGGTTGTTTCCTGTCAGAAATGTCTTCGTACGGGTGATCTTGACAATGTAGGGAGAACGCCAAGGCACCATACTTTTTTTGAAATGCTCGGCAATTTTTCGTTTGGTGATTATTTTAAACAGGAAGCTATTGAATGGGCATGGGAGTTTATGACAAAAGAAATGGCTTTGCCTGAAGAAAAATTATGGGTATCCGTATATAAAGATGACGAAGAATCATATTCTATCTGGCGGGATAATATGAAAGTGTCTGCCGGAAAAATAGTTAAATTGGGGCCTTCTGATAATTTTTGGCCTCAAGACGCTCCGACGCAGGGGCCGAACGGGCCGTGCGGTCCGTGTTCGGAGATATTTTATGATTGGGGTGAAGCCGCGGGATGCGGTAAGGCTAACTGTGATCTTTCGTGTGATTGCGGTAGATTTGTCGAAATCTGGAACCTTGTTTTTACTGAATTTGAACGGAAATCAGACGGTAATCTTGTAGCTTTGCCGAGTAAAAACATAGATACAGGTATGGGGCTTGAGCGGATAGTTTCCGTTATGCAGAATGTCAGGAATAATTTTGATACGGATCTTTTTGATCTTATTATCGCGAAAATAAAACGGGAAATAGAGATTACGGATAGTCCTGAATTAAAGAAACAGGAACTTAATCTTATTGCCGACCATATAAGAGCAGTGACTTTTTCTGTTGCTGACGGGGTTTCCCCGTCAAACGAAAAAAGAGGATATGTTATACGAAAACTTATTCGGCGGGCTTATTTGCAGAGCGGAAAAAAAGAACCGTTTTTATATAATCTGGTTCCTGTTATAGCTCAATTAATGGGAGATGTTTATCCTGAGATAAAGGAAAAGAGAGAACATATAAGCGCGATTGTGAAACAAGAAGAAGAAAAGTTTATAGATACTCTTAATTCAGCTCTTCCGATTCTTGACGAGATGCTCCGGAAAGCTCGTAAACACGGGGTTCTGGGAGGAAATGAAATATTCAAATTAGCGGATACTTACGGTCTTCCCGTTGACGTGATTTTGCGGAGAACCGAAGGAATAAACATGTCTCTTGATATGGACGGGTTTTTAGCTCTGATGGACGAACAAAAAGAATTGTCGCGTAAGGGAAGCGATATTTCCGGTGAATTTATTTTTAGTCCGGATAGATTTAAGAATGCTCCGAATCCTCATTTTTCGGAAGAGCTTCCGCTTGAAACCGAAATTGAATTTATATTAAAGAAAGATGCCGAGAGCGGGGAAATAACAGAAGGAGAATACGGAGAGATTATCGTTTCTCCTCAGAGCAGTAAATTTTACGCGGAATCCGGAGGCCAGGCAGGAGACAAAGGAAGCCTTGAGAAAAAAGGTTCGGTTATGAAAATACTGAATACTTTTGAGGCCGGAGGCAGAAAAATATTAGGTGTTTACGCGGAAAAGGGAAGTTTCGCGATAAAGGATAAAGTTGTTCTTAATCTTGACTTTGATCGAAAAGCCGGAACTTCCAGGAATCATACGGCTACGCATCTTTTACAGGCGGCGCTTCGAAGCGTGCTGGGAGAACAGGTGAGACAGGCAGGATCGTTTGTTGATGATAAAAAACTGCGTTTCGATTTTACGTATATGAAAAAAGTATCTGAACGTGAATTGGCCGGGGTGGAAGATATAGTGAATACCTGGATTTCAGAGGATATTTCTGTGACAAAAGAAGAAAAGAGTTTGAAAGAGGCAAAAGAAGAAGGAGCGCTTTCTTTTTTCGGAGAAAAATATGAGGATATCGTAAGGGTAGTGGGGATAGGAGAATGTTCTAAGGAACTGTGCGGAGGCGCTCATGTTGACAATACAAAAGATATAGGTCTTTTTAAAATAATATCCGAAAGTTCGGTTGCCAGCGGGATCAGGCGTATAGAAGCGGTAACACATGAGGATGTTGAAATATGGATAAAGGAGAATCTGAAAAAGTTTCTGGAAGAGATCGAAAAAAGTAAGTACAAGAAAGAAGCCGGGATAGAAAAAGAGATGATGAATACGGCTTCAGGAATTGTGCGAGGGACAATAAAAATAGATAAAGTTTTAATCCATGATTTTAGTACAAGGATAAGGCCGTTATTTTTAGAGGCGCGTGAACGGCTGGAAAAAATCGCGAAAAAATATCAAAAACAAAAACAAGCGGATGTGTTCGGCGTGATACAGAAAAAGATGGATGCGCTAGCGGTACAACCTGAATTAATAGGAGATATTTGTTATTTTTCGGATGTTTTTGATGATATAGATATGTCTTTGTTACGCAAGGCCGCGGGATATCTTGAGAAAAAAATAGAGTCAGGTATTGTTTTGTTAGCAAGCCGCAGTCAGGATAAAGCATATCTTATCTGTACTGTTACCCGGGATATGATAAATAAAGTGGTAAATGCCAAAGAAATAATTGATGCTGTAGCCGGTTATATAAACGGCGGCGGCGGCGGAAAAGACAGCTTTGCTCAGGCAGGCGGCAAAAATCCGGCAGGATTGGCTAAAGCTTTGGAACGGGCCAGGGAAATTATTAGTAATAAATAGCGCATAGCGGTTAGCGTATAGAAAAAAGAGATTGCCGCGCCGCTCGCATGGCTCACGGCTCGCAAAGACGGAGGGAACGTTTGTCGTTCGTCGTTTGTCGTTCGTCGTTCGTCGTTTGTCGTTTGTCGTTCGACGGGAGATTGCTTCGGTCGCTGTTGCTCCCTCGCAAAGACGGAGGGAACGTTTGTCGTTCGTCGTTTGTCGTTCGTCGTTCGTCGTTTGTCGTTTGTCGTTCGACGGGAGATTGCTTCGGTCGCTGTTGCTCCCTCGCAAAG
>JBDRBG010000082.1:0-3373 GCA_043823005.1 Candidatus Omnitrophota bacterium
ACCATCCGGGAACTCCCCTTCTTTCATACCTGTAAACAGTTTCAGGTTTTCTTCAACCGAACGATTTCTGTAAGGACTTTCTTTGCCAGGTTCTGTTAAAGTTCCGCGGCATTCTCTAATCTCGTCAGGATTAAGATCACACACATATGCTTTTCCTTTTTTAATAAGGTCACACGCGTATTCATATAACTTTCCGAAATAATCCGAAGCATAAAACAATCTATCATCCCAATCAAACCCGAGCCATTTTACATCTTTTGCAATTGATTCTACATATTCGGCTTCTTCTTTTTCAGGGTTTGTATCATCCATACGAAGATTACAAAGTCCTTTATAATCAGCGGCAATGCCGAAATTAAGACAGATAGATTTTGCGTGCCCTATATGAAGATACCCGTTAGGTTCGGGCGGAAAACGCGTATGCACGCGGCTGTTATTCTTGTTTTGTTCAAGATCCTTATCTATTATCTCTCTTATGAAATTTGATGTGTTGTTTGACATTTTTTCACCCTTAAAAATAACGGGACTGATTTCAGCCAGGGTTTATACTTCTACAGAGAACCTGTCCCGCCTGCCCGTCCTTTGGCGGGATCTGAACTATGTATCTTTTTTAATCAACGAACCGTAGCCATTTAAGAGATGCCCTAACTTCATACTCTCTCAAAAAATTATCCTTTACTTTTATTGAGATTGCCGCGTCGTCCCCTTTCATGGGACTCCGCGCAAAGACGGATAAGTTGTAAATAACAAAGCTCACTCGTTTGCCTCGCTCCTCGCAAAGACGAATACGGTTCGCCGTCAGAGACGGCTACTAACAACTAACGACCAACGACTAACGACTATTTATCACTGCTTTTCTGATTCTCTCCACAACACGTTCTTTACCCAGAACTTCCATCATTTCAAAAAGTCCGGCGCCTTTCATTTTTCCGCTTATTGCCACCCTGGCCGGATGTATTATTCCCGAAGCCTTAAGTTGTCTTTCCTCCGCGATATCACGGCATATCTTTTCTATTGTTTCGTGTCCAAAATCTTCGGCTTTTTCAAGTTCATCCGCAAAGATCTTTAAGTTGTCCAAGTTTTCCTGTTTCCCCAGATATTTTCGTTTTTCCTGCTCGTCCACTTGAAAGTCATCTATAAAAAAATGATCCGTTAAACCCGCGAATTCTTCCAATGTCTTTAGTCTGACCTTATAAAGATCTATAAGTTGCTTGATATATTCATCCTGCGCGCCGGAAAGATCCATGCCAACGCTAAGAAGTTGTTCTTTAATAAACGGCAATAGCTCTTCAGTTTCTTTTTTCATTATGTATTCGCCGTTCATCCAGCGGAGTTTCTGGACATCAAACCTGGCTTGCACGTCTTTCATATCCTCAAGGTTAAAAAGCTTAACTGTTTCCTCCAATGAAATAATCTCTTTATCATCACCGGGCGACCATCCAAGAAGAGTCAAATAGTTTGTAAGCGCCTCGGGTAAAAACCCCTGTTTTTTATATTCGTCTACTGCGACTGCTCCGTGCCGTTTTGACAGTTTAGCTCCGTCAGTTCCCATCATAAGCGGCATATGAGCGAATCGAGGTAAGGAAGCTTCCAGCGCCTCGTAAAAAAGTATTTGTTTCGGAGTATTGGAAATATGATCGTCTCCTCTTATTATATGAGTAATACCCTGAAAAATGTCATCGACAACACAACAAAAATTATACGCCGGCGACCCGTCGGACTTAATCATAACCTGATCTTTTATTTCATCGGTATTAACCGTTATTTTGCCATGGATAATATCGTCAATCTCAATGGTCTTTCCTTTTCGCACTTTGTATATTATGGCATCGCCTTCTTTGTATGCCTCGCCTTTTTTCAAAAGTTTTTCAGCTTCTTTTCTGTACGCGTCAAATCTATCGCTCTGGCATACGATATCCCCGTCCCAGTTAATACCCATCCATTTTAAATCTTCGAGAATCTCTTCAAGAAATTCTTTTTTGGATCTTACCTGATCTGTATCTTCTACTCTTAACAAAAATTTGCCCCCTTGATGCCTGGCAAATAACCAGTTAAAAAGAGCTGTCCTCGAACTTCCCAGATGTAAAAACCCGGTCGGACTCGGCGCAAAACGTACTGTCACCATATTGATATTCTCCTTATTCAATTCTTATATTTATTTATATTTCTTTTAAATTTCATTTTTAATAAGATTGCCGCGTCGCTGCGCTCCTCGCAAAGACGTAAAAGTTATATTTTGCAGAACTCTAATTTCTTATACTTATATTTCTTTTAAATTTTATTTTTACTGAGATTGCTGCGGTCGCTGCGCTTCCTCGCAAAGACGAAAAAAGTTAGCCCTCGAAAGAGAGCTCCTGCGGTAAATTCATAAACATCAACCAACATCATCCCTGTTTCCCCAGTTCCATGCCTCTTTCGATCGCTTTAATGTTTATAGAAACCAGAGCTTCCCGTCCTGCGGCCATCTGTTCAATGGTTTTAATTAAAAGTTCTTTATTAAACATCTTTTTCCGGGCCGCGTAAATACCTACTGCTATCATGTTAGAAACCTTTACGTTTCCGAGAAGAATAGCTTCATCAGTAAGAGACGCTTCTATAATATCAATATCATCCCTTTTGCATTTTTTATCTACCATTGAATCATTTAATATCAATAATCCACCCGGCATTACTTTTTTTTCAAATTTATCAAACGACGGGTTATTCATAATGATTACAACCGTCGCGTCAGATACCACGGGATTTCCTATCGGATCCGTTGCTATACGTATCATAGCATGCGCTGTTCCGCCTCTTACTTCCGCTCCGTATGAAGGCAGCCAGGTCACATGCAGACCCAGGCTAAGGCCGGTATTAGCTAAAAATTTGCCTAACACCATTATTCCCTGGCCTCCGAACCCGGAACATATTATTGATTCATTTATGTTGTTCATAAATTCTTTCTAGCATTTAAACCCTAAATATTTTTTCCAAGCAGATTGCCACAGCGCTCGTTTGCCTCGCGCTTCGCAATGACGAAGAAGGATCGGTCTTTGCGAGCCCTGAGCCATGCGAAGGGCGCGGCAATCTCTTCTGCCTTTTTCCTTCAACCTGTATCGTCCTAAAAAAGTTTACACTTTTTATTCACTATCAAATCACCCGTTTGTTGACGGTTGATCGTTAGTTCGTTGACTGTTTACCCGGCAAGAGCCTTTTCCCTTAACCATCAACCAACTAACCATCAACTGTCAACCATTCACTATTGTAGAGTAGAACGCTGGCGCAGTGGCTACAGGACAACGTTTGTGTTGTCTGTTTCTCCCCGTTTCCTTTGGGAGTGCCTCAGTATCTTGTCCATACCCTGTTTCCAGCATCCCCTCATCAAACCGTACGT
>JBDRBG010000083.1:0-15093 GCA_043823005.1 Candidatus Omnitrophota bacterium
TATTCCCCACATTATATCTTTTAGCAGATACTCTTTTAGAGAACACAGAGAAACAGCTTTTCCTTTAATTTTTTCTTTCCCTCTGTGTCCTCTGTGGTTAATTTCTTTCTTATTTCTTTCATATTATTTTTGACACTATCCTTAAAGTGTTTTAATGCCGCTAAATAAAACTATACTGCATAAAACATAAAAAACAATATTATAAAGTTTTTATTTTTTCTTTTTTCCGTTAAAAGCTCTCCATCCGGATCTTCCGGCGGTTTTTATGTATCGAAAAGCTGTAAACGGAAAATTGACCATCTGCCTTGCTCCGGCAACTGTCGTAAAATTTCTTATTTCTTTTCTGGTTTCTGAAATAAGTTCATCAAACACTATTTTTTCAGTCACCTCTCCGACTTCTTTAACCAAACTAAGCCGGTGCAAAGAATAAATGCCCACCAAAAAAGCAACAGCAAAGAAAAAATCCCAGGATTGAAAATTTAAAGTCTGAAAACTTAATAATCCGTTAGGCCCTTTCCACTGCAATGTCCAGGAAAGTTCATAATCCGTCACCACGTCCGCTAATTTTCCTCCTATAATAGGCGCAAGACTGGCAGAAAGTGAATTTATAAAGTTGCTTACAGTTAAAAAAGAAGTAGCTTCTCCCTTCGGAGAAAGCTTAAACCCGATATTTCCCGCCGCTATATTTATACCCGCGGTTGAAATACCCATAAAAATATATATCAATATCAGCAAAGGAATTGTCAAAAAATATTTATCAGGAAGAGTCGTAAATGTCCACATAAAAATACACACAAGATACAACGGAGCGCTTACACTAAGCACTGATTTATTTGTAAACCTGTCCGTGAAGCGCCCCCATATGCGCAAAAATATCAAATGGACGATTTGGCTTAATATGGACAACCCTATTATTAACGACATTTCAAGATCCAAACGTTTTATAAGATAAACCGTAAAAAACGGCGCCGCAAGGTTAACCGAAAAAGTCCATGCTCCCAAAAATGCCATAAGTTTTCTAAAATTCTCGTCTTTAAACGGCAGCGTCAAAAGTCTCCAAAACCTAATCTTGGCTTTTGACACCGCCATTCTAGGTTCAGGTATTGTATATAAAAAATATACTCCTATTATGCCGGCAATAAAACCCATAACAAATAAGATAGAATAACCTGCTATCTCCTGGCGGGGGAAAAATTTTTTCCACTGGTCAAGATAAACCGCGCATAACATACTCAAGACTATTCCCATTACAGTAGAAAAGACCATCCTTTTTGAAAAAAAACTGCCTAACCGATCCTGCGGCAAAAGATCCCTGAGCCAGGGCCCCCAGGCAGTACCTGCAACAGCTCCAAAAAGAGAATAAAGCGCCATTCCGAAAAATAATATGTTTATTCCTGCTTTAGCCGAAAAAATAAACGGTATCGCCGCTACAAGAAGCCAAAAACTTCTGCTTATTAAAGAAGTAGTTACGACAATACTTTTTCTGTTTTTGATCTTTTCGACAAGATAAATCGAAGGAATCTGAATTAATGACATCAAAGGACCGACTGCAGCTAAAAGCCCTATAAGATAATTAGACGCTCCTAATTTTAACGCATAAGCAGTAAGAAAGATACCGCCTGTAAAAGTCCCCATTGCAGTCGAAGCAATACCATCCAGTATTACTGATTTCATGCCTTGCTGCACATCTTCTTCGCTTAAAACGGCTTTCGTTTTAAAAAACATTTTATTCCCTTCAACAACTATTATCTGCTAAAAAATATTCTCATATCTTAATCTTACTCAGTTACGAAAGCATAATAATCATTATGCCTATAGCAAGATGAATACACGCGCCTATTCTAAAAAATATAACAGGCATCCTTAATGCCCAATCCATCGTTGCATTATACATTTTTCTGTTCACAAAAATTATACCTTTTAAAATACCCATTGCTCCAAGAACCGTAAGTATGATACCAGCTACTCCCTGATAACTCATACCTATATAAATGAAAAATATGCCGAACAAAAAAGGAATAAACAGCATATATTTAGACTTTCTGTTATTCTGCATCCATTTCATAAACGCCTCAGGGTTAATCATAAGCCCTAATGCCATAATAACCCAGAGTATTCCTATAATTTTCACTATCATCTTTTCCCTCCTTTGATCTTACCATTAATACTTGATTCCTAATGAAAAATCGACTAGTTCTGTTAACCATAGTAAAATTAATTATTGACGCTTAGGGGACAGGTGTGGGATTAATTTCAGAACCGTTGTTAATGCTCAGTAATTCGGTAACACTTTTGGGGATATAATCATCTGGTCTTTGCGAGCTCCGAGCTACATGCGAGGAGCGTGGTCCTCCGGAGGCGGATCCGCCTTTGGAGGACAATCTCTTTTTATTCCCACCCAGTTTGCCGCGTCGCTCATGCTCCTCGCAATGACGACAGACGAAGTTAGCAGGAAGTACCCCCTTAAAAACTGTTACTTAATTGTTGAGCGCGTACAACCGTCCCCATTTCTGTCCCTGTTTCCATTCCTTTATCAGGTCGGTTCGCGAACCGACCCTGGTAACAATTAACTTCCGCTGACTACTTTTTTCCGAACGGAAGTTTCCCAAACGCGTCTTTTAATCCCTCTGTTGTTTTTTTCAATATTTCCGCGGTGGTTTTCACGGTTTCCCGTACTTCCCGGGTAGTTTTAGTAACTTCGCCGGTAATACGCTCAACTTTCGCCAGTGTATCGGACACCATACTCTGAAGCCCTTTAAGGTCAAAACCTGTAAGCCTTGATATACTTGTTTTCATGAGCGCTTTTACTACTATTAATGCCACAAGTTTTTTGGGATCTTTTATATCTCTATAACTTTCGTCAAGATTGAGATCAAACTCCTCAACAAACGGAACTGCGCCTTTTGAATAGTCTTTATAAATAACCTTGCCTATTTTTAGATCTAAAACATCTATTTGTATCTCGGGCATTCCGGTTTCTTTTTTCTCTCCTTTAACCCGGGGTTCTTTTTGTTCCTTAACAACCTTTAAAGAATCCAGATTAAGTTCTCCTTTATTGTTCTTTATAACAATAAATTCTTTCAGATCAATACGCATTTCTTCCAAATGAACACGGCCTTTTATGATTGCGGGCAAATCATAATCCACGTAAATCTCCGGCATATCAAACATTATTTTGTCAGAATATCCCGGCGGATTATAAAGTTCCATTTTCCGGATATCCACAAAAGAATTAATCAGGCCTACTTTAAGACTTTTTATGTTTAATTTAAGGCCGGCAGCAACCTCTACTCCTTTTTCAATCGATACCCTAATAATCATATCTTTGGCAAAAGAGAAAACCACCCCTAAAATCAATACTCCAACAACAATCCCGGTTATCTTCTTTTTCATACTCCCATCCCTTTTTAAAATCACATTTCGCGAAAAAACAAAAGCCCTGCAATCAAATACCAATAAAAGATAGTATATAGACTATTCTTAGCTAAATCAATTTTATATAAGATTATTTTTGGAGAAATTAAAAAATAGGGACATCTCCCTTACGGGTGACGTCCCTATTTTTTTTATTTCTTAAGCAATACTTTATATTGTTCTAAACAATAATTAAAAGCGCTTAAACGTGCGTTTTGGTCTGTCCTTCATCGGGCGAGCTTCATTAACATTAATGTTGCGTCCTCCGACATGTGACAAATTCAACGCTTCTTTTGCGGCTTCTGCCTCCGCAAGACTTGACATCTCAACAAACCCGAACCCTTTATTTGGTATTATATTGACACTTTCCACTGTACCATGCTGGGCGAACAAATCTCTTAGTTCGTCCTCTGTCGTGGAATAATTCAGATTACCAACAAATAGTTTCTTCTCTGTCATCTTTTCCTCCTTTTGCGAACGATATCAGCTACACACATGCTCGTTCATTTTTAACCGCCAAAGGCGGCCCTATCTATATCAACCTTCACTTTGATATCTATTTTCAGTCTTTTACTGCTCTATAATAGAAAAAGACCGACGGTTCAATCACCTTGAATCCGCGGTCTCAAGACTATAAACACTTTCTCAGCACTCAATAATTGGTCAAATAGTTATTATTTTACCATTACATATTATCTCTTTTCAGACTGATTGTCAAATTTTATATTAAAAAACATCTTACCCCGGATATTTTTCTATTCAGCCGGGTTTATCGGATCCGGATATATATATTCTAAAAAACCTAACGCGGCAAGCGCGATATCATACGAAAATGTCTCATAAGGATCAGGAGGAATACCTTCATCTGACTCACCCGTACCTGTTGTAGCCACATAAGCGGTAGGGATCCTTGGCCCAAATTCCTCTCCGGCAAAAGTTATGCCCGAACCTGTCACAAGTACGGCCGCTATAAAAATCAGTTTGCGATGAAAGATTCCGCAACCCCATTTTTTATCTTTGCCGCTTTTTTATTTCTTTTCTTTTCTTTTTTTGCTGTTTTTTTGGTCTTTACCTGGCCTTTTTCTTTGCATTCCGCCTTCTTTGATGTCGCGCGTTTTTTACCCGCCAGATTCATCCTTATTATTCTTCCGACTCTTCTTCCTCACCATCTTCATAACCGTCAAAATAATCTTCCGATTCAACTTCGTTAATAACCTCCATTTTAAGCGGATCAGTTTCTACGACTTCTAATACCGCGTCGCAATGTTCGCAGTATATTCTGTCTCCCACTTCATTTAAAGGTTCTAACCATATCACCAATTTGCATTTTGGACATTTGGCTTTCATCTTTTCTCCTTTTTCATTGTTTTTTAGCAAAAAACCACTATTGATTGTTACTACATGAGTATATGGTCATATAGTATATATAAAAATCTTTTCCTGTCAAGTATGATAATATTATATTTTTTAAGCAGGTATTTTCGTGAAATGGCCTTATTTATCCTGCCTAAGCAATGACGGAGAATATCCAAGCCCCCTTGCGCTTAAACGGCTGTTTTCGTAAAGTAACACTGTGTATTTCTTTTTGGGATTTTCCCGTATCTTTTTGATAAGTTTTTCCGCGGTATGCGCTATAGAATACGCCGTCAATTTCACTATCCCGTCAGGCACTCCGTCTTTACTTTCTGAAGCCGCTTCCATATCACACTGATCATTTACATAATCAATAGTAAGTATCCTTTGCTTTCCTGCCTTCCGTTCAATCGCGATCTCCGTGGAAAACCATACCATTTTTGTCATGTTACCGATTCTCGTCACTATCCTTACAAGCGGATACAGTTTGTATTTTTCAAAATCTTCTATGCTTACATGTTCATAACAAGAGGTCCTATCGTCCCACCAGCATGGTATTATTTCATCAAAAATATGAAATATGCGGAACCAGGCCCTTTTCCCGTCCAACTCAATGGGATAAACCTTCTCCTGAAGTAAAAAATTATCTCCGCGATCAAAATTACGCGCAGTAGCTATTTCTTTTATGGTTCCTCTCGCGTTATATACTACTCCCCTGTGCCCCCATCCGCATCCGGGCTTGATAATAAAAGGCACTCCCAGCTTTTTCCTTTCTTCCGCTGACAACTTAAAAGTAAGAGGTTCCCAATTACGCACTATTACCGTATACGGTGTTTCTATCCCGGAATCCAAAAGCTCATAATACATAACCGCTTTATCAACCGCTATGCGCGTCCTGTCAGGATCATTGATAACTACACCGCCTGAATCTTTTACCGCATAATTAAGCCTTGAGTAAAGCTCTTCCGGAACATCATAAGTAGCTTCTGTATCAAGCATTACTCCTATACGCATTTGATTGGAATGAAGTTTTTTGATAGTGGCTCTGATATTGTTTTCAGTTACCCATAAAAAGGAAAGGTTTTTCTTTTCGCAGATAGAAATAAGCGTATCCGTAAAAAAACACTTATTCTTGTCCCAGCTTAAAGCCAGATCATATGTTTCCATAGCTGTTTTCCTCCGTCACAGTTCAGCCCTTTGAGCTTTATAAAAATATCCCTGATCAACTTACTCCGGATTCATCTATTGAAATTGCAGCTCTATCAGCGTCTATCGTACAGTTTACTCCCAACGGCAGAGTTACATTTGTTTCCCCCTGCGACCTGTGCCCTGAAGGAAAACCGTATATTATAGGAACTTTTACATCTTTCAGAATATCAGCAAGAACCTCGGCCATTGTTCGTTTTCCTCCTGAAGCATCAATACAATCCTGCATCTTTCCGAAAACCATACCCTTGATATTTTTAAATTTTCCCGCAAGTTTTAAATGCATCAGATATCTGTCGATCACTTCCAGGTCCTCTCCGACATCTTCAAAAAAAACTATTTTACCTCTGGTATCTATTTCATAAGGCGTGCCTATCGTACTTATAAAAAGAGAAAGGTTCCCTCCGACGATCACGCCCGAAGCTCTTCCCGATTTTAAGCTTTTAATGCCGTGAAATTTTATTTCGCCCAGCGGTTCTCCGCTGCAAATTGCTTTTAACAAATAATCCCGTGTTTTCAGGCTCATTTTATCATGTATTTCTCCTGATACCACAGGACCGTGAAAAACAACCAGCCCGGCTACCGTATAAAGATAGGAAAGCAATACCGTTATATCGCTATACCCCACGAATATTTTAAGGTTACTTTTTATTATCCTCTTATCAAGACCGGGAATCGTACGTATTGAACCGTATCCGGCCTGTGCGCAGAATATAGCCCTGATTTCTTTATCCGCAAACATCCGGTTAATCTGCCTGGCTCTGTGATTATCATATCCCGCAAAACCCCAATATTTCTTAAATATCATCAGATCATATTTGATTTTGAATCCTAAATTTTCAAGATAAGAAACACCTTTTTTGAATTTAGTTTTATCAAACGAACAGGCAGGAGCAACAATGCCTATAGTGTCGCCTTTTTCCAAACGCCGGGGTTTTATAATATGTTTTTTCATTTATGTTTAGTTCTGCCATCCACATTTTATTACGGGATCAAAATCATGTCTCTCTCAAATATCCCCACGTATGAAGTTTATCGCAATCTTCAAACCATCTGTCGCCTATATCGGTCCGATAATACATATTCGGGATCATTATATTTTTTATTCTGTTATATACCTGATTTTGCGCCTGCTTCATCGTCAGACCCGTTCCCACTACCGTCATTACAACACCCGAAGTACCCGCGACAACCCACTGTTCGTTTATATTTTTCACATCTTCAATGTGGATACCGTCATGGTTCTGTTTTTTAAAAAATAGCGGCATTGTTCGAATATCTTTCAAACGTATCCGGATCCTCAAACGGATACGGCGGAACCACTATTCTTACTCCGACCTGAAATCCCTTTTTGACCTTAAATTCCGTTAAAGTTCCGTTCGCAATACCGGACAAAAAATCGCTTACCGGCATCTGAATACCCTCCTGCTGAATAAATATAGCAGGATAACCAAACCGAACAGTAAACTCTAACGGATATATACCCGAAGAATTTACAATACAGTTTATATCTATATATCCGGCATACATATTCTATGGCATCATTAAAAAAAGTAAATTCACCGTATTTTAAAATATTTATCCCGGCTTTTTTAAGTTCCTCCTGTCCAAAAGCCCTGTCATCTTCCAATTGGTCGGTATATTCCATGCCGCCTATTACCGCTTTACTTTGCTTTCGCAGTTCCTGCGCGGACTTTCCATGTCCTAAAACATCATCAAAAATTATAACATCAGCCCAATCCGTTTCTTTCTGCCAATCTTCGGTTTTAGGCACAAACCCGTCAGCTATATCCTGATTATCTTCATCTTTAATATAATACTTTGCATCATGTCCCTCTTTTATTACCTGCCAGGCAATATCTCCGATAAGCCCGTCTAATGACACAAAAAAAAATTTTTCTTTTCCATATGCTGTTTCCTTTTGTTGAAAAAAAGTTTTTACCCTGTTTATCGATTATTGTAAAATCTTTTCCCGGCTTTATTTATTGCCTGTTTTTTTTCGTCGCCCTGATTGAAAGAGCCTATCCTGAAGTGTTCCCATCGGACAGATAACACACCAGGCGCGATGTTTTGTAACAACACCTAAGATCACAGCAATTACAGTTGAGATCAAACAAATTGATATAAACACAGCGCCTATAGCTAAAAAATTGCCGGCTGCGCTAAAAAGACGAAACACTAAAAAACTCATAAACAAAATTAATATCATCCATTTGAACCATTTTTTATGAAAAATTTTCGGAACATTTTCATTCGGACTGATTTTGGAAATCGCGATATCAAGAAAAGCCCCTCTTGGACATATGTTAGCGCACCAATGTCTACCCCGAAAAAAAGATAACGTCAAAAGAAAGGCCATCATTCCTAAGACCAGATATCCTAATAAGGGATAAAAAAATCCGCCTATAATAATAAGCGGAAGTATCCATATCGTTATATATTTCATTTTCAGTTTCAGCGCCATATTATTGCTTTCTATTAATTGTTTATTCCTCAGACCTTCACACTGAAAGTCTCTGTTTAAAAGTCTATATGTATTATTATGTTTTGTCAAACATTCCCTGAACGCTTCATTAAGCACGGTCTTATCATTACGAATAAGACCGTTTTCATCTAAAAACAAAAACCGGAATCTCCTAACGTAAGCGAAGCAACTGTATAGAGTTACAGGAAAAAGTCGGCCGATTTCATCCCTTATTAATTATTAAGCGAAAAGTACTGCAAAACCTTTTACCCATGACAAACACGGCCTCGATTCAAACGATCCCTAAATAAATCGGTTTATTCTGCCTTACTATGCGCCTGAGGTTTTAGGAGTACAGCTCAAAAATCACTATATTTTTATTTCTGCTGTCTATGCGCCTGCCGCTGTGAATATCTATCGTTATCAATAAAAAATCATTTTCAAGTTGACAAAAAAAAATATTGATATATTATGCCTAAATAACAAGAGAAATTATATCTCTATCAACAAAAAATGATATTTTCTAAAACTAAAAATATACGATTAACGTTTCTATTTCCTTTCGCATCGCGCGAAAGGTTTTTTTGTGCAAAAATTAACCAGGAGACAAAATGAAAAAAAGCGCTCTTAAGGAGCCCCCTTCTTCTGTTGCCGTTGATGTTCAAGAACTTTCCGTCACTTATCCCGCTAGTAAACAAAAAAATTTGTGTCCCGCGCAAAACGCGGTAATAACCAGCGTGAAATCGCTTTCGGACTTAATTCCAATGTCTTCCGGGGAAAAACTTATCCTGGAAAAAGTAACGTCTAAATATCACATGAGAATCACATCGTATTACTGGTCTCTTATAAAAAACACCTGCAATCCGTCTGATCCGATCCGCAGACAATGTGTTCCAAATGTCAAAGAACTGCAAAATAATTCTCATGAAAGCATTGATCCTCTCGGCGAAGAAGAAAAATCAGTCACGCCTTTTCTTGTTCATCGTTATCCGAACAGAGTCCTTCTTCTCACCACCAGTAAATGTTTCATGTACTGCCGCCACTGCACAAGAAAAAGACTTTGGGCGTCTGACATCTCGGATATTTCCGCCGATGAAATAAAAAAAGCGGTCAGCTACATTAACTCTCAACCGAAAATACGCGAAGTTATTGTTTCAGGAGGCGATCCGCTTACATTGTCAAATTGTAAAATAGATTCCATTCTTTCCGCGCTCTCAGAATGCAAAAATATTGAGGCTATACGAATAGGCACGCGCGCGCCTGTTGTTCTCCCTGAAAGAATAAACGACGGATTGTGCAAAATTCTGGAAAAATATCAAAAACTCTGGATTAATGTTCAGTTTAATCATCCATGGGAAATAACTCCCGCGTCTGAAACGGCATGCCGTAAAATACAAAAATGCGGTATCCCCATAAACAACCAATCCGTATTACTGAAAGGAATAAATGATAATCCAATCATCATGAAAAAATTGTGCGAAAAACTTCAGGCCATTAGAGTAAGGCCTTATTACCTTTTTCAATGCGACCCTGTTGTTGGCGCTTGTCATTTCAGGACATCTTTATTTAAAGGAATAGAAATAATCGAAAAGATGCGCGGTCATACAGGAGGCTTGTGTGTTCCGACATTTGTTGTTGACGGAACAAACGGTAAAGGCAAAGTCCCGATCGCTCCGAATTATGTTCTTTCAACAACAGAGAATGAAATTACTTTACGCAATTATAATAATGAAATTTTCAAATACCACATCCCGGGTTAATACACCAGAAGGAGTTCCCGTAATATGAAAGAAAAAAATAAATTAAATACGCTTGGCATTATATATAACCTGAAAACGCATGCCGGCATTAACGACAGCAGTGAAGAATACGACGATCCCGAGACCATAGAATCGCTTGCCTCCGAGATACAGCGTTACGGCTACCGGGTTCTCCGTTTTCAGCATGACAATGACTTAACCAAAAAACTTTTATCTGAACAGCCGGATTTCATACTTAACATCGCCGAAGGAAAAGGTAATACCAGAGCCAGGGAATCCCAGGTACCCTGTATTCTGGAAAGCCTTAGAATACCTTATTCCGGATCTGATCCTGTAATTCTCGGAATAACGCTCGATAAATATCTGACAAACCTCGTATTAAAATCAGCGGGCATTCCCGTGCCGCAGGCTTATTCTATTTCCTCTGAAAAAGACCTTAATTTGCTTCCTGATATTTTCGAAGAATATAACCGGTTCATAATCAAACCTCGCTGGGACGGTTCTTCAAAAGGCATATTCTCCGACTCTCTCGTTTCTGACCGCGCGCGCCTGGAAAAACAGGTTCGACATATACTCGAAACCTGCGGTCAGCCGGCAATAATCGAAGAATTTCTTGAAAATGATGAAATAACCGTAGGAGTTCTCGGCAATAAAGAACCGAAAATTATAGGCATGATGCGCATCTCTCCTTCTTTAAAAACAGAGAAACCCTTTATCTACTGCGTCGACAATAAACGCACGTGGCGGGAAACCGTTAAATATGAACCTGACACCGTATTGCCGCGCGAAACAAAGCTTCTTGTTGAAAATTACGCCTTAAAGGCCTTCCACGCTCTGGAACTCAGGGATATATCCCGCATAGACTTTCGTCTGGGAAAAGATAATATCCCCAGAATAATAGACGTAAACCCTCTGCCGGGACTTTCTCCCGATTACAGCGATCTGCCTATAATGTACCGCCTTTCCGGAAAAAGTTACTCGTCGCTTATACGCGCTATTCTCTACACCTCCTTTGAAAGGCATTCACTTAACACAGAATCTCTTGAACACTTACCATAAAACGTATAAAAAATTAAACAGGTCCTTATGAAGAAAAATTTCAGACTTTTAATTGCCGTAAACGGCGAAAATTGCGGTAGAAAAGACGTATCAGACGCCTCGCGATGCGGTTGTTCCATCGCTGAAACAGCCGCATCCGAAAACTGGGAAACCAAAACGCTTTTACTTACTCCCGAACTGTTTGAGAATAATTTTGCCCGGCTAAAAAATTATATCTGTTCTTATGCTCCTGATTGTATTTTTAATCTTTTCGAAGGTTTTAGTTTTTCTTCGGCCGCGGAATATAAATTCGCCGAATTTATAGAAAGCACTTCTTTCCCGTTCACCGGAAACTCATCCTATACGCTAAAAGTCTGTCTTGACAAACAAATGACAAAAAAGATTATTTCGTCACAAAAGATAAACGTACCCAAGGGCCTTTTTATTAAATCACTCGCTAATACCGACGTTACAGACCTTGAATTCCCATTATTCGTAAAACCCTGTTTTGAAGACGCCAGCGTAGGAATAGACGAATTTTCTCTTATTAAAAAAACTTCGGATCTGAAGTCCGTTCTGTCAATGAAACTTAAAACTCATCGCGACGGAGTTCTCATTGAGGAATATTTGCCGGGCCGGGAATTTAATATCGGACTGATGAAAAAACCGGACAGCTGTCCCGAAATAATCGCGATATCCATGACTTCTTTCGACAATCGTAAAGGTTATCCCCCTTTCATGAGTTATAAAGCAAAATGGGACGTTTTTTCCGACGAATACAAAGAACTTGTCCCTGTTATATTAAACCCCCATGACATTGAGACAGAATTAAAAGAAAGTATAACAAATATCTGTTTTAAAACCGCGGCCGCTCTGAAATGTTCCGGTTACTTTCGCATAGACTTGCGCGAAAAAAAAGGACAGCTTTTTGTAATAGACGTTAACCCGAATCCTGACATCAATAGCGACAGCGGCTTTATAAAACAGGCGTATTCCGCGGGACTGAATTACAATGAAACAATAAAAAAAATCCTAGCTTATTCACTGACAAGGAGCGTAAAAAATGAACACTGTTGACCACCTTATGGAGTTTTATTCTATGGCGCAGAAAACCAATGTTTTCAGGGAACAAGAGCTCAAGATTCTTAAGGAACTGCTCGAGTCTTCTGAAAATCCATTAACAGGGTATATACTTTTTAAAGAAAAGGTATTTTCAAAAGCGTCAGGTTTTGCTATCATCGGCAAAACACCCTGCACGACAAATACATGGGACATATACTGGCTGGTTGTCTCCCCGGAATGCCAGGGTAAAGGCATCGCCCAAAACCTGATAAAACAAATTGAATCCTATTTACTTGCCGCGCTCGAATTTGCCGTGCTTAGAGTAGAAACCTCTTCAACTGACGCTTATTGCAAAGCCAGGGCTTTTTATGTAAAACAGGGGTTTGTGCTGTCAGGAACGATAAAAGATTTTTACATGGAAAATGACGATCTTTTGACATATTCAAAAAAAATAAAAATAACTGAGTCAATTCCAGAAAATCAAAAACAATCATTGCCTATTTGTTCTCAGCTGACATGAATATCGGTTTTAATAGGGACAGACACCTATTTATCTATTTGTTTCTTCATCTCCCTGAAAATGGATGTCCGGGTATGTTGACGTCGTATTTATCCCGAGCAAACAAGAAAACGTCCCTCAATATCCCCACTTTTCGTAACCTAAAAATGATCTGCTCAATTCTTTTTTATACTGCCGCCATTGGGGCATAAATTTATCCATGTATGCTATAAAACGATCATTATGATTACGCGCTAACAGATGAACCATTTCGTGAACCACTATGTATTCAAGATAGTGTTTTGGTTTTTTTGCCAGTTCCAGATTTAGCCATATCCTTTTTGACTTTATGTTACAAGTACCCCACCTAGTAGTGCTTCAACGATGTTTTGCGGTATTTCCATATAAAGATTTTGTCATGTATACTTTCTTGTAGCAATGAGGAAAACCTTACAAGGAGGTAGGAATGAAAAAAATGTATATTGTTGATCTTACGAATGATGAGCAAAAAAAGCTAAAGGAAATCATCTCATCGGGGAAACACTCTGCTAAGAAAATTCGCAGAGCACATATTCTGCTAAAAGCAAACGAAGGATGGACAGACGCAAAAATATCAAAAGCACTTACCGTGGATAGCACCACGGTAGAACGAATTCGCAAACAATTTGTCGAAGAATCTTTCGAAAATACAATTAACGGACGGAAATCTAAACGAGTATATAAGCGCAAACTGGATGGAAAACAAGAAGCTCATTTAATTGCTATTGCCTGCGGTGAATCTCCTGAAGGCAGTGTTCGTTGGACATTGCACATGTTGGCCGATAAAATGGTTCAGTTGGGTTATGTTGAAAACATTTCGCACGAGACAGTAAGAAAAACATTGAAAAAAACGAATTAAAACCATGGCTTACGGAACAATGGTGTATCCCTCCGGAATCAAATGCGGAATTTGTGTGGAAAATGGAAGATGTATTGGATGTATATACCAAAAGTTATGATGATAGACACCCGTTGATATGCATGGACGAAACGAGTAAGCAACAAATAGAAGAAACTCGTATTCCACTTCCAATGCGTCCGAGACAAAACAGATGTTATGATCATGAGTATAAAAGGAACGGCGTAAGTAACCTTTTCATGTTTTTTGCGCCTATACAAGGCTGGCGACACGTCAAAGTTACCAATCGAAGAACAAAGATTGATTGGGCAAAAGCAATGAGAGAGAGATAGCTGATAACCATTTTAAAGATGCGGAAAAAATTACAGTGGTAATGGATAACCTGAACACACCTACTCCATCGTCTTTTTATGAAGCGTTTGAACCAAAAGAAGCCAAACGCTTATCAGATAAGTTTAAGTTTCATTATACGCCAAAGCATGGAAGTTGGTTAAATATGGCAGAAATTGTCTTTGCCTTTTGCCATTCTTTGTATTTCAGAACAAAGGCTTTCACAATTATTTACCGGCACATGACTTTGATATTCGGAAATTGTTTTTATCCAGAAAAAACCATGATCCCTGCCATACTCTGCACCCTCGTTGCGTCTGATAATATCAAAAAGAATCTTTTTTTGATATCTGATCGGATCTTTAACAGCTTTTTCAAACGCTTTTGCTTTAAAAGCCAACGTCTTTATAGCCAGGTTCGCAATATTCATTGTTTCTCAAATCGTTTGCTATAGAATTGAACCCTTTTCCCCTACTCCTCTTAAGCATTATCAATAGCATACCTGATAAAATAAAATTTGCAAAATATGAATGGTAGAACCGTGCAGGACCAGGTCTGGGATTAATTTCAGAACCGTTGTATATGCTCAGTAATTCGGTAACACTTTTGGGGATATAATCATCTTGTCTTTGCGAGCTCCGAGCTACATGCGAGGAGCGTGGCAATCTCTTTTTATTCCCACCCAGTTTGCCGCGTCGCTCATGCTTCTCGCAATGACAAAGTATGGTTAGCCATCAAGAGACGGCTCCTACTAAAGGCTATTTATTATCTATGTGTATCCGATCTTATCTGTATGAATCTAATGGTAAAGCCCTATTTGTATCGTCCTAAAAAAGTTGACACTTTTTTTAGCGTTTAGCATATGGCGTATAGCGTTTAGTTTTTTCTATACGCTATACGCTATTTTTCAGGACAAGACAATTATTATCATTCACTATTGTAGAGTAGAACGCTGGCGCAGTGGCTACAGGACAACGTTTGTGTTGTCTGTTTCTCCCCGTTTCCTTTGGGAGTGCCTCAGTATCTTGTCCATACCCTGTTTCCAGCATCCCCTCATCAAACCGTACGT
>JBDRBG010000084.1:0-3353 GCA_043823005.1 Candidatus Omnitrophota bacterium
GTCTGCTCCTTAATCTTAACAATAAGTTAGCAAATTCCAGTCGCATCCGCGTGTCTGTGCCTGAAGGCACATCCACTGGCCTGGCGGCCGGCTTTTCCATACAAGGAAATAGCCATGTTTTTCTATATTCCCGCCCCCCGAAGAATAACGTGGAAGAGTAGCGCCCTTTTTTCAAGAAAAAAGACACTCAAACGATCTTGATATTTAATCAAACAAAATGTATACTAAGTTAAGTTAAAAGTTTCATATAGGAACATAGCTTTTCCTAATATAAAAATCAACGTTCAAGAGGAAAGGACTATGTCCTGGCGAGAGCTGGGGCAGGCGAGTCTTTCGTTTTACTTGAACGTTGGCGTTGGACTTTAAAAATGCTTGTCCCTTTTTTTGTGTCTAGGGTTGGGCAGAGGGAGGTTCAGAAATGGCGAAACAGCAAGAACCGGGAGACAAAAAAGTTGAGAAAAGATTGGAAAATATAATAAGAAAATTAGAAGCAAATCAGGAGATGTTATATGATTTGGCAAGAGAATGGCAAGAGAGAACAATATATGTAATAGGAGAACAAAAGGAAAAAGAAGAAACACTCTGGCTGGAAAAAGCCGCGGGTACGACAACCAAAGCGAAAAAAAGGAACTAAAAGCACTGATATGAACGGATGGAAAAGAAGCGGATGAATAAGCACGAGTACTCGCGGAATAACAGGCAGGTGAAAGGGTATCGTAAAGTGTAGAAGAGTATATGTATTAAGCCTGAAGGGGCTTTAAAGGCTTTTAGAGACTATGTTGTTAAAGCCCCTGAGGGAAAAGACCTGACCCCGTGAATGAAGCCCGAGCGGCTCTCAAATAGAAGTAAGGTAAATAGCATAAAATATAAGATATTGAGGAATAAAAATAGAGAGAGTTGCCAAAATGGGACATTATCGGATGTTGCGGCCGGGCATGGATAAGATAAAAATAAAAACCATGCCCATACCTGTAAAAGCAACGTCGGATAATGTTAGATTTTGGCAAAGCGAGGGAATGTAGCGCGGGGTCGGGATTCGGGTCGATATGAAATAAAAAAGAAAAAAAACTTGACAGGGGTTAGCTTGTATGCTAACCTTGTATTATGGGAATACGAGAAGTAAATTTTTATAAGACGGTATCTGGAAAATGTCCAGTGTCTGCATTTTTAATAGATCTTGCAAGTAAGGAAAGACGTAAGGTGGTTTGGGTCTTAAAGCTTTTAGAGGATTTGGAGTTTATCCCAAAAGAATATTGGAAAAAGCTAAAACCAAGCGATATCTGGGAATGTCGTATCAAGTTGGGGTCAAATGTATATCGTATATTTGGATTTTTTGAGGGGAAGGATATAGTCCTTACTCATGGGATAGAGAAAAAGACACAGAAGACACCAAGGGCAGAGATCAAGAAAGCAGAGAGATATAAAGCAGAGCACAAGAGCCATAGGAGGAAAAAATGAGTGATTTGCAAAAATTTATAATAGAACAGAAAAAGAAAGACGCTAAATTCGCGAAAGATTTTGATATTGGATACGAAGAATTCAAAATAGGTGTAGTTTTGAGGGAGGCGAGAGAATCCTGCGGATTTACACAAGAAGAATTAGCGCGGAAACTGCATACAACGAAATCGGTGATATCCCGGATGGAAAATCACGCAGAAGATATTAAGTTGTCAACATTAGGAAAAGTAGCAGTGGCCTTAGGGACTAAGATAAAAATAAAAATAGGTGTACATAAAAAGAAATCTCATGCGGCACATGCGGCGTGAGATTTCTATGATTAAATCTAAAATCCATTCAAATTATTTTTTCTTATTTTTTTCAAGTAAAGCGGTTAGATAGTGAAAGAGGGCTTTTTGATCTGCTTTTGGCAAATCTTGAATTTTTTTAAGCCTTCGCCATAAAGCAGCATGTTGTGGGTCAAAATCTTCTTTTATGGATTTTATCCCGAGCAATTCATCGATTGAGACGTTAAGGGATTTTGCCAGAGGAGCTAATAGCCGAGCAGGGGGATATTTAGATTCGCGTTCATAGTACGAAATCACCCTAAAAGAAACACCTACCAAAGCACCTAATTTAGCAAGAGTTAAACCTCTTTGTTTTCTCAAAGAAGCTAATCTTGTTCCGAAATTTGAAGACAACAGTGAAGACAACAGGGTCAGACCTAGACAATTGACATTTTGAAGAGGAATTGTTATAATTCAAAGGAAAGAGAAGGAGAAAGAATTATGGCAAGACCGTTGAGGATAGAATATCCAGGAGCAATGTACCACGTAACATCGCGAGGGAATGACGGACAGGAAATATTTAAATCGGATAGGGATAGGGAGCGATTTTTGGGCTATCTGACGCAAGTCAAAGATAAATTCAAAACAACAATTCACGTATACAATCTAATGACAAATCATTATCACTTGGAGATAGAGACACCAGAGGGAAATCTCAGTAAAGTGATGCAATATATCAATTCTAGTTATACGTTGTATTACAACACAAAACGAAGAAAGAAAGGACATTTGTTTCAAGGAAGATACAAAGCGATATTGGTGGAAAAGAATGAATATATGAAGGAATTAAGTAGGTATATACATTTAAATCCAATAAAGGCAAAGATGGTAGAAAGACCAGAAGAATATGAGTGGAGTAGTTATAGATATTATTTAAATTCCAAAGGGAAACCAGATTTTTTAGAAACCGATTTTATATTAAGCTGTTTTGAAGGGGATAAA
Organism: Candidatus Omnitrophota bacterium; assembly: GCA_043823005.1. Classification (GTDB taxonomy): domain Bacteria; phylum Omnitrophota; class Gorgyraeia; order Tantalellales; family Tantalellaceae; genus JBDRBG01. The sequence goes on from JBDRBG010000084.1 coordinate 2,727, forward strand.
AATGAATACAAAAGGTTTGTAGAAATGGGAATAACCGAAAAGGTGAGGGATGTTTTGAAAGAAGTGAGATGCGGAACGATATTAGGAGATGACGAATTTATAAAAGGGATCAAGGAAAAGTATTTAAAGGGGCGAAAGGATTCGGAAGATTTACCAGCATTAAGAAGTTTGAAAAAAGAAGTAAATATAGAAGAGAGGATAGACAAGATAGTAGAAAAAAGGTATAAAGGGAAAGAGCAGAAGAAGATAAGAGTATATTTGTATAGTAAATATGCAGATTTGAAAAATAAGGAAATAATTGAAAAAATATACGGGGAGCGAAGACATATTTCGTTGGTAAGCAAGATAGTGTTGAGGCTAGAAACAAAACGTCAGACGAATAAGAAGTACAATAGCGAAATAGAAAAGTTAGAGAAAATGTCAATTGTCTAGGTCTGACCCTGTTGTCTTTCTCTTATAGCAGGTGAAATATGCAACAGCTGTTGGAAATCTAAAAAAAACGAGCGTGCCTTTCAGATTTATTGCCTTGAAATTATGGCCTACCAGATAGAAGGGAAGATTTCAAGAATCTGAAACGGTTTTACCGCTCAAGGATAGAATAGTTAGAGAGATGAAAAAGGTCAACAC
>JBDRBG010000085.1:0-2752 GCA_043823005.1 Candidatus Omnitrophota bacterium
AACAGTGGAAAACTCTAAAACCGGAGTTTACCACTGTTTCCACAGCTTCTACTGCGACTATAATAATTTTCAAGAGTTCGCGATGTCCTGACATTGTAAAGCATTAACCAGAGTTCGCGATGTCTTGGTATTCAGCAACTAGTTCCCAACGACTAACGACTGATCACAGCCACGGCATCATAGCGCGAAGTTCTTCTCCGATCTTCTCGATTTTAAGTTCTTTTTCTTCAGCAGTGATCTTATTATAATTCGGACGTCCGTTCTGATTCTCTTTTATCCATTCTTCGGCAAATTTTCCGGACTGCACTTCTTTAAGTATCTTTTTCATCTCATCACGGGTATGCTGATCAACAACTCTTTTACCTCTGGTAATATCACCATACTCAGCTGTATCAGAAACTCTTTTCCGCATACCATATATACCGTATCTATATATCAGATCCGTAATAAGTTTAAGTTCATGAAGACACTCAAAATACGCGATCTCCGGCTGATATCCCGCCTCAACCAGAGTATCAAATCCGGCTTTAATCAATTCCGAAGCTCCTCCGCAAAGAACAGCCTGTTCACCGAAAAGATCAGTTTCAGTTTCTTCTTTAAACGTAGTTTCTATAACACCTGCTCTGGTTCCGCCGATTGCCTTGGCATACGCAAGGGCCCTATCTTTTGCTTTACCCGTAAAATCCTGAAATACAGCTATAAGACACGGAACACCTTTTCCCTGCTCATACATATCCCGGACTAAAGCTCCGGGACCTTTCGGCGCTACCATAAACACATCCACATTTCCGGGAGGTACTATTTGTTTAAAATGAATATTAAATCCATGAGAAAAAACAATCGCATTCCCGTCTACTAAATTCGCCGCAATAGCCTTTTCATAAACACTTGCCTGGACATGATCCTGAGTAAGAATCTGTATTATATCAGCTTTTTTAGCGGCTTCTTCTGCAGAATATACCTCAAAACCGTCTTTTTTCGCTTGTTCGTAATTAACCGTTCCTTCTAATTCGCTTACCAGCACATCTACTCCGCTGTCCTTCAAATTTAGAGCCTGGCCTCTGCCCTGTATACCATACCCGATAACAGCAACCTTTAACTCTTTGATAACATTAAGATCCGCGTCTTGATCATAATACATCTTCGCCATATCATTCCTCCTTGTCTGTGATACTACAAAACAGGTGCCTGCCACTTACTCCGCTGCAATAGAACACCTGTTTATCTTTAAAAACTACTAAATTACCCGTTTGTTGACTGTTGCCCGCTAGTCCGTTGATCGTTTAACTATCAACAGACCAACCATCAACCGTCAACCAATAGCATCCAACTGAAGCGCTATTTTGCCGGTTCGAACCATTTCAATAATGCCGTAAGGCCTTAAAAGCTCAATAAGAGTTTTTATCCTATGTTCATCACCTGATTCTTCTACCATAACATATTCTTTTCCGATATCTACTATTTCAGCTCCGGTTGAATCTACAATTTTTACTATCTTTTCTCTGGTCTTTATATCCCCGGCTTTGATCTTCATCAAAATAAGTTCCCGGCCAACATATTCCCCCCCGGTAAGATCCTGGACCTTTATAACATCAATAAGTTTATTCAGTTGTTTTTTTACCTGTTCCAGAATATTCTCATCAGCTTCTACTACTATAGTCATACGCGACACATTCGCATTTTCTGTCTCCCCCACAGCAAGTGAATCAATATTAAAACCACGCGCGCTGAAAAGTCCGGCTACTCTGGCTAAAACCCCGAATTTGTTCTCAACTAAAGCGGATATTACAAATTTTGACATATATTCTCCTATGTTAAAAATAACCTTGTTCTTTTTCCGAGCCTATTTGGTCAGGCACAAGACCCGCCCCTACTCTGGCCTAACGACGAACTACCAACGACTAACGACTATTTACGCCAATCCATGCATCATGTTACTGATAGACTCGCCTGCCGGCACCATGGGAAAAACGTTTTCTTCTCTTTCAATCAAACAGTCAACAATTACAGGCCCTTTTGCTTTGATAGCATCTTTTATGGCTTTCTTAACTTCTGATTTCTTAGTAATTCGGATCCCTTTTGCGCCATAACTCTCCGCAAGTTTAACGAAATCAGGACACATTGTACATCCTTTTTCATCAAGAACAGTATAAGCATAACGCTTATCATAAAAAAGTTCCTGCCATTGTCTTACCATACCAAGATATCCGTTATTAAGTATAATTATCTTCACCGGTATTTTTTCAATAACCGCCATTGCCAGTTCCTGAATATTCATCTGTATACTGCCGTCACCCGCAATGTCAAAAACAATAGCTTCGGGTCTGCCAATCTGCGCTCCGATAGCGGCCGGAAACCCATATCCCATTGTCCCCAATCCTCCGCTTGATATCCATGTCCTGGGTTTAGTGTAATGATAATACTGCGCGGCCCACATCTGATTCTGTCCGACCTCTGTACTTATTATTACATCTTTATCCTTTGTCAGTTCATAGATCTCTTCTATTATATATTGCGGTCTTAATTTATCATCTTTTTTATACTGCATCGGCATTTCTTTTTTCCATTGTTTAATGGTCTTATGCCATTCTTCGTATTTGCCCGGTTTCACGATCTTGTTAAGTTCCCTTAGAATTTCTTTAGCATCGCCTATTACCGGAATATCAACACGCACATTTTTACTAACACTTGCCGGATCTATGTCTACATGTATAACTGTCGCGTTCGGAGCAAAAGCATCTATCCTTCCGGT
>JBDRBG010000086.1:0-12638 GCA_043823005.1 Candidatus Omnitrophota bacterium
TTAGCTGAAAAAAGGAAAAAAGAAAAAATAGGGACGTCTCCCTTTGGGTGACGTCCCTATTTTTTGGTGGAGCTGAGGGGGCTTGAACCCCTGACCTCATGCATGCCATGCACGCGCTCTTCCAGCTGAGCTACAGCCCCATGACTGTTTTTGTATATTTATTCTGTATGCGCGATTTATCAATAATATGGGATTTCTGGTGTTTATTTATTGTTTTGGTGCCGGAGGTGGGAGTCGAACCCACACGGGGGGATACCCCACTGGATTTTGAGTCCAGCGCGTCTGCCAGTTTCACCACTCCGGCGTTTCATACTAATTTTAGTATTCAATGCTAAAATAGTCAAGTGAATATATTGGACGATAAAAAGCGGCTAAACAAGTATTTGTAACTTTTTTGATATTTTTTATTGACAAACGCTTTTAATAAAAATATACTTTTACAAACTGAATGGGTATAGATATGGAGAAGCAAAAAGTACGCGGGGTTTTTTGCTCTGTTTTTTTTAACTCCTTAATTGGAAAAACTACAAAAATGGAGGATCCAAATGGAAGAAATAAGAAAAGAAATGTTTGGACCGCATTTAATGCTTGATCTTCGCGAATGTAACGAAGATAAGTTGAAAGATTATAATCTTGTATTTGATATTTTGCATAATCTTCCGGAACAGATAGGTATGACAAAGATTACTCAGCCGTATGTGTTTCCTTATTCAGGGCTTATTCCTGAAGATAAAGGAATAACAGGGACAGTTATTATAGCTGAAAGTCATATTTCAATACACACTTTTCAGGAGAAAGATTATTGTTTTGTGGATGTTTTTTCGTGTAAAGATTTTGATGTTGAGTTTGCGGCTGACTACATTATAAAAGCGTTTGAATCTAAGAAATATGATAAACATGTAGTCCATAGAGGAAAGGATTTTGCTCGATGCTATGCGCCGGCAAGTGCCGCGGCCGTATGAGTTTGAAGATATAAGCCAATGGAAGAAAATGCTTGCTTTGCAGGATTAGAAAGTTCTTTTGCCGGAAGGGACAATTCAGCTATAGTTGTATTGCCCGTACCTTATGATGCTACAAGCACATGGATAAAGGGTTCTGATAAAGGACCCTTTGCTATTATAAATGCTTCGTCTGCTCTGGAATGGTATGACATTGAAACCGATTTTGAGGTTTATCGTAAAGGGATTCATACCTGTTCTCCGCTTAAACTTGATGCCTGTCCGGAAAAAATGATTTTACAAGTAGAAAAGGAAATAATAAATCTTCTGAAAGAGGAAAAATTTATTGTTATGCTTGGCGGGGAGCATTCTATAACTTGCGGCGCGGTAAAAGCATATTACGCGAAACATAATGATATGTGTGTTTTACAGCTAGATGCTCATTTGGATACAAGACCTGAATACGAAGGAAGCCGTTTCAATCATGCCTGTGTTATGGCAAGAATAAAAGAGATATGTCCCGTAGTCCAGGCAGGGATAAGAAGCATGTCTTACGAAGAAAAAGAAAATCTGGACACAAAGAACGTATTTTTCGCGAAAGATATTGTTCGCGGGCAGGATTGGATCCCGGAAGTTATTAAACAATTAAGTCCTAAAGTTTACGTTACTATTGATGTAGATGTTTTTGACCCTTCTGTTATGCCTTCAACCGGAACGCCTGAACCCGGCGGGTTTATGTGGTACCAAATCATGGATCTTTTAAAAACGTTAGCGGAATCACGCAAGATAATAGGTTTTGATGTTGTCGAACTTTGTCCCAATAAAAACAATCATGCCCCTGATTTTATCGCTGCCAAGCTTGTTTACAAATTTTTAAGCTATATATATAAACAACATTAATAAATAAAAGATTGCGCTTCTAATTGACTTCAGTTTATAATAATTTAACAATTAAAGGTAGTTGGTCGATTAGAGGAACAATGACCTCCTGATGTTCGCACAAAGGCGGGTTGACCAGGACAGGTTTCCTGTAAATACGTCTTTGCGAGGGAGCAAGAGCGACCGCGGCAATCTGGAATGAAAACAAAAGAGATTGCCGCGCCGTTCGCATAGCTCGCGGCTCGCAATGACAAAATTTTAGTCGTCATTGCAAGGAGCCTTTTGATGAAAGTCTTGAGCTTGTCAAGGGAGATCAGGGCGACGAAGCAATCTCAAAAAAATAAAAGGAAAAACTAATGGAACCTTATAGATTTAAAGAAATAGAAAAAAAATGGCAGGAAAAATGGCGCAAGCAGGGGCTTTTTAACGTAGATATAAAAGAGACGGCAAATAAATATTATTGTCTTATGATGTTTCCTTATCCTTCGGCGGCGCTTCATGTAGGGCATGGCCGGAATTATATTATAGGAGATGTCGTAGCCAGATATAAAAAAATGAGAGGGTTTAATGTTTTAACGCCGATGGGATGGGATTCATTTGGTCTTCCGGCTGAAAACGCGGCAATAAAGAACGGTATACATCCCAAGGGATCTACTTTGAAAAATATTTCATTAATGAAACACCAGCTTGATTCCTGGGGAGTTGAATATGATTGGAATAGGGAAGTTACATCATGTCTTCCTGATTATTATAAATGGACTCAATGGATATTTTTGAAACTTTTTGAAAAAGGGCTTGCATATAGGAAGAAAGCATTTGTTAACTGGTGTCCTTCCTGTAATACCGTTCTTGCGAACGAACAGGTAGTGGACGGTTTATGTGAGAGATGTGATGCTCAGGTAGAGCAGAAAGAACTTGAACAGTGGTTTTTTCGTATTACGGATTATGCTCAAAGACTTTTAGACGATATTGACAAATTAGACGAATGGCCGGAAAAAGTAAAACGGATGCAGAGAAACTGGATCGGTCGTTCACAAGGAATTAATATAGATTTTCCTGTAGTTGATAGTGATGAAATACTAACGTGTTTTACCACACGGGTTGATACGATTTATGGTTGTACTTATATGGTACTGTCAGCGGAACACCCTATGATAGAGAAACTTATAGCGAATAATTCCGACAAAACCAGGATCATGGATTTTGTTCGAGGAGTACGGATGGAATCCAGGATTCAGAGGCTTCAGGCAGGAGAAGACAAAAAGGGTATATTTACGGGGTGTCATGTAATAAATAAGATAAATGGACGAAAAGTACCTTTATGGATAGCGGATTATGTGCTTATGGAGTATGGTACCGGAGCGGTAATGGCAGTACCGGCACATGACCAAAGAGATTTTGAGTTTGCCAAAAAATATGGGCTAGATATAGAAGTAGTAATTGATGATCCTTCCGGACATATTGAATCTGAAAAAATGACAGAGGCATATGAGGGTGAAGGGGTATTAACAGGATCTTCTCGGTTTGACGGCATGAAAAATCGTGATGCAATGACAGCCATTGCCGAATATATGGAAAAACAGGGGATAGGTAAACGGACAGTGCATTACAAATTAAGGGATTGGCTTATTTCACGACAGCGGTATTGGGGCGCGCCTATACCGATGGTTTATTGTGAAAAATGCGGAATTGTTCCTGTTCAGGAAAAAGATCTGCCTGTTGTTTTGCCGGAAGGAGTGGAGTTCCGTCCGACAGGAGAATCTCCGCTTAAGTATGCTTTTGATTTTGTGCGTACAACATGTCCTGTATGCGGCGATACAGCAACCCGTGAAATCGATACAATGGATACTTTTGTTGATTCTAGCTGGTATTTTCTCAGATATATATCACCGGATTTGGCGGATGCGCCGTTCAAGTCCGAGGATGTTAATAACTGGCTGCCGGTGGATCAATATATCGGAGGAGTGGAACACGCGATATTGCATCTTTTATATTCCAGATTTATAGTCAAGGTTCTTAGCGATATGGGGCTTGTTGCTTTTGATGAACCGTTTAAACGTTTGTTTACGCAGGGAATGATTGTTAAAGACGGAGCAAAGATGTCCAAGTCTAAAGGAAATGTCGTAAGTCCTGATAGGCTTATTGAAAGGTACGGTGCTGATACAGTACGGTTATATACTTTGTTTATCGGGCCTCCGGAAAAAGACGCGGAGTGGTCAGACCGGGGAGCCGAAGGGGCATACCGTTTTTTGAAAAGGGTATGGAATCTATTGGAAATATTTGAACTTTCTTTACCCTCTGATGGCTACAAAGACTCGGAAACCGTTCTTGTAAGGAAGATGCATCAGACTATTAAAAAAGTTACGGAGGATATGGAAGGAGCCTTTCATTTTAATACAGCTATAAGCGCTATAATGGAGTTGGTTAATCAGATATATTCGGGATGGAACGATAAAGGCCAAAAGTGTTACGGCCAAAAATGTTTGGACGAAGTTTTTCGTAACGTAGCATTATTACTCGCGCCGTTTGTGCCTCATGCGGCTGAAGAGTTTTATCAAAAGACAGGAGGCAGCGGCAGTATTTTTAACGGCCAATGGCCGGGCTTTACAAAAGAGCTGTTAGATGCTGATACAGTGGTTGTCCCTGTTCAGATTAACGGAAAGGTTCGGACTGCTATTGAAATAGCGCGCGGACTGGAAGAGGAGAAAATAAAAGAAGTTATATTGAACAACGAAAAGATAAAACCTTATTTTTCGGAAAAAGAAATACGTAAATGGATAATAGTTCCGAATAAACTTGTGAATATAGTTTTATAAACAGTATACAGTATAAGGATCATAAGGATTTGGTATAGATGTGTATTTTGAAAAAGAACAGATTGATTAATGGAAAACTGTTATTTTTTATAGTATTTTGCGGCTTTATTTGCAGTATGCCGGTACGTTCAATATCCGCAGAGACTCATTTTTTCAAAAAAGTATTCGGGTATAACGGAAAAATTCCCATTCGTGTTGTAAAAAAAATAGACCTGCCTCGAGGATATCATGAAGGTGTTTTTTGGGACGGCAGTCTTATATGGGTTGCTAACGGAAAAGGAAAAAAAACATGGTGTATTGACCCGTATAAAGGAGAGATAGTTTCCGAGAAGAAGCTTTTAGGGTCTTTTTCTGAAGCGATAACTTCTACGGGTGACGATACTTTATGGATGACGGATTGGCAGGATAAAAAAATCTATCATTTTAAATTAAACGGGGATATTTCAGATTTGATAGATGTGATTCCGGTGGATTCAGGGAATCCTGCAGGTTTGGTTTACGCGGATAATAAATTTTATGTAATAGTCTGGGACAGGGGATTTGGCGCAAAATATTATCTTTTAGAAATGGATTCCAACGGCGGGATTTCGCGGAAGATACGGATCAAGGGGATTCATGAGCCCGCGCATATCGCGTGGGACGGCAGACATTTCTGGATCACAAGCTGGTATAATCGTTATGTTTACAAGATAGATCCAAATGGATTTAAGATCCTGGGGGCTTTCAGGTCTCCTGCGGATGATGCTACCGGGATAGTCTGGGACGGAAAGAGTCTATGGCTAACCGGGACGTATGCAGATCTCTATCAAATAGAAATTTCTAAATAATAGGGACGTCACCTATTTATAAAAAAACAAAAAGGATGTTCCTCATTTCCGGAAAACTGTTTCAGCAAATTCTAATCACGTAAGATTCTACCTTTCTTTTCAATTAAACAAATGGGAGACGTCCCTATTATTTTTTTTGTTTGATAATTAAAGAATATTTGATAATATATCAAATATGAAATTGACGATTTACGAGAAATATGTTTTTTTGATATTAGCCGGCAGTTTATTGCTGGGAGCGATAATATTCCACGCCAGGGCTGTGAGTGTTTTTCCTGAAATCGTGATAGAAAGAAATGGGATTAAAGAAGAACATACTTTAGAAGAAGTAGACAAGTTTTTAAAAGAAAGAGCCAGAGTGAATATTAATACTAGTCGGGTCGATGAACTGTGTTTGATTCCCGGGGTCGGGGAAAAGCTCGCGAAACAAATAATTGATTACAGGCAGAGTAAGGGGAATTATTTCAAAAAAGAGGAATTGTTAAATGTTAAAGGGATTGGCAGTAAAAAATTTGAAAAACTGAAAGAATTCATAAAGATCGAGTAGCGCGTAATCATATCATGGAAAAAAGTATTTTCAAAAGACCGATTATCATTTTTATATTATTTTTCTTTTCAGGTTTGATTGCCGCAAAGATTTGCGGCGAAAAAATATTAACGGATAACACGAAAATAATTTCGGCAGGTTTATGCGGAATAGTTTTTTTTAGCTGCTGTATCTTTCTTAAAAGAAAAATTTTTTTTACGAATTTAATAATCCTATTTTTCTTTTTACTGGGAATATATAGATTTACCGCGGAACTTAGCCCTGATAAAAATAATATTCGCGGATTTGTTACGGAAAAAAAAGAAAAAGTTCTTTTATATGGTGTTATATCCGGAGTTCCGGAAAGGAAAGGGGTCTATCATAATAAATATTTGATCTATCCTCTTAAAGCGGAAAAAATATTTATTAGAAACAAAGAATATGCTGTAAGCGGAAAGGTCCTGGTGACTCTTAAAAAATTAAACGAAGAAGAACCTTTGATAGGAGATAAAATCATTCTGGGAGGCAAGATATCAGCTGTTTCCGGAAATAAGAATCCGGGAAATCGGAACAAAAAAGCATATTTTGGGAGCCGGGGTATAGGCGCGTTCATTTTTTCCTCGGAGAACGACGAATATCTTAAAGTCGGAGCAAGGGAAGATATCCTAATGAAATTATGGCGCGGTCTGCTGAAAATAAGAAATAAAAGTTCGGGTATTATAGGGAAATATCTTTCAGGAACAACAAGGGCCATTGTTGAGGCGCTTCTTTTGGGGGTAAGGGGCGGAATAGGAAACAATATAAATAACATTTTTATAAAGACCGGTACTATGCATATTGTTGCTATTAGCGGTCTTCATATGGGAATGTTAGCGGCAATATCCTTTTTTCTGGCCGGATGTATGCGGTGCCCAAAACGCGTTACATATGTTTTGGTATCATTTATAATGTGTTTTTTCGCGTTATTTAGCGGAGGAAACCCTTCGGCGACTCGTGCCGCGCTTATGGGAACTTTTTTCTTTCTAGGACGGTTGATAAGCAGAAAACCGGATGTTTTGAATGTTTTGTTGTTGACGGCATTTTTAATGGTTTTTTTCTTTCCGGATCAGCTGTTTAATCTAGGATTCAGTCTTTCTTATACAGCAGTTGCTTCGATTTTGTACATTGTTCCGATATTGGGAAAATATGACGCTTTGTATCCGGATCAGAAAGAACGCTATGAAAGAATAAGGCGGCTGAAAAAATTTATTTTTAAATCAGCATTGATTTCTTTGGCAGTATGGATAGGAACAATGCCTATAATAGCTTCTTGTTTTAAAATAATAACATTCAGCTCTATTGTCGCCAATATTTTTGCTGTTCCGTTCGTTTTTTTGATAATGATAATGGGAATATGTTTATTGTTTTTTGGATATATAAATATATTAAATCCTGTTGCAGAGATACTGGCGTTAATGATCCAAAAAATCATAGCATTTTTTTTAAATATTTTATTATTATTAAGCAATATGCCATTATCGTATATTAAAATAGCTTCGCCTAAAATGATATTTAATTTGTTTTTTTATTCAATCATAATATTTTTTATTTTCTGGAAACGTATAAAAAAAAACAGACCGATATTATTATTTCTTTTATTGTTTATAGCCAATATGTTTTTGTGGAATGAAATTTTTTGCGATCAATGTAAGACAGATAAAATAATTTTTTTTGATTCAAATATAGCGGATATTTCATTTTTTCAATTTAAAACAAGAGAAACCGTACTTATTTGCGGAGGTTTTAAGCGTAAATGGTTTGGAGAAAGCGAAGTGAAGCGGAGTTTAGAACCTTATTTACGGCAAAGAGGCATAAGGCGCATTAATTGTGTTATTTTGCTTCAAAAATATAATAAGCTTCCGGAAGGACTTAAGTATTTACTGAAAAATTTCAAAATAAATACTTTGATTTATAATGGTTCTAATTCTGATGCCTCTATTCCGGAAAAATCAAGATTATATAAAGAAGCTGTTAAAGCTGTTTGCAAAGATGAGATCAATTGTTTTCCTGTTCAGGACGGAGACGTTGTGCGGGGGATCAGAGGGGCGGATTTTCATATCATTTATATGGGAGGTGAGGGATATCATGATTCATCTCTTGTTATTAAGGCTGTTATGGCTAATGGGAAAAATTTCTTACTGAGTTCTTTTCTCGGGCTTTCGGAGATAAAGAAGATATTGCAATTTGACGCGCATTTAAATGTAGATATTTTTAAAATCTCCGAGGTGGATCCCACGGCTGGTTTTGTTTTAAGCGAGCTTTTAAATCAGAAGAAAAGCGCTAACATAATAGTTGTGTCCGGGGATATTTCAGCGATAGATAAGATGAAAACCCGCTTTTTTAAGGAGCATCTGTCAAATTTGTATGTTACAAGTGAAATAGGAGCTATTGAGGCAAAAGTTTCCGGGGATAAGGACTATTTGCTGGAGATAAACAGTTGCAATTAAATTTGATAAAAATTCAAAAAAATGTTACAATAAAGCACAAAAATGTAGCTTAAAAGCGGAAAGTGTACTAACGAAAAGATAGAAAATAAATGAGTTTGTTTGGTTGTTAATTTTTTGTAAAGTCAGCCAGTGTGAAATTATCACATTTTGAGATTTCGATAAGAGAGAAATAGTTAGATTTAGTAATTGAATCATATAACCATTATGTTACAATATATATATGCTAATAAGAAACTATTTATTTTCATAACAAAAATTTTTAGTGAAGGACGGGTGCCATGAAGAAAAAAATGATAAAATTATGCTATAGAACCATTCGAAACTTGGTATGTTTTTCATTCGCGACTTTTTCTATAGTTGCGTGTTTTTCTATTGCTGAAGCAGACCCATTGTGTACTTATTATGATGAAACAGATTTTTTGTGTACAAAAGAACTCCAGCAGGAAACTGATGAAGCCAGTGAGTTTTATGGTAAGCATGTTAAATATTATTATTTAAACGAAGATGCCGGAACAGGATCAGGAAGAATTTATCGTATAGATGTTTACGATGGAGTTGGGACAGCAGATTTTTATGCTCTTAGTTTTGATGAAGCCGGAAATTTTATAGAGATAAATGATGATCCAAATCTGGATCTTACGGAAGAGATTGCCATAGTTTCGTGGATGAAGCTCGATGCGTATTCGAACGGAACAAGTTGGATATCTAAAGGTAATTCTGAAGAAAGTACAAATTATAGCTCGTATATTTCAGCAGACGGACATCTTGGTTTTAGATTTTATTCAGACGGTTATTATGATATACGATCAGAAGGCACTATCCCTACTGATGTATATGTACATGTCGCTGTAACATATAATACCAATACAAATATGGTTTCTTTTTATATCAACGGAAATCTGGATTCTAGTGTAGGCACTGACGGAGAATTGATTGCTAATGACGCGGCGCTTTTTATCGGCGGAGTAGAAGGGCAATTGTCGATTGACGGAGATATTAGATCGTTGAATATATATAGTACGGCTCTTTCCGGCACAGAAATAAATTCACTTTTTAGCGGAGAAAATATAGAGCAGGGATTAGCGGCAAAATATGATTTTAGTGTAGGGCATGGATTTATCGTTTCAGATAGTAATGGGGATTCTGATGGAAGTATACAAGGAGCTACCTGGGTAAGCGGAGTAACAGGCGATACTGATATCGGAGATTATTGGGAGATAAATTACGTAGATATAAATACTCCTCTGGATGCTAGAGTCGAGACTAAGATAAAAAAAGATCTTTTAACCGATAATATTCTTGAATGGCAGGAGAATTATACCAGCGGTTTTTCAAAGAGGACAAATTTACCAAACGAAAATGTCGCCGAATATGACGGAGAAGATGATCCGGCTCAGGAAGACGAAGGGCCTGTCACTCTTTATTATGAGAATGATTTAATCGATCCTTTGTATTGGACTTATGAATGGGAAGAGACACAGGTGAGGGTGGATGAATATCACGGTGTTTATACTGTAACGATGGGCGATTCTCTGTCTCATGATGTTATCCAAGAAGAAAGGGCTTTTTCGTTCATATATGATCATGCCGGTCAGGACGGAGAACTTGATACTGAGATTAACGGATGGATCTTAAAACAGAAAATAATTTATGCTTCTGACGGGTTGACGGTTAAAGGAACTTTTTTTTATGATGAATACGGCCGGTTGATAAGAGAGGAATATGATGATCGATATTTTATTTGGGAATATCCCGAATCAGATCCGTTTCATTACAGCAATGAATACAAAACATCTGCTCCGGATGTATTAACGCACAGATATATATATGACGCGGCAGGAGAGCTTATAAGCATATCTTATCCGTATGGAGAAGAGACCGTTGAGGAATATATTGATACTGGATATTGGAAACGTAAAATCGGAACAATCGGTATTATTTATGAATATGCGAATGAATGGCTTTGGGGCGATGATTGGCATCCTTATGGAAAACTTATTCTGGCGTTTAAGCTTGACGGTTATCAAACTTGGACTTGGGGTGAGAGCCAAGTAACAGTTACGGAATATGACGGTATATATGTTCCTGAGGAAGGAAGTGACGAATGGAGTGATGTCAAAGAAGAAGAAAAAAAGACTTCCATTCTCTATGATTATCATGGCGTGATAGAGAATCTTAATACACAGACAAACGGATGGATAGAAAGAGAAAAGGTTGTTTACTCTTATATCGGTGATGAAATAATCATTTCAGAAAAATATTTACGCGATGAAACCGGGCTTCTTGTTAAAGCGATTAATGCGGAAACCAATACATATTCGACATATGAATATCACACCGGTGCGGGCATGGAAGAGTATATTCATTATAAGAATGAATTCATTTATGAACAAGATCAGGAAGAAGCTATTTTAAACGGAACAATAGAGGGAACCCTGGTTGCTGTGTATGAATATATTGATACGGATTATATGGTTAAGTGGGCGGAAGACGGAACAATTACTACTTTGCTTTTAGATGATAACGGTAATTGTTATAACAATACCTATGTGGACAATGCGAATATTTTGCATAATTATATCTGGGATGAATTTTGGAATTTTATTGATGTGACAAAAAAATATCCTGATGGGACCATTGAAGTCTGTAATCCGGATGATCCGCAGGACCAGGTATGGTCTATCCTGGAGAAAAAAGAACCGGTTAAAGATTTTATAAAGGGCGCGAATCTTCCATGGATAAAATATGGATATGGTTTAGGTGAAGTTCAAGACACAGGCGGACATGATGGGTTTACAAGAAATATCGCACAGCTTTACGCGAAGATGGAAAAATGGAAAGGTGAGACTGTCAGATTATTTCTTTTTGCGGATCTTAGGGCAGGTATGAATTTTGACATTGATGGAACGCCTCTTAGTTTTACTTCGCTGGTATATGAAGATATGCAAGCATTATTAGATTGCGCGGAAGCTCTTAATATAAAATTGATTCCTGTTTTGTTTGACTATATGCTTGCAGACGGCGTGGAGAGCGAATTTGAAGCGGAACATACGGACATTATAACGGATCCGGCAAAAAGAACCGCTCTTGTTAATATTTTCCGTGATTTTATCTCGGAATTTGGCGGCAATGAATCTGTTTATAGCTGGGACATAATGAATGAACCGGAATGCGCGTCTTGTGTGTCAATTGAGGATCTAAAAGGTCTTGTGCAAGAGTTTACTGATATGATACATGAAGAAGCTCCGGGTGATATGGTTACAGTCGGGAGTTTAAACAGACAAACACTGGTTGATAATTGGACAGATGTGGGGCTTGATCTCTATCAGTTTCATTATTACGACTATATGGCTTCTACATATTCGCTTGATTTTTCTCTTAGCGCGTTAGATAAGCCTGTTATTGCTGGAGAATTAGGATCCACAGATATTGCTAATAAACTGAACATACTTTATGCAAATGATTATTTAGGGGGTTTATTTTGGGAGGACGAAAGTCTTCCTGAAGAAGACCCTGCAGGTGAATACAGTATAAGCGATGAAGAATATAACGCTATAATGGATTGGTTTCAAGGGACAACGTATGAATATTATGATGATGACAATAACCTTTTAAAGTCAAAAACAGAACCAACCGGTGATGTCTATGAGTTTATGAATGAAAGATATTATGGCACAGAGAACCTGGAACCGGCAGATGACTACGGCAGAATTTCAGCGATACTAAAAGCTAACGGAGATGCAGAACTTTTTGCTTATTATGGAGATACAAGTCAAATAGACACAAAAACGATAACAGAAGCAGGCGAAGTTACTATATATAGCTATTACAATGACGCGGCAAACCTCTTGAAAGAAAAACACGATGTCGCTGGCACAGTATACGAATATACAAACGAAGCGTTGACTCATGAAGACGGATCAACCGGATACGGGAAACTAACAAAACAAATAAATCCTGATTTAAGTTACAAGACATTTACGGAATATTATGATGCGGATCAGGCACAGTTTATAAAAGAATACAACGCAGGCGAAGATGACCCGTATATAACGTATCTATATAACGCAGACGGAGTATTAATAGGGAAAACAGACGATACATCTGAATACACATATTACGCAAATGAAAATAACAGGATGGAAACAAAAACCTTATTAGTCGCG
>JBDRBG010000087.1:0-5293 GCA_043823005.1 Candidatus Omnitrophota bacterium
ATCTGCGTTGATATTAGCAACTAAGTCTGAAAGTTCAGGATCATTTTCCGATGCTTTTGCTAATTTGGCTTTTACTCCAGGAGCGTCTTTGTCTTCAATTTTACTAAAATCAATAGTGTCAATTATATTTTTGTGGCGAGATTGGAGGCTATTGTATATTGTCTTGAGTTTTTCGATAAAAGATACAAATCCTGAAAGCTTCGCAGAGATTGCCGCGGGGCTCATTTGCTTCGCCCCTCGCAATGACGACACTTGTATCGCCTTTTTTATGGTTGTATCAAGGGCTGGTTCTTCGGCTAAAGCTGGATAATTAAAGATATCTTTGATAATATCCGGTAAAATCTTATCAAAGTCAGGCAGGTCTTTTTTTTCTGAAAGTTTCAATTTTTCATATACTAGATCAATGAATTTTTGAAGCGCTGTAATGCGCGTTACATTGTTAATATTCTCATTAAGATAAACTGTGATTAGCAGTTTCGCTAATTCACGGGTTTTGTTTTGTTCTTTTAGCTTTTCTGATATATATTGCAGAAGATCTGAAGCCGGGATCTGGACTTTCTCAATTTCTATTTGATCCCCGCTTCCGGAAGCAAGCTTGGAGATCATTTCGTTTAAACCCTTGTATTTTTCAATTAATTTTTGTTTCAGTTTCGTAAAATTCTGTTCTATTAAAAAACGTTTTTGAGGATCAAGTTCCGTAGAAGCCCATAAATCGCGCTGTTTTTCTATTTTGTCCATTAGTTCTTGAAAACTGTCGATTGGGTCCCCTTTTTCTTCCTGATGAGCGTAAATACACTTTTCAAGCTGTTCACCTGCTTTATTCATAACCTCTTTTTTTGAATTGTCAGCTGAAGCCATCGCAAAAGCGTTTAAATATTCATCAATTGCTTTATCTAAGGATTCTTTTCTGTCCTCTCCCATTGCCGTATACTTTTTTTGCTTGTTTTCTTTTTCTTCTTTCTTTTTTTTATCTGATTTTTCAATTTTTTCAGTCAGAGTTTTTTTCTCTTCTTCCAGAGTTTTTAGTTTTTCCTCGGCTCCTTTAAAAGCATCGTCTGCTTTTTTCTTTAGAACTTTTGCTTTTTGCAATTCAGCGCTTTTTTCTTTTGATTCAGCTAAAACTCCTTTTGTCTGAGGAGGTTCTGCTTGACCATATAATTTTTTTTCAGTATCCGCGTCTTTGACTTCTGCGACTAATCCATCCAATTCAATGCGTTTCGCCCGAAGAACCGCAAGTTCTTCTTCTAACGTTCTAACTTTTTCCGCTTTATCGTCACAGGATTTTTTAAGTTTATCTTTTTCTTCTTCCAGCTTACCAATTTGGGCTGTATGTTTTTGATCTTCTTCTTGAAGCTCTTTCATTGTTTTTTCTTCAGACTGCCATTTTGTTAGGGCTTTTAGATAATCTCCGGCTTTAATATCAGCATATTTTTTTCTGATCTCAGGATTATCCGGATCCATCATAATCATACGTGCTAAGGCTTGCTCTGCTTGTTCAAAAGGCTTTCCAGGATCAACAATCACTGTTTGCGCGGAATGAAGCCCAACCCACATATTTAACCGCGCATTTGCTCTTGATACTTCGGCTTTTTTGTCCTGATATGCATTTAAACGTTCCTGATTCAGAAGACTCGTTAAAACACGGTTATTTAAGACAACCAAACGCCTTGCCAGGATTTGAGCATATGAATCGGAAAGTTCTTCTATACCTGTAAGGATAAATTGTTTTTGGTTTAGAGCTTCATCATCTGCATCTTTTTGAATCTTACGACCGGCAAAATCTTTGATCTTTTCGTCTTTTTCTAATTCATGTATCTCTTCATCAAACAGTTCTATTATTTTTTCGTATTCTTTTATCGCGTCCTCATGTTTACCCTGAATTTCTAAACTTTCCGCTTTAAGTATATACGCGGCATATTGTTTTTCTTTTGCTTCCCAGAAGGCTCTTTTCGCGTCTTTTTCTTCGGATTGTTTTAGTTTTTTTACCAATTCACCAGAACTTTTAAAACATGAGTTCAAAATCGTTACATTACCATCTTGTTTCTTAATAGCATTTTCCCAATCTTTATCGTCTTTTGAAAAATCTACATTTATAACTTTTGCATATAGATTTCGGATAGATATAATAAGATCCATTTTTGAGATAAATCCTTCAGTTTCTCTGTTTTCAAACTCATTATCCTCTATTTTAAGCTTGTTTTCTGTTAAATTACTTAAAATGTCATCAAATAAAAGCAGAGTCTTTATCCCTTTTGAGTACGCCTCCGGATCTTTTATGTCTCCTACTAAACTATTCAAAAAATTGATAAGCTGTCCGATTCGCTCTAAAACTTTGGACTCTTGACTGTCTATATATAAATCAGATAATGTTTTTAACAATTCTTTCTTTTGATCAATAGAAACTTTATCTGAATTTGTTAGATCCCGTATCATCTTCAATAAATCTGATTCGGAAATTTGATTTTCTTTGATGCCTATAATCTGATTCTTCTTGTCCGATAAAACAAAAAGAACTTTCTCCATAATAGTTTCAGAAATACCCCCGCTTTGGGACAACTCACTGTTAAACAACGTTTCTATTAAAACTTTATTTAAAAGCTTTTTCTGCACTAATTTGTTAAATAATTTTTCACGATTTTCGTTTTTAGTATAATAAGCCATTAGTTTAACGGCTTCTTTCAGGAAATCGTCTTTTTCAGAATCTTTTTCAGCCTGTTCTGCCAATTTTAAATAAAGGTCAAATAAGTTATCCAGTCCTTTCTTTTGTTCTGGTTCAAGAGTTAAAACTTCCCCTTTTTCTAAATCCTGAACTTTGTTCTTTATTTCATTTAATACAGTACTTTCATAATAGTCTTTCCGCAACTTACAGGATAAAAGATCATCTGAACTCGCGTGTTTTTCTGCCAATTTTTTCAAGACACCAGGACCAACCTTAATAACAATTATTTTGCTCTTTTGTTTGTCTTGTTCTGAAGGAACAGAGACTTCAAAACTTCTCTCATATTTCAACAAAGAAACCAAAGCGCTATAAACAGCATTTTGGATATCATTAGAGGCAGATAAAAAAGTCGCTGCCAGCACTGCATCCAAAAGTTTATATTTATTGATTAGGGATTTAACTCGGATCAGATAATTCTTATAGCTCAAATCTGTTTCATTTTTCCGCTGTTGGCGAATCATAAAGCTTTTTTCTTTAAGCCAGTTTAAAGAAATTATTATTAATTGTTCGCTTAAAATGGCCTGAATAGTTTGAAGTTGTTCTTTATCGGCTTTAATAAACTGGATGATGCTAAAAATTCTATTAACTTTGTTAACATATCGGTCTTCTTTTTTTCTGCCCTCTTTTTTGGAAATTTTCTCTTTTTGTGAAATAAACGTGTCTATAATTTTTTTATAATCTTGAACAATTAAACGAGGCTGTACATCTTTAGTTACAATCCCTTGTTTGTTTAATATTGCGTTAAGAAAAAGCTCTAAAACAGGAGCCCAAATATCTCTAACAGTTTTTTCGTCTAACGCATACTTAGAACTTGCGATAAGCTTATTTATAACAGGAACGACAACCTCCTCAGTAAACTCAAAGATATCTCCTTGCTGATATTCTGTCCGGTCAAACAATTCAGTTATGCTTTTTACTTCTTTTTTTATTCGGCGTTCTATTATTTTTTTCGCCGCTTCAGGATCTTTGATATCTTTTAGTTCAAATTCTATCAGCTTAATCAAATAATCTTTTTTAGAGGACATTACTGCTTTTACTTTTGTTTTAAGCTTTTCCTCACGCGGTTTAAGCTCTGCCTTTTGTTTTTTAATTTTATCTTCTATTTCTTTTATATCCTCATCTTTTTTCGTCAAATCCGAATAAGTTCGTTTCTCTATTTTTTCTTTTTCTCTCTTTAATTCTTCAATCAAGCCTTGTTTCTTTTTTACAATTTCCTCCTGCTTCTTCAACCTACGTTCTCTGTCAAAAACAATATCCATTAATGATTTTATTCTATCTTTTGCTGATTTCGTTTTTTCCACGCTAAGCTGCTCTATACAAGTATCGTTTAATCCTGAAAAATCATCCGCGATATCGTTCATATCCGCTTTTTTAAATTCTTCGGCTCGTTCTTTCAGCCATTTGGAATAAGTTCGTATATATTCCCGTCGGTTTTTTCTTATTTGCCGTGTCCAAGGCCAAAACCCATTGTATAGTTTATTATAAAAAACTGAAGCGAACAGCAATGTTGTAAGCAATTTCAGGTTACTAACAGCAAGTTCGATCTTTTCGTCCAGTTTTTCTTTGAAATACGGCACTAAAATCGTTATAATTTGTTCAAGTTCTTCTTTTGATACATCCCCGCGCAATCCCGCTTTGATCTCTTTTTCTGAGGCTTTTAAAATAGCCTTATCAAGCGGTTTATCCTTGTTCTCACTGCTTAGCTTTCCTTCTAACCAGCCTGCTTCAACCAGTTTCTTCCAAAATTTTTCTCCTTTTTCTTTTTCTTCCGAGCTAAAAACCTTTACAAAATCATCCATTAAAATAATTTCATTAAATTTTTGCTGTAACTGTTCAATATCACTTTTTGTCAGATCAATTCTTTGCTTAATACGGTTATTTTTACGGGCTTGCAAATATAAACCTTTTGTCATAGTGCCTCGTTTAAGCCGCACTTCTGTCAATTCTCTTTGGATATCATCATAAAGATCCGAATTAACCTCGTTTCTTTCTCCTTTGGTTAGAACTACCTGCTGCAATGCATATCCAAGAAGTTGCCTGCGCATAATACCGTTAACAGCCCATACAAGCCCGTTTACTGCTATGTGTAAGAGTACAGAAACCGCGAAATAAAGAATAAATTGTGAATAAACACCGCTTAAAGCAGGCACAAGATCTGGAAGTATTCCTGAAGGAAGCAAAATATTAAGAATAAGAGCTAAAACAGCAGGAGCTATAAAACGCCTTATTTTTGAAGGCGGCGCGCGGAAATCTTCGTGTTTATGGCTTCGTACAAAATAAAAATTAGCGGCTAAAAGAGCGCTGAAAAATATTACTCCCGGAAAAAGACTGACATGGCCCAAAAACGGTATAGGAAGCCCCCAAAGAGGCGTCATTTTAAGCCCAAAAAGGCTCATACTAAGCCTGATACCCGCAATAAAGATCAATGGCAATCCTCGATACAATGATTCTTCTTTTAAAACTGTTTTAAAGCCGGAATAAAAACGTTTAACATAATTTTTCTTGCGCGCTAGATAAACCAGGCTGTTTTGCGCCTGAAACAAATAAAACTCAGCTAAACGCATGTCCTCGCCA
>JBDRBG010000088.1:0-45083 GCA_043823005.1 Candidatus Omnitrophota bacterium
CTTACGGGATAGCTGTGTCTATTTTTGCTCTTTTATCAGCCATCCTCGCTCTTCTTTACCTTTTCCTCTTTTCCCCCGAGATCCTTCGTCGCCTTCGGCTCCTCAGGATGACGGTGAAACATCATTTTGCAGGTCTCTTTACTAACAGAAAATCCATATAAAGTGTTCTCCTTACAAGCATGTCCCCAAACTTCTACTTTTATTCTCACACTCGCGCATGTAAACATAAAAATAAAAATTCGGGGACATGCCTGAAAGAGACACACTTTATATAACCTAGAGCCTTGAACTTAGAACGCGCCGATAGGCGCTTAGAGGGCGTGTCCCCGCTGTGTACCTTTTTCATAAAATTTTTTACAATCTGGGTAATGATTAAGGTTTACAAATTCACTGATTAGATTGCCGCGCTTCTCGCATGGCTCGAAGCTCGCAATGACAATGTTTGGTGAGAGTTGATGGTTAACAGTCAACTAACTAACTGTCAACCGTCAACTAATACAACAACATACGATTTTAATCCGTATATCCCATTTGCTGAAGAGCTTGGGGGTCTTTTTTCCAGTTTTCAGATACTTTTACCCACAGATTTAAATAGATTTTTTGAGAGAGAAGTTCTTCCATTTCTTTGCGTGCTGATTCTCCTATTTTTTTCAGCATAGATCCGTTTTTACCTATTATTATGGATTTCTGGGAGGTTCTTTCCACAAATATTGTCGCATAGATCTTTTTTATGCTTTTTTCTTCTTTGACCTCGTCGATTACAACAGCTACGGAGTGAGGTATCTCTTCATAAGTTAGTTCCAGAACTTTTTCCCTTATAAGTTCTTGTAAGAAAAAATCTTCGCTTTTATCTGTCAATTGATCTTCGGGATATAAAAAAGGGCTTTCAGGAATATAAGTTTTTATTGTTGAGAGAAGATTTTCAAGATCCTTTTCTTTAAGTGCTGAGATCGGGATAATGTCGCTGAAAGGATAAAATTTTTGAGCTTTATCCATTAAAGGTAGAAGGGTCTTTTTATCTTTTATTCTATCGATTTTATTTATTACTAAAAGGACTTTTTTGTTTTGTTTGGGATCAGGCAGACGATTACATATATTTTCATCATTCGAGTTAAAAGCTATTCTTTTTTCCGTGACAAACAAAATGATGTCAGATTCCATCAATGAGGACTGGGCGCGTGTAAGCATTATTTTGCCGAGCAGATTATGGGGCTTGTGTATGCCCGGTGTGTCTACAAATATTATCTGACAGTCTTTTTCTGAAAGGATACCTCTTATATTATCACGTGTGGTTTCCGGCCTTTTGCTGATTATGGCTACTTTTTCTTTAAGAAACCCGTTAAGTATAGTCGATTTTCCGACATTTGGCTGTCCTGCTATAGTTACAAATCCTGATTTTTTCATGGTGGAGTTATTATAACAGGGAGGGGGTGAAAAAGCAATAGGTCAACGGGTTTGTGCAGATCTTCGCTGTCAGGAGACGGCTTCTACGAAAAAGAGTGTACCAGGAGGGGTCTCCTGACCCCGAACAGAAAGATGAAAAACGGTTTGCCGTCAGGAGACGGCTCCGATTATAGTTATTTAACTAAAAAACTGTTGCCAATAATATGATAAGTGTTATATCATAAAACAAATGATTGTATAGATTTATCTTCAAAATTCAATATAAAAGTTAGGTAGGTTATGATATACAATAAAGAAGAATCCCGCAAAAAAGGCGGCCTGACTCCGGAGAAGCGTGTCGTACAGCTTAAGGCTTTTCTTGAAGAGAACCTGGAAACTGAGATGCGCCGATTTTTGAAAGCAATGCAGCCTGAAGATATTGCTGAGATATTGGGAGATTTTACCGTTGAGCAAAAGATTCTAATATTTAATTCTCTTGATGTAGTAAACGCCGCGGTTGTTCTTGATGATACGGATCCGCGTACCAGGCTTCAGATGCTGCAAAATCTCGACAGCAGTCGTCTCGCGGAAATTCTTGATGAAATGCCTGTTGATGAAGCCGCGGATATTATAGAGGAAGCTCCGGAAGAAGAAAGGGAAGAGCTTCTTGACCTTATGGAAGAGAAAGATGCTGAAGATGTTGAGGAGATTCTGGGGTATCCGGAAGACAGCGCCGGCCGTGTGATGAACCCTGAATTTATTTGTGTCAGGGAAAATAACAGCGTAGAGGATGCTATCGAACATATACGCGGTCTCGGGGTAGACGAAGATTATATATATATATATGTAGCTGATAAAGGTATGCGATTAATGGGGATAGTGCCTATAAGTAAACTATTGACTGCGCGTAAAGGAACATTAATAAAGGATATAATCGAAAGCGAAACGCATTCGGTTTTTGTGGATGAAGATCAGGAAAAAGTCGCGCACATAATGAAAAAGTATGATCTTTTTGCTCTCCCGGTCGTGAGTCATGAAGGTGTATTGGTCGGGAGAATAACTGTTGACGATATTATGGATGTAATGGACGAGGAGCGCGGTGAAGATATAAGCCGGATGACGGGTACGATAGAAGAAGAACAGGGGACGGAAACAGTTATGAGGGCTACGCAGAACAGATTGCCGTGGCTTATTACCTGCATGCTGGGAAGTATCGGTACAGGACTGGTCATTCAAATGTATGAAATAACTCTCGCGGAAACAATAGCTCTTGTATCTTTTATTCCTGTGATAACAGCTACAGGAGGTAACAGCGGGGTACAGGCTTCGACTGTTGTCGTAAGAGAGATAGCTCTTGGATATATCGGGCGGACTAAGGTTATAGATGAGGTTTGGCGGCAGTTGAAAGTTGCCGTAGGGCTCGGGCTTGTTTGCGGAACGGTTTTATCTCTTTTAGCTAATTTTTGGAAAAAAAGCAGTATGGTGGGATTGATCGTAGGTCTTTCTTTGTTTTTGGTCGTGGTATGGTCCAATATAGTCGGAGTTATAACACCTATTCTTTTTAAAAAATTGAAGATTGATCCTGCTATAGCTTCCGGTCCGCTTATAACTACTCTGAATGATGTTCTCGGGGTATTTATCTATTTGACCATTGCAACTTCTTTTCTTGCGGGATAAGGATGAAATGAAAAGGATAAATTAAAAAATCAGAAACGAAATCCTTTTTTGTCATTGCGAGGAGCGAAAGTGTTTTTTTGTCATTGCGAGGAGCGAAGCGGCGCGGCAATCTCAGGAAAAATAAAAATAGAAATTGCTTTTCGTCTCAGGCGGGTGACCACTCAAATTTTAGTCCATCGCAAAGACGAAATTTGAATTGCGACACAATTTGAATGACAAGTTTTGTATTGTGAAACAGCCGGAATGACGTGAAAGGTGTATTTTTCATAACTCTAATTATAATAGAATTAACGGAGGTGAATAATGGGGAAAGTTTTAAGTCTTTTGATCGGAACGGTTATTGTGATTATAGGGATAATTCTTTTTATTCTCTGGTGGTTTGAATTTCTATTTGTCTTAAGGGGCATTTTGCCTATCATTATTATTGTAGCAGGATTGGTTGCTGTAGCCGCCGGAATAAGTGAAATGAAAGATGTGAGCAAAAGGAATGAATTGAAAAAATAAGATATTGAAATGATAAAAACTTTTATTAATCAAAAGAGATATTACTTTATTCTGGTGCTTTGTATTTTGTTTGCCGCGGGAGGCTGTAGGACAGAGGATCTGACGGAAACAGAAAAAAAAGTTTTGGAGAAGGATCCGCATTTTAGAAAAGTGCTTGATAAAAGAAATGATATCAGAGAAAAAACAGATACCGAAACCGCGCTTTTTTTAGAGAAAAAGAAGAAAGTGCAGGATGAGATTAAGGTGCTTGAAGAAGAAAAACAACGGCTGGAATCAGAGTATAAACTAACGGCCCGAGTTTTAAAAAAACAGCTTCAGCCTGAGAAAGATCAGCTCAGATGTGAACTTTTAGAAAAAAAACAGGAATATAACGAAAAACAGCGAAATATCAGGAATATTAGCAGTGATATAAATGAGATAGATAAATTATTAAAGAAAAAAGGTGCTTTAGAATTATCCAAAGAAGAAATTCGGTCGTGGAACGAACGGTTATCTGCGTTGGTATCTCAGAAAAAAGACGCGGAATTCGAAAAGGACAAAATAAAAAAAGAGATGGAAATATTCAAAGGTAAACTTAAACTGATAAATTGAAGGAGCGGATCGGGTGAAAATAGAAAGAGCATTAATAAGTGTTTCAGATAAAACAGGGCTGGAAGAGTTTACCGGAACATTGAACCGTTTTGGGGTTGAGATTATTTCTACCGGCGGGACAGCCGAGGCGATTAAGTCGTTTGGGATCCCGGTTGTTGAAGTTTCGTCTTATACCGGATTTCCTGAAATGCTTGAAGGCAGGGTAAAAACACTGCACCCGAAAATACATGCCGGAATTTTGGCTTTAAGAGAAGATAAAGAGCATATGCGTCAATTACAGGATAAAGGTATTCAGCTTATAGATATGGTTGTTGTAAACTTGTATCCTTTTGAAGAAGTAACCGCTCGGCCTGAAGTTGCACTTGATGAAGCAATAGAAAATATTGATATTGGCGGCCCTTCGATGTTAAGAAGCGGCGCGAAAAATTATCGGTCTGTCGCGGTAGTAAGTTCTGCTTCTCAATATGGCAGGATAATCGATGAACTGGAAAATAATAACGGAGAGTTAAAAGAAACCACGCTTCAAGAGCTTGCGATTGAGGTTTTTGATAA
Source organism: Candidatus Omnitrophota bacterium (assembly GCA_043823005.1). Taxonomy (GTDB): domain Bacteria; phylum Omnitrophota; class Gorgyraeia; order Tantalellales; family Tantalellaceae; genus JBDRBG01. The sequence goes on from JBDRBG010000088.1 coordinate 4,708, forward strand.
GACATCTCAATATGACGGGGCTATAAATAAGTTTTTGTCTGAACGGTCTTCCATGGAAGCAGAGAAAAGTTTTCCTGGAAAGTTCAATTTAAGGATGGAAAAAGTGAGAGATCTCAGGTACGGAGAGAATCCCCATCAACACGCGGCTTTTTATCGGGATATAGATGCGGCAGAGGGATGCGGCATAGCGGATGCGGATCAACTGCAGGGCAAGGAACTTTCATTTAATAATATTTTAGATTTAAGTTCGGTTATTGAAATCGTAAAAAATTTCAGCAATCCGGCTGTTAGTATAGTGAAACATAACAACCCCTGCGGTGTTGCTGTTGCGGATACTTTAGAGAAAGCTTATTTAGGTGCCCTTGATTGTGACAGGATGAGCGCTTTTGGCGGCATTATGGGATTTAACGGCCGAATCAGTAAAGAAATGGCGGAACTTATTCTTGGAGAAGCAAATTTTATCGAATGTATTATTGCTCCGGGATATGAAGATGATGCTTTAGCGGTATTTTCTTCGAAGAAAAATTTAAGAATATTAAGTCTGCCTTTGCGAAAGTTCGATATGTCCAATGAAAAGGATATTAAAAAGATACCCGGAGGGGTTCTTCTTCAGGATATGGATACAAAAAGTTTAAATCCGGAAGATATTAAAGTTGTTACAAAAAAACAGCCTTCTAAAGAGCTTTTGGATTCTTTGATATTTGGATGGGATATTGTGAAATATGTTAAAAGCAACGCCATTGTTCTTTGTCATGGCACAAAAACAGTAGGGATTGGCGCGGGACAGATGTCCCGTGTTGATTCGGTTATGATCGCGGTCAGTAAAGCCGGACAAAGAGCTAAAGGCGCGATACTCGCTAGTGACGCGTTTTTTCCAAAAGGAGATTCTATCGAAAAAGCGCATGAAGCCGGAATTTCCGCTATCATTCAGCCCGGAGGTTCAATAAAAGATAAAGAGGTGATTGAAGCTTGTGATCATTTTGATATTCCGATGATTTTTACCGGGATAAGACATTTTAGGCATTGATTTTTTTTTTTTCGAAAAAATGGAAATAAGCCTCGGAGATCCACACGCATTTCTTATGAAGACCTACAAGGATGTTCTTAATTTTTTAGATTCGCTTACCAATTATGAAAATATTGGATTCAGAGATATTAATAAAGGTTTTACTTGTCCGGATAAGATTCGTAAAGCTCTGGATCGAATAAAAAACCCTGATTACAATTACCGATCTATTCATATTGCCGGCACTAAAGGTAAAGGGTCTATTTGCGCGTTTACCGCGTCTATACTGGAAAGTGCCGGATATAAGACAGGGTTATATACATCTCCGCATCTAATGAGTCCTTGTGAACGTATCAGTGTTAACGGAGACCTTATTGGTGATGCTGATATTGTGGATGTTATGAGGTATTTGCATGACGTTTTAGGAGAATCTTTTCTTAGAGAGTTTACTTTTTTTGAAGTTTTCACTTTGATCGCGATTGAATTTTTTAATCGTCAAAAAGTGGATTTTGCGGTTTTTGAGACAGGTCTGGGAGGCAGACTTGACGCGACAAATGTTCTTAACTCGGAAGTATGCGGGATAACTCCGATAAGTTATGACCATATGGAGGTTCTTGGCGAAAACATAAAAGATATAGCCTTTGAAAAAGCCGCTATTATTAAGACCGGGACAAAATGTATCAGTTCTTTGCAAAAAGAAGAAGCCATGGATGTTATAAAGCAAAGATGCGAGGAACAGAACGTTTGTTTAAGCGTTGTAGGAAAAGATATAACTTTTACTTTAAATGATATCAATGAATCCGGGAGTTTGTTTAATGTTTTTGGAAAAAAGAGGCAGTATAAAGATTGCAGGATAAAACTACCGGGATATTTTCAGGTTACAAACTGCGTGACAGCTATAGGGATTTGTGGCGAAGTTTTTGGTGACATGGATATAAAAGATACAGTGATTAAAGAAGGGGTTATCCGGGCTTTTATTCCTGCCAGAATGGAAATACTTTGTAAGAGTCCCACCTTAATCATAGACGGCGCGCAGAACAAAGAAAGCGCCAGAAAATTAAAGTATTCTGTTGAACGAATTTTCAAATATGGTAAATTAATACTTATTCTCGGGTTGTCACGGGAAAAGGACATTTCCGGTGTATGTAAACAACTTGTTCCGTTTGCGGATGAGATAATATTGACCAGATCAGCAAATACCCGAGCGGAAGATCCTTTTATTATAAGAGGATATATAAGAAATAGATCCGTAAAAGTAACCCGGGACACACGGGAAGCGCTGGGAACGGCATTAAAAATAGCCGGTAAAAACGATATGATTCTTGCAACCGGGTCTTTTTATGTCGCAGGAGAAGTGAGAGAGTTGTTAGTAGGGGCGGGTTCTAAACCCGCCCGAACAAGTAAAAAGTCAGAAGCGGATGTAGGGACGTGTACGTAGGAGCCCTTTCTGAGGGAGAACATTTTTATTTGTCATTGCGAGATGCGAGGCAAACGAGCATCGTGGCAATCTCAATAAAAATAGAATATGTAGGGTAGGGGCGGACCTTGTGCCCGCCCGAAGTAACGGCGAACAAAAACAGGTACAAGCAATGATAAACAATAAAGATACAATAGCGGCAATATCCACTCCTCCCGGTCAGGGAGGGATAGGAATCGTTCGCATGAGCGGAGAAAAATCCATTGATATTGCGGACAAAATTTTCTGTTCTCTAAAAGAAAAGAATCTCGCGTCCTGTAAGAGTCATACTGTGCATTATGGGCATATAAAAGAACGCGTCAGCGGCGAAGTGATAGATGAAGTGCTGGTGACGATCATGAAAGCTCCGGCAACTTATACCAGCGAAAATATTGTTGAAATAAATTGTCATGGCGGAGACATCCCGCTAAGAAGAGTATTAGGATCATGTCTTGATCAAGGGGCCCGGTTGGCTGATCCCGGAGAATTTACAAAACGAGCGTTTTTAAACGGACGAATAGATTTAACGCAGGCAGAAGCGGTTTTGGATATAATAAAGTCTGAAACAGATTCAGCTATGAAAGCGGCAATAGACCAATTAAGAGGCGGTTTTTCTAACGAAGTAGCCCGCATCAGGCAGTTATTGATAAATATAATAGCTCTTGTTGAACTTACTATAGATTTTTCACAGGAAGATGTTGAGTTTTCCTCGCAAGAAAAGATATTAACTGATATTAGCGATATTAAGCAGATATTGTTAAAACTTATCGAAACTGCGCAAAAAGGTATGGTTCTTAGAGAAGGGGCGAATGTAGTAATATGCGGAAGGCCTAATGTAGGTAAATCAAGTTTAATGAACGCGTTGTTAGGGCATGACAGGGTAATTGTTACGCCTTTAGCCGGAACGACGAGAGATATAATCGAGGAATCGATTGTTGTTTCAGGAATAAAAATAAGGTTATTCGATACAGCCGGGATAATTGAAACAAAAGACAGGGTAGAACTTGAAGGAATAAAGCGGTCAAAACAAAAACTTGCTGAAGCGGATATGGTTATTTTTTTAGTAGACGCTAGTAAATCGTTATCCCGTAAGGATATAGAAATATATGAAACCGTAAAGGATAGATGCTGTATAGTTGTTGTCAACAAAACTGATCTTCCCTCGAAAATTAAACTTAAGGAACTCAGGGAAAAATTCAAACAGGATATTCTCAAAATATCTGCTTTGAAAAAGAGAGGTCTGGATAAATTAGAAGATAAAATCAGTGAAAAACTTTTGGGCGATGAAATAAACCTGCCGCAGGGAATTATTGTAACAAATATAAGGCATAAAAGATTTCTTGAAACAGCGGTCAAAAGCATAGAAAGGGCAATGGTTTCGTCCGGTCAAAAATTCAGCGCGGAGTTTATTTCCAGTGATCTGAATGACGCGGCTTATCAGTTAGGTATGATTATAGGTGAATCTATTGATGATGATATTTTGGATAATATATTTTCAAAATTTTGTATTGGTAAATAATAGAGTTTTTCTACGTCTTTGCGAGGAGCGGAGCGACGCGGCAATCTCGAAAGCGTATGCAGGAGCCGTCTCTGACGGCGAACAAATTATAGCGGATAGCGCATAGCGTTTAGCGTATAGTATCCCAAAAAAACATAGAGGGCACAGAGACGCGGGGAAGGAAAAAGGATGGAATGAGGGGAAAGTGACAGCTTTTTAGAATGATATAGGGTTAGAAGGATAAAAGAAAAAGACGAAAAGGTCTCTTCGGCTTTGCGAGGAGGCTGAAAGCCGACGAAGCAAGCTCAATGAAAATAGCAAGAAAGGGACACCCCTGGGATTGATTTTGGAACCGGTCTAGGATTAAAATGAGAACCGTCCCTAATATAACATGGCACGGCGAGCCATGCGAGGCCTGCGGCAATCGTAAATAGAAATAATAAAAGGAGAGATATTATGGACAAAGAAAAAATAAAAAAAGCAGTAAGAGATATACTTGAGGCTGTGGGAGAGAATCCGGATAGAGAAGGATTAAAAAATACTCCGGAAAGAGTAGCGAATATGTACGAGGAGATACTGGGCGGTACAAACAAAAACGCTGACGATGAATTGGAAGTATTTTTTGAAAAAGAACATGATGAAATCATTCTTCTAAAAGATATACCTTTATATTCTGTTTGTGAGCATCATATGGTGCCTTTTATGGGAAGAGCGCATGTTGCGTATATTCCCGGAGAAAACAGGATTACAGGGTTAAGCAAAGTCGCAAGGGTAGTAGATACTTTATCCCGGCGTCTTCAGGTACAGGAACGGCTTACTACCGGGATAGCAGAAACACTTATGCGAAAATTAAAACCAAAAGGCGTTCTTGTAGTAATTGAAGCGGAACATCTTTGTATAAGTATGCGGGGAATAAGAAAACCCGGAGTTATAACAACGACAAGCGCGGTAAGAGGTGTTTTCAGAACCAGTCAAAAAACACGTTCAGAAGCCTTGGCGCTTATAAGACATCCGAGATGGTGATTAGTCGTTAGTCGGGGGTCGTTAGTGGTTAGTCGGGAGTCGGAGCCTTCTTGCGAGGGCGAACTCTCTTCCGTCTTTGCGAGGAGCGAAGCGACGCGCAATCTCTTGAGGGGAAGAGGAGAAATTTGTTTTCAGATCACTCACTTTCCTGCATATATTCGACTACAATATTAATTATTTTTTTCACAACTTCACTGCAGTTTTTAAAATGAATTTTATCAAGAATAGCACTGCCATAGTTTCTTAATAAATCGCTGATAAGAGCATGAATAAAAGACTGTGTCGCGGATTGAACACCTTCAAAATCTAAAATAACTTCTTTGTTATTGTCAAGTTCAGGAATTATTTGTTTTTTTCTTATATCTCTTGCCAGGTCTTTATTTTCAGCGAAGTTTCCGACTGTTTTGAATAATTTAATAGTTATCATATAAAGTTTGCCTTTCTGTGTTTTACTTTTTTTCTTTCTTTTACAGCTTTAGTATATGTTTCTCTAATACAGTCCAGTAAAAACGAAAATTCTTTTGTTGTGTCCAGAGAAATGTCTATTCCAACGGCAGTTCCCGGCCAAAACGGAAGATTTTCATCACTAGAAAACCTATCATTGAAAGGGTCGCTTTGTAAAGATATTCTTTTCTGTGTTTTTTTTATTTTCAGCAGTTTATACATTGCTTTACCGCTGTAAATCATGAAATAGTCGCGATTTACTTTAGCGATTGATCTAATAAAGAATAGTCCCGCGCCGGCGTTAAGTTCTGTTCCGCCTTCTTTTTTTGTAGCTCCGGTAATGCCGGGAGTCAATGCCAGCTGGATAGCTTCTAAGTCGCTTTTTACGTCATAAGATTGACGGATGGTTTTCGTAATACCGATACCAGTATCAACAATACCTATTCTTATAGAATTACTTTTTTTATAGTATTGGGCAGATACAATAGCCCCGTGTTTGGAGAGGGAATGTTCTAATACGTTTCGGACTAATTCGCTGACAATATATCGAATAGATTCCGCGTGTTTTGGTTCTAAGTGAAGAAGCGGAACCATGTCTGTAATAAATTTGGTCAAAGTTGTTGAGTCTTTTATTTGAGTTAAAGGTATAAAACGTCCAGCTGGCTCGTGTTCCGTCATTTTTATATCAGAAGATATTCTTAAAAATTCAAACAGTCCCATTCTTTTTAAGTAATGTTTGGATGTTGCTTCTGGTTTCTCGAAATTAATTTTTTCCGGAGCAACGGTTAGCCCGATGGCAGCTACCATAGCCAGGACTACTGGATGAATAGATATCCACTTCTTGTTAGTAGTAATTTCCAGGCTGCTAGGGTTGCTTATATCTAATTCCCTTAAAAAGGGGTCAATATTACCTAAAAAAGCGCTATTTGGAAGATGTATTTTCATGGTATTTTCCTTATATTTACCGGGATTACCGGTACAAACTAAATATACCAGAAATCCCGGTAAAAAGCAAGATTTTTTAATGTAAATTGGGTATTGTAAGAAAATATTGACAAATCTTGCAATAAGGAGATAATAAAAGTTAAGAGGTTGGAGGGGCGGGGGTGTGTGAATTATCAATTTCAGGTTTGGCTTAAGACCAATTTCACACTTGTCCTAATAAGGACTGACAAATTTGGGCAATTTTCTCGGGAGGCAATGTTTGGGAATTGTTTTGCGAGCAGTTTATAGTTATAATGTCTTGGCATGGAGACAAACATAGATTTAATTTAAATTCAAAGAATAATGCGAAATGACGTTTAACACCGCCATCGTGAGTAGCGAAGCGACGAAGCGATCTGTGAAAAAGAAAGCAATATGACAAAAAGCCAGGGATAACGAATAATTGCCGAAAAATAGACATAGTTGTCTTGTGTAGATAGATGATCGATCTTTGAAAATATAAAAATTAAGTTGCAAGGCAGGCAACCGGTTCTCCGGAGAACGTGCGGTAGCATCTGATCTTGTCAGGTTGTTCCATGAGAATAGCCGCGGCATGGGCGACAAGGCTCAAAGCGAGATGAGCGATAGTCATCTGGTTTTTGATGGTTCTCATCTTATAGTGAGTTGTTTGTTCGAGTTCACGGTCACCAAGCCGGGCGAAGTAGCGTTCGACTTCTGCACGCAAATTGTAAGTCTTTTTGTAGATCTCACTGTCCTGCGAGACACGGGCCCGCGCGTCATCGGTGATGTCCAGATATTTTGTGCAGCCGTATTCATCAAACCGCGGATGTTTTATCGGGCATCCGTGAGGATATTTTTTGGCGAATTTGACACTGGCCTTGATAGGACAACGGAATTTGCTTCGTGTGCGCAAGTTTTCGGTCCAAGTGCCATTGGATTTCATTTCAAGACCGGAATCACACAGAGGGTAGCCATGAGGGCCGAAGGTTTTATCTTGTTGCTGATTGCGCGGATTAATGGGGATAAAGGCGTGCCATTTTAACTGGTCGACGATGAAGTTATAAAACTCACGTTCATCATAGGCGGCATCGGCGATAAGTATTATGCCTTTGCGAGAACTGTAGACACGTTTCCTCAAAGATCAAGAGATTTGAAGAGAAGATAGTATTTGCGGTAGAAGTTTGAGTTTTGAATAAGAAGCTGAAAATCGTAGAAAAGAGAGAATTGAAAATGAGATATAAATTTCCTCCAGATTTGCTGTAAGTTATTTGTTTTTGTGTATTTTTTTATGGCTGAACTATTACGCGGTATAAGGCTTTATTTGTGCGTTGTCTTGACAAAACAGTAAAGACAGCGTATACTTATTTCAGTAAGTAGACAAAAAGGGGTACCTGCTGGAATGAAGTTTAAGGATTTATATCAAACATTGGAGCAAAATAAGTATTATGTATTCTCTTTTCAGGATATTTTGTCATTTTATCCAAGGGAAAAAAGGGCAAATCTTAAAAGAATAATCAATAGATGGGGTAAGAAAAGGTGGATTTATTCTTTGAAAAGAGGACTATATGAGCTTACCTATCCTAAGGATTTTGTGATTCCGGATATGCATGTTGCTAATCGTCTTTATGGCCCTTCTTACGTATCCTTAGAGACTGCCTTATCTAACTATAGTATTATTCCTGAGGTTTCAATGGCAGTAACATCCGTTACAACAAAATCTACACGGCAGTTTAAAAACAAACACGGCCTTTTTATTTATAGAACAATTAAATCAGGGGCCTTTACCGGATATTATGTAGAGAAACAGGGCTCATACAGTATTTTTATGGCAGAACCCGAGAAAGCTCTTATTGACTATTTATATTTTAAAATGTACCGCGATAAAAAATTTGATTTTAACGCGCAAAGGTTTGACAAAGATATAATCGTGAATCTCAAAAAGAAAAAGATAAATAAATACGCCAAATTGTATAATATTGATTTAAAGGAGTTTTATGCTAACTTATGAATCTTTAATAGAGCAGGGTAAAGTGAGAGGGATGCCTGGTACCAAAATGCGGGGAATTTTAAGAGAATATCTGCAGGTCCTTATTTTAAAAGAGCTTTATAAAACAGAGAAAGGAAAGGATTTTTATTTTACCGGAGGAACATATTTAAGGTTACTGCATAATCTTAAAAGATTTTCCGAGGATTTAGATTTTAATACAGCTAATATAACAGAAAAAGAGTTTGAAAATCTTTTGGAAAAAATGAAGAAAGAATTAAAAAGAACAGGATTAGAATGCGAGGTAAAATTTAGCCATTGGAAAAATGTATTTGTGTCAAAACTGATTTTTTCTAACATAGAAAGAGAGTACAATGTTATATCTAAACATTCAAAAAAAGCAGGCATTATAATAAAACTTGAGACAAATAATCCAAAATGGGAGACAAAAAGCGAAACTCAGGTAATTTCAGGGTTTGGTGAAATCTATCCTTGTATCTGTACGGACAAAGGTGTTTTATTCGCGGATAAAATTGATGCTTTCAATAAAAAAAATAGAGCAAGAGACATATATGATATTATATTTATGCTCTCAAATAAATATTCTATCGATTTGAAAATGATGAAGAAGCTGGGGATAGAAAAGGATCCTTTGGAAGTTATTTTGGAAAGGATTCAAACTTTCTCCAAAAAAGAGCTAAAAAAGCAGGCCGAAACAGTAAGACCCTTTTTGTTTAACGAATCTGAAGCGGATTTAGTCATTAATGCCCATCAGATTCTCCCGCAATTATTGGAAAGATATAAGCAAAAATAGGATATTTCTATTTTGTCAAAAACCGGACATTTTAACTTTGGCTTGATACACTGTGTTATTTATTGACAAACCCGTACAACCTAATATAATAAATAATACTATTTTATAGCCGTATTCTCCTATTTTCTCTTCAATGCAGAGGTTATAAGTTAAAGGATAAATCATATTTAATCTTTAATCAAAGGGGGTATGCAAGTGGCTGGTTCAACTAAAGACATTCGTAATGTAGTTTTTATATCACATTCAGGCGCCGGGAAGACTACTCTTGTTGAAAACCTTCTTTTTAAAGGCGGCGCGATTTCTCAAAAAGGCAGTGTTAATAGCGGGACGACTATTTCGGATTATAACGATGATGAAAAAGAGCGTAAAAATTCTATCAATTTATCGGTTGCATATTATGAAAAAGACGGGATAAAAGTAAACCTTATGGATGCACCCGGATATTTGGATTATACGGGCGAAGTTGTCGCTGGGATAACCGCCGCGGACGCGGCAGTGCTTTTAATAGATGCCGCAAGCGGTATTGAAGTAGGAACAGTAAAGTTTTGGAAACTTTTACAACAACGGGGTCTTCCCTGTATGATAGTTATAAATAAAATGGATAAAGAGCATGCTGATTTTGTTAAAGTGCTTGAGATGGTCAGAAGTAATTTTGGGAAAAATTGTGTTTGCCTCTATTATCCTAACGGTAAAGGTTCTTCTTTCTCCGGAACGGCTAATCTTCTTACAAAACAGGGTATAGACGCTTTGCAGGGCGAAGATAAGGACAATGCGGATATTCTTTCCGGAGAAATGACGGAAAGTGTAGCGGAATCTGATGATGAACTTCTTGAAAAATATCTTGAACAAGGAGAGCTTTCCAGTGAAGATCTTAGGAAAGCTTTCAGAAAAGGCGTTATATCAGGAAGAATAATACCGGTTATTCCTGCCTCGGGCGAGAAAGGGATAGGTGTTGATGAGATAATGGCAATGATAAAGAATTATATGCCGTCGCCCGAAGATTTGGAACCCGTACAAGCTGAAGTTACGGTAAACGGTGAAGGAGATAATACAATAGCCGTAAAAGCGGATTCTTCAGCGCCTTTTTCCTGCCAGGTATTTAAGACTATTTCGGATCCTTATTCGGGCCAGATATCTATATTCCGGGTAAGGTCAGGAAAAGTAACCTCGAATTTTTCAGTGAAAAACATTTCAAAAGATAACCCCGAAAAATTCGGACAGTTATTTTCGCTTAAAGGCAAGGAACAAGTGCAGATAGATTCGGTTGTCGCGGGAGATATAGCCGCTGTTACTAAACTTAAAAATACGAGTACAGGCGATACGCTTTCAGATGAAAAAGCGGGAATAAAATTTAAGAATATCAATTTTCCGTCACCGGCAATAAGTTTTTCCATTAAACCTAAAAGCCGGGCAGATGAAGATAAAATATCCAGCGCGCTTGTTAAGCTTTCAGCTGAAGATCCTACGTTTCAGATGGAAAGAGATAAACAGACCCATGAGCTGGTTGTTTCCGGTATGGGCGAGATGCACCTGAAGACAATGATAGACAGGATGAAAGCAAGGTTTCACGTAGAGGTGGATATCGGTACGCCTAAAGTAGCTTATAAAGAAACTATTACGTCGAACGGAGATTCAAAGTACAGGCATAAAAAACAATCCGGAGGCGCGGGCCAGTTTGCTGAAGTGTGGATGAGAATAGAACCGTTGGAACGAGGGACCGGGTTTGAATTTGTCGACGAAGTAGTAGGCGGTACGATTCCTAAACAATTTATCGGGAGTTGTGAAAAAGGCATAAAACAGGCGTTAGATGATGGTATTATAGCAGGTTATCCTGTTATAGATGTGAGAGCCATAGTTTATGACGGAAAAACACATCCTGTTGATTCTAAAGATATAGCTTTTCAGATAGCCGCGGCGCACGCGTTTAGAGAAGCTTGCCAAAAAGCTAAACCCGCGTTGTTAGAACCGATAATGAATGTTGAACTTACTGTTCCGGAAGAAAATATGGGAGATATAACCGGCAGCCTGAGTTCGCGCCGGGGAAGAGTGCAGGGCATGAATTCTGAAGGAGGGATGCAGATCGTAAAGGCGCAAATTCCGCTTGAAGAGATGTATAAATATGCCAATGAATTAAAATCACTTACAGCAGGCAGGGCTACTTATACTATGGCGTTTTCACATTACGATCCGGTTCCGTCAAATGTTGCTCAAAAAGTTATAGCAAGCAATAAGAGTAAAAAGGAAAGCGAGGAATAGATGTCCGGGCATTCAAAATGGGCCAGTATTAAACATAAAAAAGGCGCGTTAGACGCTAAGCGGGGCAAGATATTTACCAAGCTTATACGCGAAATAACAGTTGCGGCAAGAGAAGGCGGAGGTAATACGGATGCTAATCCCAGACTGCGTTTAGCCATACAGAAAGCAAAAGAAGCTAATATGCCCGCGGATAATATAGAGCGCGGTGTTAAAAAAGGTACCGGTGAATTAGCAGGGGTTTCTTATGAATCTGTTTCATTTGAAGGTTATGCTATAGGAGGGGTCGCTGTAATAGTAGAGGGTTTGACAGATAACCGTAATCGTACGACCAGTGAAGTTCGCAGTATTTTCGCTAAACGCGGCGGGAATATGGCAGGCGCCGGATCTGTTGCTTTTCAATTCGAGAAAAAAGGCGTTTTTTTGGTCAGAAGAGAGGACTCTGATGAAGACGAGCTTTTAACTGTTGCGCTTGACGCGGGCGCGGAAGATCTTACTTTTGATGAAGATTTTTTTCAGGTAACATGCGCGATGCAGGATTTTGATAAGGTACGTACGGGTCTGGCGGGAAAAAAAGTAAAAGTCGAATCAGGCGAGTTAAGTATGATCCCAAAAAATACCGTTAAAATTGAGGATATAGATACTGCCCAAAAGATCCTTTCGCTTGTCGAAGATCTTGAGGATAATGATGATGTTCAGAATGTTTATGCTAATTTTGATATTCCGGATGAGATGCTGGCGCAAATAGAAAAAGGATAAAAATTATTCCGTGAGAATTTTAGGCGTTGATCCAGGACTGGTTTGTACAGGGTATGGCTTGATAGAAGCTCATACGGCTGATAAAATAAAGTTTTTGGAAGCCGGAGTTATACGGACATTGCCGGAAGACGGGATTTCAATCAGACTTGTTAAGATATACGAAAATCTAACAAGTATTATAAAAGAATACAAACCTTCTGTTATGGTCCTTGAAAAACTTTATTCACATTATAAACATCCGGTTACTTCTATACTTATGGGGCATGCCAGGGGTGCTGTATGTTTGGCCTGCGGGATTAATGCTTTGAATTTAATAAGTTATCCGTCCACTCGGATAAAAAAGGCAATAACAGGGAACGGAAGAGCAGGGAAACATCAGGTTCAGCTAATGGTCAAATCGTTTTTATGTTTTAATACTCTTCCGGAACCCTATGACGTAAGCGATGCTCTTGCCATGGCGATAAGTTATGTTTATATAGAAGGCGTGGATAGTCGTTAGTCGGGGGTCGTTAGTCGTTAGTAGGAGATTGCCACGCCGTTCGCAGGATTCACGGCTCGCAAAGACGGACTTGCGTCATTGCGAGGCCTGAGGGAGTTGGAGGGGCGTTTGTCGTTAGTAGGGTCTCTCTTTTGAGGGGACCCTACGTCGTCATTGCGAAGGCCGAGGCAGACGAGGCCTGTGGCAATCTCAAAAAGTGTCAACTTTTTTAGGACGATACAGGAGAAGTCAGAGATTGCCGCGTCGCTAGCGCTCCTCGCAAAGACGAAATTTCAATTGCGATAGAGTTTGAACAGTAAGAAAGACTATTATTATGATCTCACGAATATCAGGTACAGTTGTAAGCAAAAAAGACGGAATGATTCTTTTAGATGTCGGGAACCTTTCTTATGCTGTTCTTGTGCCCGGCGCAATTATGAAGGCGCTAAATGAAACTCCGTTGGATAGCCGAATAGATCTGGTGACTTATCATTATTACCAGATGGAACCTTCAAGAGCAGTACCTGTTCTTATTGGATTCAATAATGAAGTGGAGAGAGAGTTTTTCGAAAAATTTATTTCAGTTTCCGGTGTCGGGCCCAGAGCCGCGTGCAGGGCTCTGGCTGAACCTTTTTCAGCTATTGCCGGAGCTATTGATTCGGGAGATACGGCGTTTCTTAAAAGGCTTCCGGGGATAGGAGAACAACGGGCGCGCCTTATAATCGCGAAACTGCAGGGCAAAGTAGGGAAATACGGACTTATAAAGGATAAAGAGTTCGGCGCGACAGATACTTCATATGCTGACATAAAAAAGGAAGCTCTTGAAATATTATTACAGCTTCAATACCGGCAAAACGAAGCGGAAAACATGATAAATAAAGCTCTGGAAAGATCTCCTTCGCTTGAAACAAGTGAAGATCTTTTAAATGAAGTGTATAAGGAGAGAAGTGTAGTTCGGTGATTAGAGATTAGTAATCGGTTGACGGTTGACGGTTAGTTCGTTGATGGTTAACGGTCAACAGACTAACAGTCAACCGTCAACTAAATCCGTCATTGAGAGGAAGCTTGGAGAGCTGACGCGGTCCGCTGGATGCCCGCCAGAGGCGGGTTGAACGGGTTTGCCTCAGGCGGGCGCATGGTTCGGAGTTTGCAATCAGGCTGTGTCACAATTCAAATTCTGTCTTTGCGAGGGAGCAAGAGCGACCGCGGCAATCTCAAAATATTATAAAAGGTATTAAACATGACTGACATTGCGAGAGAAAAATTTTTTAACGAACCGAATGAACCCGAAGAAAGCATGGTACGTCAAGCGGAAACCGATGCTGAGATGGTTGTTAATATTTCACTCAGGCCGTCTCTTTTGCGGGATTTTATAGGTCAGCATTCAGTAGTAGACTCTCTTAAAATCGCTCTCGAGGCTTCAAAAAAAAGAAAAGAACCTATGGAACATCTTCTTTTGGCAGGGCCTCCGGGGTTAGGAAAGACTTCACTTGCGCATATTATCGCTCATGAACGGGGGGTAAAAGTGACTGCGACAAGCGGGCCTGCGATAGAAAGAGCCGGAGATTTAATCGGTATTTTAACTAATCTTTCAGAAGGTGATGTTCTTTTTATCGATGAAATACATCGGCTTTCTAAGGTGGTTGAAGAGTTTATTTATCCTGCAATGGAAAATTTTCAGATAGATTTTTTAGTGGATAAAGGACCGTATGCCAAGACTATTAAATTTAATTTAAAACAGTTTACTCTGATCGGGGCTACTACCAGGGCAGGGCTTTTAAGCGCTCCTTTAAGGGACAGGTTCGGTATGTTCAGTCATTTTGAGTTTTATTCTCCTGAAGATCTGAAGAGAATTATAAAACGTTCGGCAGATTTATTGGCTGTACCTATTGATGATGAGGGCGCGGAAGAAATATCGGTTCGAGCGCGCGGTACTCCGCGTATAGCTAATCGTCTTTTAAGAAGAGTGCGCGATTGGGTTGAAGTGAAAGGCGCGGGAAAGATAACCCGGCCGGCTACATATGCCGCGTTAGAAGTCCATGGGGTAGATGAAAAGGGGTTGGATCGAATAGACCGCAGACTGTTAAACGTTATGTATAATATTTATAAAGGCGGTCCTGTAGGCATTGAGGCTTTAGCCGCGTCACTGAACGAAGAATCTGATACCATAGAGGATGTAGTGGAACCGTATCTTTTGAAAATAGGTTTTTTAAGAAGGACTTCCAGGGGCCGGGAATTAACAGAAGATGCTTATAGATATTTGGGCGGGCCCATCAATGAACAGGGAGAACTTTTTGACGGTTCAAAAAGCCCTTTTTAGTATAAAAGATGACGTTAAGGTGGTTAATTTTTTATAGTGGCAAAGAAGATAACAGCATGATACGGATTATGGGAAAGTCTTTGATTGTATTGGGGGTAGTCCTTGTTGTAATAGGGGCTATTTTGATTTTATTCAATAAAGTTTCGTGGATAGGCAAACTTCCGGGAGATGTGTTGATCAAACGGGGAAATTTTACCTTTTATTTTCCTTTTACTACTTGTATTTTGATAAGTGGTATTTTATCTTTACTGGTTTTTCTGTTTTTCAGGCGATGAAGCCGCGTTTTTTGCCCCGCTATCTGTAGAGTAATGAACATATATCATAATATTTCTATAAAACAGGTTATTTGGATCAGCATAGCCGCATTGTTGTGTGTTCTGGTCTTTCGATTTTTGTTTGTTCCGGTTAAGTCAAGAGTGGAACAAGACCCTTTTTTTTCTGTACGTGTGCGTTTATTGCATAATATAAGCGGCGCGGATTTGTCAGCTAAAAAAGGAATGATTCTGTATGACGGTTTGTCAGGCAATGTTGTCGACAAGAAACTTAAGGCGGCAGCAGGGACAAGACTTTCTCTTTTTGGAGCGGGTATAAAATTAGGCGAAAAAAGTTTCAATCTGTCCCGTTTAAGGATTACTCCTGTTAGAGGCGGATTTATAAGTATTAATGGAACTCTTTATCGCGGAGAGATCTGTATAGTACTTACGGATAGCGGTTTGGACATAATTAACAGAGTAGGACTTGAGGATTATCTGAAAGGGGTTATTCCTCGTGAAGTTAACTGTTTTTGGCCGGTTGAAATGATAAAAGCGCAGTCTATTGCTTCCAGGAGCTTTGCTGTATTTGAAGTTTTGCGCCGAAAAAATAAAGAATACGATCTGACTGCTGACACTTTTTCTCAGGTTTATGGCGGATATTCCGGCGAAAGGTGGCGTACTACCAGAGCAGTTGATGCTACAAAAGGTAAAGTGCTTGAATATGCCGGAAAAGTTCTGCCCGGGTATTTTCATTCTTGCTGCGGCGGATATACCGAAGATATTTCGAATATATGGGGCAAAAAGAGTTTACCTTTAAGGGGTGTAAGATGTAAATGGTGCCGCTGGTCACCGCATTTCAGGTGGCAGGCTAAAATAGCACCCAGTACAATCGCGGAAAGGCTTAATGAAAAAGGGTATCAAATAAAGAATGTTGATGATATAAGGGAAGGGAATAGAGACAGATCTCGCAGATTGAAGTATGTTAGAATAAAATCGCATAACAGGTGGCTTGAAATATCAACAAGAGATTTCAGGTCTGTGATGGGCCGAAGGGTTCTTAAAAGCGCTAATTTCTGTGTAAAAAAATATCCGTCTTTTTATTTTTTCAGCGGGTATGGCTGGGGGCACGGTGTAGGAATGTGTCAATGGGGCGCGTTTAATCTCTCTTTAAGACGAAAAAAAGAAGAACAAATATTGCAGTATTATTATCCGGATGCGAATATAAGAGATTTGAAAGATCTTATTAGTCGTTAGTAGTTGGTCGTTAGTCGTTAGTCCAGAGTAGGGGCGGGCCTTGCGCCCGCCCGAAAAAGGATAAAAAACAAAAATAAAAACATGAAACTAAAAGAATTTGATTATCAGTTGCCAAAATCGTTTATAGCGCAGAAACCTTTAAAAAAAAGGGATATGTCACGGTTGATGGTATTGGCTCGTACGACAAAGAAGATAGAGGAAAAATGTTTTAAAGATATCATAGATTATCTCAGCGAAGGAGATTGTCTTGTTTTGAATGATACTCGTGTAATGCCGGTGCGTCTTTACGGTAAGAGAAAAACAGGGGGCAAGGTCGAGATTTTTATCATTGATCTAGATCAAAAGAGCCCCCGCGCATTGATCAAACCGTCAAGGCGAATAAAAGAAGGAGAAAAAATAGATCTGGAGAACGGAGCGCAGGTAATGGTTTTAGGTAAAGCGGAACACGGACGTTTTGTGAAGTTTGATTCATCCATAGAGGAAGTTTTGAAAGGCGGGCATATGCCGTTACCTCCGTATATAACCCGGCGCGATGATATTTGCGATAAAGATACTTATCAGACAGTATATTCCCGCAAAAAAGGGGCGACAGCTTCACCTACTGCCGGACTTCATTTTACAAAGGGATTACTTTCTAAGATTAAAAACAAAGGTGTATCTTTGGCATATGTTACTTTACATACAGGATACGGCACTTTCGCTCCGGTCGCGGCAGAAAACATTAAAGATCATATTATGCATTCAGAATGGTATGAGATGACTGAAGATGCGGCCCAAACGATTAATAAAACAAAATCTTCCGGCGGGCGGGTGTTTGCCGTAGGGACTACTTCTACTCGTGTTTTAGAAACAGCGGCAGAAAAACAAGGCAAGGTTAAGGCAGTATCAGGGTATACGGATCTTTTTATTTGTCCCGGATACGAGTTTAAAATCGCAGATGGGTTGATTACTAATTTTCATCTTCCGAAATCGACACTTTTGATGTTGGTAAGCGCGTTTGCGGAAAAAGATTTTATTTTGAATGCGTATAAAAAAGCTATAGAATTAAATTTCAGATTTTTTTCATATGGTGATGCCATGTTGATAGTTTGAACAGTGAATAGTGAATTAGCTGATAGCGCATAGCGTTTAGCGGATAGGGAAAAGTAAAAAGTCCAGAATTAACCACAGAGAACACAGAGGCACAGAGGAGGGAGAAAGTAAAAAATCCAGGGGGGAAACACCCGTCTCCAGATGGGGACAGGTATCCCTGTAGGAGAATAGTCCCTTGCTGGTACCAGTCCCCTTATTTTTATTTCTGGTTTTATGACTGGCTCTGTGACTCTGAGGCTTTGTGGTGAAAAATTCTGGAAGATGTTTAATTTGAGATAGATTGCCGCGCCACTCGCTAGGCTCGTGGCTCGCAATGACAAAATCTTGTCCGTCATTGCGCCCGCCGAAGGACGGGTCTGCCTCTGGAGGAAAGGCCGAGGCAAACGAGGCCTGCGGCAATCTTTCGCCGTCTTTGCGAGGAGCAACGCGACGAAGCAATCTCGATAAAAATAAAAGACAAGGAAAAATATTAAATGCTGAAATTTTCGATAAAACATAAAGATAAGAATTCGCGGGCGCGATTGGGAAGTCTTAAAACGCTTCATGGAAATATAACTACCCCGGTGTTTATGCCGGTTGCTACAAGAGGGACTGTTAAGGCGCTTTCGAATCAAGATCTTGTAGATGCCGGAGTAGAGATGCTCATATCAAACGCGTATCATCTTTATTTAAGGCCGGGCAGGGATATTGTTGAAAAAGCAGGCGGGCTTCACGATTTTATGGGTTGGAAAAGCGCTATTACAACAGATAGCGGAGGGTTTCAGGTTTTTAGTCTTGCTGATCTTAGAAAAATCCGGGAAGAAGGGGTAGAATTTCGTTCTCATATTGACGGGTCAAGTCATTTTTTTACGCCGGAGAGCGTTGTTGATCTTCAGATGACATTGGGTAGTGATATTATGATGCCGTTGGATGAATGTGTTCATTATCCCGCGGAAAGGAGCTATGTTGAAAACTCAGTTGATCTAACGCTCAGGTGGTGCCAAAGGTCAAAAAAGAGGTTTATAGAAAAACAGGCGCAAACAGCTCTTTTTGGCATAGTCCAGGGAGGTACTTATCCTGATTTAAGAAAAAAATGCGTGGATGAACTTATTGCTCTTGATATGGATGGTTATGCTTTGGGCGGTATCGGAGTAGGCGAGCCTACGGATCTTATAAATGAGATTACTGATTATACATCCGGGCTTTTACCTGATGAGAAAGTAAAGTATTTAATGGGCGTGGGAACGCCGCCGGATGTTTTAGAAGCAGTATCCTGTGGTATAGATATGTTTGATTGTGTCGTTCCGACCCGTAACGGACGAAACGGCCAGGCTTTTACGTTTTTCGGGGAGATACAGGTAAGAAACGCGCCTTTTAAAGAGGATTTTACCCCTATAGAAGAAGGGTGCGGTTGTTTTGCCTGTCGCAATTATTCCCGGGGATATATCAGGCATTTGTTTAATACCAATGAAATACTGGGATTGAGATTGGTTTCTTTACATAATATATACTTTTATGTTAAACTTATACAGCTTTCTCGCGAGGCTATTCTTAAGAATAGTTTTGATGATTTCAAAAAGAGCTTTATCCGGGGATTCACACAGATGAGTTAGGATGCACACAGATGATAAACAGTCGTTAGTCGTTGGTCGTTAGTAGTTAGTCCAGAGTAGGGGCGGGCCTTGTGCCCGCCCTGAAAAGGATAAAGGCAAAAGTAAAAAGGATAAAGGGAAAAGTAAAAAGTCAGAATCCAGAATCGTCATTCAGGCTGTGTCATAATACCTTTTTTGTTTTTGCGAGGGAGCCCTGTACCACTTACGAAGTTTGGGTACAGGACACGGCGTAGCGACCGCGGCAATCTAGATTTTATTATTAACCCAAAAAGGAGATGATATGTTAACTTTAGCATTTGCGCAGACAGCGCAAGCAGTACCGGAACCTGTGGCGGCAAGTCCTCTTATGAGTTTAATGCCGATCGCAATGATATTTATTATTTTTTATTTTCTTCTGATAAGGCCGCAGAAAAAGACTCAGAAGGAACATGAAAAAATGCTTAAAAGTCTTGAAAAAAATACGGAAGTTATTACATCCGGAGGTGTTTACGGAACTATAGTGAATATACAGGACGATGTGGTTACGCTTCGAGTAGATGACAATACGAGAATAAAAATACAGAGAAGTTCGATCTCCCAGCTTAAAAAAAGTAAAGCATAAGTAGAGATAAGTGATTCGTTGAAAGTGAAAAGGATAAAAGAAAAAGTCGGAGATTGCCACGCTTCTCGCTTGGCTCGAAGCTCGCGATTAGGCTGTGTCGCAATTCAAATTTTGTTTTTGCGAGGGAGCTTGAGAGACCGCGGCAATCTCAATAATATAGACCGATTTTATGTGGTAGTGGTATAAGATAAAGATATTCAGGAAGGAGTTATAACGTATGTGGAAAAAACTTAAATTTAAATCAGTATTAGTAATAATAAGTACCGCGTTGGCAATATGGTTTTCATATCCTCCTTTGGATATACAGGATAAAGAGGGGAATGTAGTAAAAGAAGGCACTTTAAATCTTGGATTGGATTTGCAGGGAGGCATGCATCTTGTTCTTGAAGTCGACACTTCCGCTCTTTCACCTGATGAAGCAAAAGACGCTCCGGAACGCGCTTTAGAGGTTATAAGGAACAGGATTGACCAGTTTGGAGTAATGGAGCCTGTTATTCAGTTGCAGGGTAAGAATAGGCTTCTGGTTCAGCTTCCGGGCATAACAGACAGAAAAAGAGCGAAAGACATCCTAGGAAAAACCGCTCATCTTGAGTTTAAACTGATAGGAGATAATCCGGATCTTCTTAAAAAAGCCATGGACGGAGAAGTTGTCGAAGGGTTTGAATTAAAACATATGAAAACCCGAGACAATAGAGATGAGGCTCTTTTGGTCAGTACTGTATCGAATCTTAGCGGTGATATGCTTGTAAACGCGACAACCGAATTCAGTCAGCAGGGTTTTGGTCAACCGTATGTTTCTCTTGAATTAAACAAAGACGGCGCCAGGATATTTGCTGATCTGACAAGCCGTAATATAGGAAGGCGTCTTGCCGTGGTTCTTGACGGAGAGGTTAATACTGCGCCGGTAATCCGGGAAGCTATTCCTTCAGGCAGGGCTCAGATATCGGGTAATTTCTCAATACAGGAAGCAAAAGATATATCTTTGGTGTTGAGGGCCGGTGCTCTTCCTGCTCCGGTTAAGATAATTGAAGAACGGAGTGTAGGTCCTGCTTTAGGTAAAGATTCAGTTAAGCAGGGTATAAACGCGATACTTATCGGAGGATTATGTGTTCTTGGGTTTATGGCTTTATATTATCTTCTTGCGGGTGTTATCGCGGATTTCGCGCTTGTTCTTAATCTATTTCTCATAACAGGCGCGCTTTCATATTTTGGAGCGACTCTTACGCTTCCGGGCATAGCCGGCCTTGTTCTTACGATCGGTATGGCAGTTGACGCGAATGTACTTATTTTTGAAAGAATAAGGGAAGAATCTAGACTGGGAAAATCTTTAAGAGCGGCTATTCATGCCGGATACGATAAGGCCTTTTGGACCATTCTTGATGCTAATGTGACAACACTCATTACGGCTCTTATACTGTTTCAATTCGGGACAGGCCCTATAAGAGGTTTTGCTACGACATTAAGTATCGGTATTTTGGCAAGTATGTTTACGGCTCTTGTTGTGACACGTCTGGTTCTGGATGTTATTACACTGACCAGGCCTAATTTTACGAAACTTACGATGTTTCAATTTTTCAAAAAACCGAATATACCTTTTGTAAAGTTCAGAAAACACGCGTATATTTTTTCGGTTATTATTATAGCTATTGGTATGTTTCTTTTTGTCGGGCGCGGACAGAAAAATTATGGAATAGATTTTGCCGGAGGCACTCTTCAGCAGTTCAAATTTCACGAAGCAATTGCCGTTGACGGTGTTAGAGGAGTACTTTCTGATATAGGGCTGGGAGAATCTTCTGTTCAGCAGTTTGAAGAGGGTAAAGGCCTTATTATAAGATCTTTTGAAGGGCATACGGAAGAAATAATTTCCGGGCTTGAAAACAAGTTTGGAAAAGATTCTTTTGAAGTTATGAGAGTGGAAGAAGTCGGGCCGGCAGTCGGAGCGGACTTGCGCATGGCCGCGATCAAAGCGCTTATCTTTGCGATGATAGGGATCTGTTTGTATATTTCTTTCAGGTTCGAATTTAGGTTCGCGATAACCGCTATCATAGCTCTTGTGCATGATGTTTTGGTTTCTGTGGGTATGATAGCATTGACAGGAAGAGAGATTTCGTTGCCTGTAATAGCGGCGCTTCTTACTATTGTGGGTTATTCGATAAATGATACTATTGTACTTTTTGACCGCATAAGAGAAGACCGGAAATTTATGCGTAAAGCGGATCCCGGCGAAATAATCAACGCGAGCATTAATCAGACGCTATCGCGTACGGTTTTGACATCGCTGACAACTTTACTGGTTGTTTTTGCTTTGTTTTTCTTCGGAGGTAAAGTAATAAATGATTTTTCATTTGTTCTTCTTGTGGGTATTCTGGTCGGTACGTATTCTTCTATATTTATTGCCAGCCCGCTTTTAATAGACTGGCCTTCAAAGCGGACAAGGAGAAGATGAATGAGCAAAACCTGTTTATATTTATATTGTGGATACTAAAAATTATAAAATAGGCGAAAAATGCGCGATATTAGGTATTACAAGTAATATCGCGCTTTTCATTCTAAAACTTTTTGCCGGAACAGTCGGAAGATCACAGGCAATGATCGCTGACGCTTTTCATACAGGAAGCGATGCTTTAACCAGTCTGGCTGTTTTACTAGGGTTTAAGATCGCGCAGAAACCGGCTGATAAGCACCATCCGTTTGGGCATGGCCGGGCTGAATCCATAGCCGCCAAGATTGTTTCGATTGTTATTCTTTATGCAGGGTTACGGATCGCTTATGATTCCGCGAAAGTGCTGATTTCCGGGAATGTTTCAGAGCCGGGAACGATTGCTTTTGCAGCGGTTGTTATATCTATCATAGTAAAAGAGTTTACATATAGACAGGTTATACGTGTCGGTATTAAGATAAAAAGTACTTCTTTAAAAGCTGACGCGTATCATCATCGAAGTGATGTTCTTTCATCTGTGGCCGCGCTTATCGGTATAGTCGGAGCGAAAATGGGAAATGCTTTTATGGATCCTTTGGCAGGGATTATTGTCGCGGCTTTTATCATAAAGACCGGAGCTGATACTTTTCATGCGGCATACGATGAATTAATGGACGCGGCTCCGCCGCAAACCCTGTATGATGATATAAAAAAAACAACGGCTTCGGTTCAGGGCGTTGATAAAATTAAAAAGATAATGATTCGAAAAACCGGGTTAGAGTTTTTTGTTGAAATAATTATTGGTGTTGACGCCTTAAAAACAGTTAAAGCCGGACATGATGTAACTATCAAGATTACAAAAGCCCTTTTACGTGAATTCCCAAACATAAAAGACGTTATTGTCCATGTCGAACCTGTCTAAATATAGTAATCAGTAAACAGTGATCGGTGATCAGTTAAAGTGAAAAGGCCATCTTGAAACACTAAACTCTAAACACTAAATCCTAAATAAATCCAAATGGACAAAACTAAAAATACAAAACTGTGAAAATGGTAGTTTTTTGGTTTGTAGTTTTGGATTTTTAGATTATTTAGAGTTTAGGGTTTAGGATTTAGAGTTTATCTGCCTCTGGCAGAAAGCAATCTTAATAACAAAGAAAGACTAAATATATGGCAAGATCCTGGAAAATATACGAAACAAATCTTCGTTTACAAAACATATTAAGTACTGCTTTAGGCATTTCACCTGTTTTTGCTCAACTTTTAATAAACAGGGATATCAGGACTCCTGAGCAGGCTGATGAATTTCTTTTCGGAGAGTTATCCTCATGTGCTGATTCTTTTCTTATGAAAGATATGGCCCGGGCAGTGACTCGGATAGGAAGAGCTATTGTAGAGAAAGAAAAAATACTTATTTATGGTGATTATGATGTCGATGGTGTAGCTTCAACTGCTCTTTTAGCCAGGGTTTTTGACTGTTTGGGCGCTTCGTATGAAACGTTTATCCCCAATCGGTTGGAAGACGGATACGGTCTTAACATAGATGCTGTTCAGGTCTTTGCTGATAAAGGGATCAAGCTTATGGTAACCGTAGATTGCGGGATCAATTCCGTAAAAGAAGTAGAGGCCGCTAATAAACGGGGCATGGATGTTATAATAACGGATCATCATGTAGTAAAAGGCGATGAACGTCCGTTGGCTTACGCGATAATCAATCCGCATCAACCGGATTGTCCGTATCCTTTTAACAGCCTCGCGGGTGTAGGGGTAGCGTACAAGTTGGCTAAAGCGCTTTTAACGGGCAAAGAAGATATCGCGGACAACCATCTGGATCTTGTAGCTTTAGGGACCATAGCTGACGTAGTTCCGCTTAACGGCGAAAACAGGATATTGGCTAAAAACGGATTAAGAAAACTGCGCAGACCCGAAAAGCAAGGGTTAAAAGCGCTTATGGATGTAGCCGGCATAGATCCGGAACGACTTACGTGCCGTCATGTGGGTTTTATTTTGGGGCCGCGTATAAATGCTATGGGCCGCATAGGCTCTGCGGATAAAGCGCTTGAACTTTTAATGTGCGCTGACAGCGAAGAAGCCTTAAGTATAGCTTGTATGCTTGATAAAGAGAACAAGAACCGCCAGAGTATTGAAAAAAATATTTTACAGCAGGCTCTGGAAAGGGTTAAGAATGAAGTAGATCTGGACAAGGATAATATAATAGTATTGGCTGACAAAGATTGGCATGCCGGGGTGATAGGTATAGTGGCTTCAAGGCTTACTGAGGAATATAAGAAACCCGCTATTTTGATTTCTTTAGACGGCGATATAGGCAAAGGATCAGGCAGAAGCATAGCAGGTTTTGATCTTTTTGAAGCTATTAACGGCGCTGGTGAATATCTTATAGGATTCGGAGGACATAAACAGGCATGCGGAATTAAAATAGAACCGGATAAGATCGATATGTTTCGCGAAAAAATAAACGAGCAGGCAGAAAAGGCAAGAGGAGAAAAAGAAACGCTTGTTCCTGATCTTCAAATAGATATGTGTGTTCCGTTTTCATATATAAATACAAAACTTATTACTGAACTTAATATGCTTATGCCATACGGCCAGAATAACGCAGAACCTGTTTTTTGCACAAAAGGAATAACAGTAAAAAACGCGCCTCGAAGCATAGGTAAAAACGGATTCAAGTTTTTAGCGGCTTGCGGAAACCTTACTTGTGAAGCAATAACTTTTAGAAGTAACGAGATCAAACGTCCCAAAGCCGGTGATACAATAGACCTGGCGTACGTCCCGTCAATTAATACCTGGAACGGTATTGACTCTATCCAGCTTAACATCAAAGACCTGAAATAACAGACGCTTTACATAACCCCACTATTTAAAATAACTTAATGTTGATTTTTAATGATTTAGCCTTAATCTTTTCATGAAACAATACAGACGTTTTATATAAGCCTAATATGCAAAAGGACTTATAGATAAATTCAACGATTTGCCCATAAGTCCTTTTGTTGTGAGTGGTTATGTAAAGCGTCTGTATTATGCTTTTTTAACTTTGCCGGCTTTTATGCATTTTGCGCAGGCTTTTATCTTTTTTCTTTGGCCGTCAACAACAGTATGAGTGGCTTGTAAATTAGGTTCAAATCTGCGTTTGGTTATGCCGGTTATTCTTTGGCCGACGCCGCCTTTACTTTTAGCCATACCTCTACGGCAGATAGATCTGCCGCTTACGGGTTTTTTGCCGCATATATAACATTCTTTAGCCATGATCAACACCTCTTTTTTATTTTTTTTAACCTCTTTATATCTCTACGTGATATCTCTTACCTTGCTATCTCAAGAGGTTTCTTTTATAATTATAACTATATATAATATGGAATTTTAATATATTTAACAGGTGCAAATAATAACATAATTAGGCTTATTATGCAAGAAAAAACCCCGTTTAAAGCATGTCCAATAAGGTATGTCAAAGGTGTTGGGCCTAAGAAGTCCGATTTGTTTGAAAAATTAGGAATAGATACGGTTTCCGATCTTTTTTATTATCTGCCGCGCCGGTATGAAGACAGGAGCCGGATTCTCGAAATAAAGGATCTTAAGCCGGATGAATCAGCGGCTGTTATAGGTAAGGTAGCTAAAATTTCAGGGTTTACCGCAAGGACAGGTACTCGTATCTTTGAGATGACAATAACCGGAAGTGATAGTAACAGACGTTTATCAGCGGTCTGGTATAATCAGCCGTTTATGCGAAAGATGTTTTCCGTCGGCCAGACTGTTTTGCTTTATGGAAAAGTTGAGATCAGACAGCGGTTGCAGATGAGCCATCCGGTTTTTGAGATATTACAGGAAGATTGGCAGAAACAGGATTCGCTTGAGATAGGCAGGATTGTACCTGTGTACTCACTTACCGAGAACCTGAACTCCAAATATATGCGTAAAATAGTATATGAGGCAATACGGGCTCATCTTGGAGGCGTTCAGGATAATATGCCTACGAGGATAAGGGCAAGAAGACAGCTTGTAGATATAAAGTTTGCTGTAAGGAATATACATTTTCCGTATTCTGATGAAAATTTGGAAAAAGCTTATAAACGATTGGTTTTTGATGAGTTTTTTATATTGCAGGTTGTTATGGCGCTTCGCCGCAAAAAGATTACAAACACAGGGATAAAACATGAAGTAAGAGAAGGGCTTATTTTTGATTTTGAAAAGTTGTTCGCGTTTGAACTTACCGGAGCTCAGAAAAAATGTATTAAGGAAATTCAGGATGATATGGCTTCTGATAAGTCAATGCATAGACTTTTGCAGGGAGATGTAGGCAGTGGAAAAACCGTAGTTTCGATGTACGCGATGCTTTTAACCTGTGTTAACGGGTATCAGGCTGTAATGATGGCGCCTACGGAGATACTTGCTCGTCAGCATTATATCAATATCAGTAAAACATTTATGCCGTTAGGACTTAATGTCCGTCTTTTAACCAATGGGTTGGATAAAAAAACGCAAGCTTTAATAAAAAACGAAATTTCTAAAGGCGACGCGGATATAGTTATCGGAACTCATTCATTGATACAGGATGGGTTGGAATGGAATAACCTGGGGTTGGCTATAATAGATGAACAGCACAAATTCGGTGTTATGCAGAGAAAAGCGTTAAAAGACAAAGGAATCGGAATGCCGGATACGCTTGTTATGACTGCTACTCCTATTCCGAGGAGTCTGGCGCTTACTATTTTTGGGGATATGGATGTGTCTTTGCTTAGAGAAAAACCCGAAGGACGTAAAGAGGTAACTACTTTATGTATGGGAGAGGAACATAGGGACGCTGTTTATAAATTTATTCGTAAAGAAGCAGAAACAGGAAAACAGGTATTCATGGTTTATCCACGGGTAAAAAAGGACATCCGTTTAGATGTAAAGAGCGCGGAAGAGATGTATGCTTTTTTGAGCAAACAAGAGTTTAAAGATCTGCGCGTTGCTTTGATACACGGAAGAATGAAAGGTGACGCTAAAAATAAGATAATGAACGATTTCAGGGAAGGAAAATATGACATACTTGTCGCGACTACTGTGATAGAAGTTGGAGTGGATATGCCGGATGTAAGTTTAATAGTTGTTGAACACGCGGAAATGTACGGGCTTGCTCAGCTTCATCAGTTAAGAGGACGCATAGGCCGCGGCAAACATGTTTCCTGCTGTATATTTATCGGTGATCCAAAGACAGATATTGCTAAAGAGCGGCTTTCAGCGATCGCGGAAATAAGCGATGGTTTTGAACTGGCTGAAAAAGATCTGGATATCAGAGGGCCGGGAGAGTTTTTGGGCGCCAGGCAAAGCGGGTTGCCTGAACTAAGATTCGGTAATATAGCAAAAGATTTTGCCATTATGGAAGCGGCAAGAGAAGAAGCATTTGATTTGGTAAAACAAGATCCCGGACTAATGGATTTTCGGCATAGCGGAGTACGCAGGTCAATTCGGGAACGGTTCAGGGGTAAGGTGGAGATTTAAGGTTACATAGTCGTTAGTGAGTCGTTAATGGTTTTTGTCTTTGCGAGGGAGCAAGAGCGGCCGCGGCAATCTCAATAAATGTATAGACATATTGTGATCAATATACTATTACAGACTAAAATGTTATGGTAAAAAGGGAAACATTTATGCGCATTATAGCAGGAGAACATAAAGGCCGAAGGATAAAACAGCCCAAACTTGATAGTGTAAGGCCAACTAAAGATAGGATAAGGGAGGCTGTGTTTAATATTATAACAGCTAATATAATGAATGCCGATGTTTTGGATCTTTTCGCGGGTAGCGGAGCTTATGGTTTAGAGGCTCTTTCCAGAGGCGCTAAAAAAACCATTTTTGTTGAAAAAACAAAACTTGTTAAGAGGGTGTTAACTGAGAACATCAATTCACTTGGGTTAGAAGGTGAATCTGAAGTTATAGAAAAAGATGTTTTTAAATATATGGAACTGGCAGGGGAAAATAACGAGAAATATGACCTTATTTTTGCTGATCCTCCGTATAATAGGGATATGGCTAGAAAAACCTTGATTATGGTAAACCGTTATGATATATTAAATCACTCTGGGACTTTTGTGCTTGAACACCATTCAAATGAGGATGTTTCCCGGCTAATAGGAGATATTTCTATTTATAAAAAAAAGATTTATGGGAAAATTTGTATCTCCGTATTTAGGAAAAAATGACTAGAACAGCAGTTTATCCAGGGACTTTTGACCCAGTTACATTTGGACATCTCGACGTAATAAAACGGGCATCTGTATTATATGATAAGTTAATTGTGGCAGTTGCTTATAGCGGTGGGAAACTGCCGCTTTTTTCAGTTGAAGAACGTATGGAGATGCTGAAGGAATCCGTTAAAGAACATAACAATGTTGAAATACAGAGTTTTAACGGGTTAGTGGTAGACTATGCTTCAAATCAGTCTTCAAAAGTTGTTATCAGGGGATTAAGGATGATCTCGGATTTTGAGTATGAGTTTCAGATGGCGCTGACGAACCGTAAATTAAACCCGAAAATAGAAACGGTTTTTATGATGCCGAATGAAGCGTATTCCTATTTGTCCAGCAGATTGATAAAAGAAGTTGCGGAATTAGGAGCTGATATTTCAAGTTTTGTTCCGGAACATGTAGAAAAAATGTTAAAGAAAAAGTTGGAAAAATGAACAGGATATTAACGTTAAGAGAGAAGGCAAGACAGGATAAGAAAACCATTGTATTGCCTGAAGGGGATGATAAGAGAGTTGTCAAAGGCGCGTCATTTATTGTTTCGGAAAACATAGCTGATGTATGTCTTCTTGGGAATCCGAAAGATGTTTATAAATTGGCCGAAGCGAATTCTATCGCATTAGACGGGATTAATATTATTGATCCGCGGGAATATGATAGAACAGATGAAATAATTAATACTTATTACGAATTAAGAAAACATAAGGGAATTACCCGGGAAGACGCGCGTGATATAGTAATGAGGAATTATGTTTTTTTTGCCGCTGTGATGACAAGGTTAGGTATTGCCGATGGATTTGTTGCCGGAGCGAATCATACGACTTCAGATGTGGCGCGCGCGGCGATTCACTGCCTTAAAATAGACAGAGAAATAGGTACGGTTTCAAGCGCTTTTATTATGGAACTTGGGAACTGTCCTTTTGGCGAGGAAGGACTGTTCGCGTATGGTGATTGCGCGATAATACCCAGTCCGTCATCAAGACAGCTTACAGGGATATCAATAGCGACGAGTGATCTTTTTAAAAAGCTTTTTGGAGTTGACCCAAGAGTCGCGCTTTTGAGTTATTCTACCAAAGGAAGCGCGGGATCGGATTCGGTTAATACTGTTTTAGACGCGCTGGCAAAGATAAAGAAAAAACGTCCGGATCTTATAATAGACGGTGAATTACAGCTTGATGCCGCGATAGTTCCGGAAGTAGCAGAGATGAAATGTAAGGGGAGTGAAGTGGCTGGTAAAGCGAATGTATTAATATTCCCTAATCTTGATGCCGGAAATATTTCATATAAATTGACTCAGCGTCTGGGTAACGCGAGAGCTGTGGGTCCTATAATGCTGGGGTTGGATAAGCCGTGTAGTGATTTGTCTCGGGGGTGCAGTTGGGAAGACGTAGTGGATACTTCGGCGGTTACTGCCATAAGAGCTCAGAAGCAATAGTTCACACCATGTTAATCTTTTTGTGGTTTTCATTTTATTGTGCTGAGAAGCAAAAAGGAGATAAACAATAAATGCTGATATTGGTTATTAATTGCGGGTCGTCGTCTTTAAAATATGACCTTTTTGATTTGGGGAAAAATGCTTCGGAGATAGGCAAAGGTATTGTTGAGAGGATCGGAGCGTCTTCATCTATGCTTAAGTATGAAATCCGCGGTGCGGAAATAAAAAAAAGAGTAATTTGTCCTAATCATTATAAGGCAGTTGAAATAGTAAGAGATATCCTGACAGATAAAAAGAACGGCATACTTTCTGATATTACTCAGGTAATGGGTGTAGGACACAGAGTTGTTCATGGAGGCGAAGAATTTAATAAAAGTACTTTGATAACTAATAGGGTAATAAAGAGCATAGAAAAATTTTCGGAATTAGCTCCTTTACATAACCCGCCTTCGTTAGAAGGTATCAGGGGATGCATGGAAATATTCAGGACAGTTCCCCAGGTAGCGGTATTTGATACTGCTTTTCATCAGTCTATGGAGGAACATGTTTTTTGTTATGGGATTCCGTATAAGTTTTACAAAAAATACGGGATTCGGCGATACGGTTTTCATGGGACCAGTCACAGATATGTAGCCGGGAAGACCGCGCAAGTTTTGAGTAAGCCGTTGAGAAAACTTAATATTATTACGGTGCATTTGGGTAATGGATGCAGTATTGCCGCGATTTCCGGAGGTAAAACTGTTGATACTTCTATGGGGTTTACTCCTCTTGAAGGCCTTCTTATGGGTACGCGTTCAGGGGATATTGATCCGGCGGTTGTCATGTTTCTTATGCAGAGAGAAAAATTTTCGATAGAGGGGATAAACGCTCTTTTAAATAAAAAGAGCGGGCTTTTAGGTGTATCCGGTATAAGTAATGATATGCGTGATATCATAAAAGGGTTTAAAGCGGGGAATAAAAGAGCCCAGCTCGCTTATGATATTTTTGTTTATCGTATAATTAAATATATTGGTTCTTATGCGGCTATTTTAGGTAAAGTTGATGCGGTTGTGTTTACCGCGGGCATTGGGGAGAATGTGCCTGATATCAGAGATAAAGCGGAAAAACAATTGCGCCCGCTTTTGGGAAAAAAGACAAAGTTTTTAATTGTGCCTACGAATGAAGAGCTTTTAATAGCAAAAGATACGTATGAATTAGTTAAACAGTGAATACACGCAGGGGCTTTACAGCTAGATTCACACAGATTTCGTCATTGCGAACTCGAGAGATCATGGCAATTCATCCTCCGTCTTTGCGAGGGAGCAAGAGCGACCGCGGCAATCTCGGCAGGCTGACAGTTTATGGTTAGTAAAAAATAAAATAAAAATAAAGGAGTAGAACGATATGCCAAAAGTAAAACATAGACATTCTAAAACACGCGGAAAGAAAAGAAGAACACATTATAAAGCTGAAGAACCCGCGCTTTCTAAATGCGGACAATGCGGTAAGGCAAAGACTCCGCATAGTGTTTGTCCGTATTGCGGGTATTATAAAGGAAAACAGGTGAAATATATCGAAACTGTTGAAGAACGCAAAGAAAGAAAGAAGAAAACATAAATCAGCACAGGGAATATCTGAGGGTGGGGAGCACAGGAGCGCGGATATCTAATATAATAACAGAACGGTTTATTAGTGTCTGTACTTTCCTAAACAAACGGAGGGATAAATGAAGATCGGTCTTGACGCGATGGGTGGAGATCACGCACCGAGTGTTCCGGTAAAAGGCGCTTTACTGGCTGTTGCGGAATATGGGTATCAGATTACGCTTGTCGGCAGGGAAGCGGAAATAAGGGAAGAACTGAATAAGTCGGGTTATTCCGGAGATAAAATAAAAATTATAAATGCTGATGAAGCAATAGAGATGCATGAACCTGCTGCTCTTTCTGTCAGAAAAAAAAGACAATCTTCTATTGTTGTAGGCGCTGAGATGCTTAAGAACGGTGAATATGACGCTTTTGTAAGCGCGGGTAATACCGGAGCAGTGGTGTGCGCGGCAACCTTAAGTCTGCGTCTTTTGCCGGGAGTTGATAGACCCGGTATTGCTGTGATTTTTCCTACCTTGACTAAACCGTGTCTGGTAATTGACGTCGGCGCGAACATAGATCCTAAACCTTTTCATCTTCTCCAATACGGAATTATGGGGGATGCTTATTCTAAACATATTCTTTTAAAAGATAATCCTGTTGTCGGACTTCTGAATATCGGAGAAGAATCCACAAAAGGTACGGATTTTGTAAAAGAAGCTCATATGATGCTTAGTGAAAGCAAACTTAATTTTGTCGGTAATATTGAACCGCGTGAAGTGTATCAAGGTAAAACAGATGTTGTTTTGTGCGACGGGTTTGTGGGTAACGTAATGCTGAAAGTTACAGAGGGATTTGCCGAGGCAGCGGCAGCGCTTCTTAAAAGAGAGCTTAAACAAAGCAATTTCCTGACTAAAATCGGAGCGTTTTTAACTCTTCCGGCGTTTAATACGATAAAAAAGAAGATAGATGCTACTGAATACGGCGGAGCGCCTCTTATGGGTGTGGATGGAAGCGTTATTATCGCTCATGGTTCTTCGAATGAAAAAGCTATAAAAAATGCCATTCGTGTTGCCGGTGAAAATATCGAACGTAAAGTAAATATGCATGTTGTGGAAGAACTTCAGAGTTATTAAATAGTCGTTAGTCGGGGGTCGTTAGTCGTTAGTCCAGAGTAGGGAAAAATTTTCAGAATTGGCATTGCCGTAGGAGGGGGCTGGCGACTCCGAACTCTTTCCGTCTTGATAGTGTCAAAAATAATATAAAAGAAATAAGAAAGAAATCAACCACAGAGGACACAGAGGGAAAGAAAAAATTAAAGGAAAAGCTGTTTCTCTGTGTTCTCTGTGGTTAACTTTTGACAATACCTCCGTCTTTGCGAGGAGGAACGAAGTGACAACGCGGCAATCTCGTGAAATAGTACAAACTAATTGTACGCGACATGTGATATGCGAAAATATAAAAAGGAGATATATAACGTGAAAAGAACAGGGATATTAGGAGTCGGTAAATATTTGCCGGAGAATATTTTAACCAATGCTGATTTGGAAAAAATGGTTGATACTACGGATGAATGGATTACTTCAAGAACCGGAATAAAAGAGCGCCGTATAGCGGCTGAAAATCAGGCTACAAGTGATATGGCAGTAAAAGCCGCGAAAAGTGCTTTAAAAAACGCTAATCTTTCAGCCGAAGACATAGATCTTATTATAGTGGCTACAATAACACCGGATATGTTTTTTCCTTCAACCGCATGTATTTTACAGCATAAGATAGGCGCGCGTAATGTCGCGGCTTTTGATATAGCCGTGGCTTGTTCAGGCTTTGTATACGGTCTTGCGATAGCGGACCAGTTTATTAAGAGCGGTACTGTTAAGTACGCGCTTGTGGTTGCCGCGGAAAAATTGTCCTCAGTTACTGATTGGGACGATCGTTCTACTTGCGTGCTTTTTGGTGACGGAGCAGGAGCGGCAGTTCTTGGCCCGGTAGAAAATGGCGGTATTTTAGGCGCATCTTTAGGAGCGGATGGAAGTAAAGGTGATCTTTTACAGCTGCCTGCCGGAGGGTCTCGTATGCCGGCATCAATAAAAACCGTAGAAAACAAATTGCATACAATAAAAATGGAAGGAAATGTTTTGTTCCGGCATGCCGTTAAAATAATGGCAGACGCGGCGCTTGCAGTAACAGAACCGCTGGGATTAAAGGGCGATGATATTAGTATAATAATTCCTCACCAGGCTAATCTTCGGATACTTAATGCTCTGGCAAAAAGAATGGGTGTAAACCCTGAAGAAAAAGTGTACCTGAATATTGAGAAATACGGCAATATGTCAGCGGCATCAAGTGCGGTTGCTCTTGCTGAAGCAGTTGAAGTAGGCAGGATAAAAAAGGGAGATATTATCCTGATGGATGCTTTTGGCGGGGGGTTGACCTGGGGCGCTCTTATTATAGAATGGTAATTAGTCGTTAGTCGTTAGTCGTTAGTCGTTAGTTGTTAGTTGTTAGTCCAGAGTAGGGGCGAGCCTTGTGCCCGCCCTAAAAAGGAAAAAGGATAAAGTCAGAATCCAGATTCGTCATTCAGGCTGTGTCATAATACAACTTTCGTCTTTGCGAGGGAGTGAAACGACCGAAGCAATCATCTCTATAATAATAGGGGTTACTTATAAAATTTATGTTTTTATTGTTATTTGGGATTGCTTCGCCCATTTCATGGGCTCGCAAAGACGTTATAACACAGCCTGATTGCGAGGGAGCAAGAGCGACTGCGGCAATCTCGATTTAATAAATAATTTTTATATTTATACAGGAGGAAAAGATGTCAGGTAAAAAGTATGGTCTGTTATTCCCGGGTCAAGGGTCGCAGACAATAGGTATGTGTAAGGAGTTTTATCAAACACAAACTGCTTGTCGATGGGTTTTCGACAGAGCCAATGAGATACTGGGAAGAGATATTGCCAAACTTTGTTTCGAAGGGCCTGAAGACGAATTAATGACAACAGCAAACAGCCAGCCGGCTATATTTACGGCCAGTATCGCGGCATTAAATGTTCTTATAGAAAAGCTTAAAGCAAGTCCTGTAGGTGAAGAAGGGCGGGAGATATTTTCTTCAGAGGATATTCGATCTGTAGCTTCAGTTTCAATGGGATTAAGTTTGGGCGAACCTACGGCATTGGTTGCTTGCGGAGCCATAAGTTTTGAGGACGGATTACGGTTTGTGAGGGAAAGAGGACTTTTGATGGAACAGGCGGCTAAAAAGGACCCCGGTAAAATGGCATCTATTATTGGCTTAGACCTCGAAAAGGTAGAGGAACTATGTGTGGGAGTGGGGTGTCAGGTAGCTAATTTGAATTGCCCGGGTCAGGTGGTTATTTCCGGTTCTGCGGAAAAAATAGAATTAGCGGCAGATCTTGCTAAAAGTCAAGGAGCCAAACGTGTTGTAGTGTTAAAGGTAAGCGGCGCGTTTCATTCAAGATTGATGTCTCCGGCAAAAGAAAAACTGAAAACGTTTCTTGAAACAATAGAGATAAAAGAACCTGTTATTGATTTTATAAGTAATATTGACGCGGAATTGACTAGAAATCCCGTAAAAATAAAAGAAAATCTTGCGGATCAGCTTGATAATAAGACATTATGGGAAGCTTCAGTTGAAAAAGCGGCATCTTTAGGTATAACGGATTATTTGGAAGTCGGTCCGGGAACTGTATTAAAAGGTTTATTTAAAAAAATTGATCGATCTTTAAATGTATTTACTGTACATACTCTTGAGGATATTGGTATAATAAACAAAAACATGTCAGATGAAGCTACTTGTCATGCCAGCGAAAACTAAACGAAAAGATTAAAAAGGGGGGTTAGAATGACGCTTATAACCGAGATAAAAGAACAACAGGACGGTGTATATGTTGTTAAGCCGGCGGGAAATCTGGATAGTGATACTTATCTTTCTTTTGAAGATAAAATAAAATCTTTGCTTGAACCGTCTACGAAAGTTTTAATAATGGATTTGAGTAAGTTGAAATATATAAGCAGTATAGGCCTGGGCTTAATCTTTAAAACCAGGAAAACTATTGAAGGAAACAGCGGGACTTTTATTTTAACAAGTATTCCTTTGCATATAAAAAAGATCTTTGATGTGGTAAAAGCTCTTCCTAAAGAGCCGATTTTTGGAAGCATGAAAGAGGTTGATGAGTATCTTAAACTTATTCAACAACAAGAGATAGAGAAACAGCAGAACAGTTAATAAGCGGGAACAGTAATTCTGTTGATAGTTGACGGTTAGTTTGTTGGTGGTTATCTCCTGAGGGTAAACGATATTATTATTGAGATTGCCGCGGTCGCTCTTGCTTCTGTGCAAAGACGGAAAAAGCGGAAGCGCCTCATCTGTCTTTGCGAGGAGGACGTAGGCCGACGCGGCAATCTCGTGAAGTAGAAAAATCCAGAATGTTTGTGCGCTGTATGCGATGTGATACGAACAACGTACTATAATGGCAGGTATGAAATATTTAAGCAATATAAAGGGGGCACGAGTGAAAGGTAAGATTATTATGATTTCTATTTTTATGTTTTTTATGAGTTTTATTTTTCCGGGTTTTGTGAATGCGGCAGGAGGAGAAGATGCCGTGTCCGAAGAAAAAATAGTGGTTTTAGAAACAGATCAGGGCATAATTGAACTTAAGTTAATGTTGGATGTTGCGCCTAAAGCATGTGAAAATTTTATTGGCCTGGTAAATAAAGGTTATTATGACGGGATAGTATTTCATCGGGTTATAAAAAATTTCATGGTACAGGGCGGGGATCCTACGGGTACAGGCCGTGGAGGCGTTTCGGTCTGGGGGACGTCTTTTGAAGATGAGGTTAACCCGAACATATTGTTTGACCGTAAAGGTCTTCTTGCTATGGCAAATGCCGGTCCTAATACAAACGGCAGTCAGTTTTTCATTACAACCGTTAAGACTCCATGGTTAAATATGAGGCACACTATTTTCGGCGAAGTTGTTTCAGGGTATAATACCGTTGAGAAGCTGGAAGATACTCCTGTAGACGGCGCTAACAGGCCTGTTTCTACTCAAAAAATAATAAAGGCATACGTTAAATAGTCGTTAGTCGTTGGTCGTTAGGTGTTAGTAGGAGCCCTCTCCCGAGGGCGAACTTTTTTTCGTCATTGCGAGCTCAGAGAGAAACGAGGAGCGCGGCAATCTCCATAAAAATCATTCCAGTCTTTCCGCTTCATCCAGCATATCTTTCGCGTGTTTTAAAGCGATTTCACTTTGTTTTTCTCCGCTCATCATTTTCGCCAGTTCTGTTATTCTGGCATCTTCATCAAGAAAAGTTATGTTTGTAAGGGTTCGGCCTGTTTCGACTTTTTTAGACACATGGAGATGATAATCCCCGAACGCCGCTATCTGTGGAAGATGGGTTATCAGGATGACCTGCCTGTCTTTTGACAATTCTTTAAGTTTTCTGCCGGTTATTGAACCGAGTCGGCCTCCGATTTGCGCGTCTATTTCATCAAAGATAAGGACAGGGATAGGATCTACTTTTGTAAGAGCTTTTTTTAAGGCAAGCATTATTCTCGAGGCTTCACCGGAAGAAACGATTTCAGCCAGAGGTTTTAATTCTTCGCCGGCATTAGGGCTTATATATAATGCAATTTTATCCGCTCCGTTTTTATTGAGTTCGCTTTTTTTTATCTGGCATTCAAACCGCACATTAGCTATGCCCAGTTCTTTTAATTCATTTTCTATTGTGATGCGGAGCGATTTAGCGGTTTTTTTTCTTTTTTCAGTAAGCTTAGACGCGACAATAGAAAGATTCATTATCGTAGACGCTATTTGTTTCTTAAGTTCAAGATCATTATGTTCCAGATCAGCCAAGAGATCATATTTTTCTTTTGCTGATAAGTAGAATGTAGCGGCGTCTTCAATAGCCGGCCCGTATTTGCGCAGGATATCATAATATATGTCATATTGTTTATTTATTTCATGAGAGCGTTCCGGCTCGAAGGAAAGACTTTCGACATAATTGTTAAGTGTTGATAAAAGTTCCGAACTTTCTTCCTGCAGGCGCGAAAGGCTTTCAGCTAAGCTTTGAGTTGTATCATCAATACTGTTTAGGGTATTCATGGGAGTAAACGCTTTTGAGATATTAGTACTGATACCGGCTTGTTCGTTTTCCAGTATTGTTAGCAGTTGCGCCGCGCATTCGTACAGATTTTCGGCGTTGTTTATACGTGTACGTTCAGCCAAAAGTTTTTCATAAGCATCATTGTCGAGTTTGACCTGTTCAAGTTCTTTTATTTGATGTCCGAGAAGATCCTGTTCACGATCCCGGGATAGGGCAAGGGTTTGAAGATTTCCCAGTTTTTTATTAAGATCAAGATAGACTATATATTTTTCAGTATAATCCTGTTTGACAGTTTCTAAAGCAGAAAGCCGGTCCAGTATATCTATATGAGATTCTTCGGAAAACAGCATTTGATGATCATGCGGTCCGTGAAGATCCACTAAATGATCGCCGATTTCTTTCAATTGAGAAGTAGTTATAGTAAAACCGTTTATTTTGTTTTTGTTCCTGCCATCAGGAAAATGGATCCGTGTAATAATGATCTCATCTTTTTTGTCGGAAATATATTCGGCCAGGCATTTTAAATTTATAATCTCGTTTTTTGTCAGATCTAAAATCAGTTCTACTATACAATTTTTTTCAGGATCCCGTATTTGTGATGAATTTATACGTTTTCCTAAAGCGAATTGGAGAGCGTCAATAACAAGAGATTTTCCTGCGCCTGTTTCTCCGGTGAAGATATTAAGGCCTTTACAGAAGTCTATAGAAATACGGTCTATTAACCCAAAATTTTGTACTGTAAACTGTGATATCATAAAAGCTTCCTTTATTAGCTGGATATATTTTAACAGATGACTGAAAAAGGATAAAGGAAAAAGGGGAAAGTTTCAAATTCCGTCATTGCGAGGAGCGTGAGCGGCGCGGCAATGAAAATAAAAGTCGGGGACAGGCGTGGGATTGAAATTGGGACAGGTGTAGGATTAATTTCCCGACTTCATATATACACTGCATTTTTCAAAAATCCGATTGTCTGGAAGGGGCTATTAGCAAGCGTTTCCGAAGATGGACATTTTTAGAGCAAATGTAGTGCCTAGTAAAATAAAAGAGCTTGACAAAATAAGAATTTATGGTATACTTCAGTCATGTTTGTAAGAATAAAAACAACGCCTAATAGTCCCCGAAAATCTGTACAAATCGTGCAATCCGTCCGCAAAGCCGACAGAATATCCCAAAAAATTGTCAGGCATGTGGGCATTGCGCATGATGAACAGGAGCTCAAGCAATTAAAGGATCTCGCCGAATCAATAAAAATCAAGTTAGAAGCGGATAATCAATACCTCTTGTTTGGGCCTGAGGAAATATCTCGACTAAGAACAAAAGAGACAAAGCATGAACAAGAAGAAGATTACAAAGTTAATCTCAAAAATCTCAAAGAAGAACAGCGGGTAGTTAGCGGTATACACGACATATACGGGTCACTTTTTGATAGTCTGGGGTATAAAAATATCATAAAAAATCCAGCCCGATATAAGTCCGACATAAAAATATTCAGGGATATTATTTTAGCCCGAATAGCTAACCCGCAAAGTAAACGAGCCAGCGTAGATATGCTGGAAGAAGATTTTGGGATAAGCATAGATTTAAACAGGGTTTATCAGATGATGGATAAGCTGGATGAAACGGCTATAGAAAGATTAAACGATCTGGCGTATAAGAATACCAGCGATCTTTTTAAGGGCAAGATAGATGTAATATTTTTTGATTGCACAACACTTTATTTTGAGACCTTTGAAGAAGACGAATTCCGCAAGAATGGATATAGTAAGGATTTAAAATTCAACCAGCCGCAAGTTTTATTAGCATTAATGGTAACCAAAGAAGGATTGCCAGTTGGATATAAGGCATTTGAAGGATCGACGTATGAGGGACATACCCTAATACCCATATTAAAGGAACTAAAGAAAAAATATATCTTAGACAAAGTAATATTTGTCGCGGACGCGGGGATGTTGAATGAACCCAACATAACAGAATTAGAGGCAGAGAAAATAGAATATGTTGTTGGTATGAGGTTAAAGAATTTACCGAAAAAGCTCCAAAGTTGCATTCTCGACCATGGCAATTATAAGGAAGTAAAAGGTATAGAGAAAGATGAGTACAAAATCGGAGAGTTTGAGCATAAAGGGCGCAGGATAATAGTTAATTATAGCGCGAGACGTGCCCGGAAAGATGCCGGAGACAGGGAGAAAGCCGTAGAAAAGCTTCGGAAGAAGTTGTTGAAGCAAAAGAATCCAAAAGAGTATATGCCTAATTATGGAAATAGAAAATATCTCAAAGTAGATGGAAACGTAAGCATAGAGCTTAACGACGAAAAAATTGAGAAGGCCAGTCGATGGGATGGACTACATGGAGTTGTGACTAACGCGGAGAATTTGTCTGAACAAGAGATATTAAAACAGTATAACCATCTCTGGGAAGTTGAGAACGCGTTTCGAATCACAAAGCATGATTTAAAGGTACGTCCGGTCTTTCACTGGAAACCGAGAAGGGTAAAAGCTCATATAGCTATAGCTTTTGTCTCGTATTCAGTAGTAAAATATCTTGAATATAGAGTAAGATTGCAACATCGCAAGATGAGTCCGGAAAAGATAAGACAATGTTTAGTACGAGTTCAAACCAGCGTTTTATATGATAATGTAAAAAGAATTCGGTATGGACTTCCGTCGAGGATAACTCAGGACGCTAGAAAAATATATAAAATTTGTAATGTTACTCAAAAATTAACACCATTTATTATCAAAAAAATGTAGTGCCTTGACAAACCGGCAAACCCCTTATTTTACTGGGAAACTTGAAATTTATGTATGAAGTCGGGA
>JBDRBG010000089.1:0-19231 GCA_043823005.1 Candidatus Omnitrophota bacterium
TTTTTTAGTTTTAAAGAGAAAGGGTTCATGTGACAAACACTTTGTTTACAAAAACGGAAAGATTTCTTTCTCTACAATTGTTATCAATCTCTTTCGTTTATGAAAATGCGAGGAGGATAAAATAATGAGGTTTGAAATATATTGCGACGAATCATGCCAAGATGTTTTCACGTCACAGCATACTAAGTGTCAGCATATGTTTATCGGCGGTTTATGGTTGCCGGCAGAAAAGCGAGAGGTATTCAAAGCAGAATTAAATTCTATTCGCCAGAAACATAAAGTATTTTCAGAAATAAAATGGAATAAAATATCCAGTTCAAAGTTGGCTTTTTATACGGATCTGGTAAATTATTTTTTTGACAAAAATGATGACTTGAGATTTCGTTATGTTGTTGTGGAAAAAAGCAAAGTTGATTTAATAAAGTATCATGATTCTGATGCTGAATTGGGTTTCTATAAGTTTTATTATCAATTGCTTCATCATTGGATACTCGATTTTAATGAATATGCCATATATTTGGATATAAAAAGGATATTTTCCCCGAGGAACGTGCTCAGCGCATGCCATGGATAAAAGTCGCTTTAGCCGATGCTACCGCTGAATTGTACTGTGGATGGGATAATAAACGCAAATGTGTGGTAAAAAACAGAAGGGTATGTATTGTTGTTCGTGATTATGTAGTGATTATCCAAATGAAAGGCAAAGATAAAGCGTTTTTTCTAAGCGCATTTAATGTGGATCAGCAAGCACTTAATAAAATTAAGTTAAACGAGAAATGGCAAAAAAATAGCCGCTGATTAATATTGGCTCAGCGGCTGAAACCTTTGCAGGTTCCTTACCTTTGGTAAGGAACCTTAAACTTAAAATATACCATGCTGAGGAACGAAGTCAAGGATTTTCGGGGGTTTTTGCAAGTGTGTTTATTTGACATTTTACCTCGCATTCACCAGTTTTTTTGATTCATCCCGTTAGAGATAAATGCTATGAGAGTTGTTTATGCATTACGTTTATGTTATAAGAAGCAACAAGGATGGCAAATGGTATACTGGTTGTACTGAGGGATTTACGGAAGCGTTTTAATTTGCATAATGCAGGTAAAGTTAGTTCTACCAAAGGACGTGGTTTTTTTGAGTTGATTTATTATGAAGCGGCACTTAATCAGGAAGATGCGTTTACCAGAGAAAAATATCTAAAGTCAGGGATGGGTAAGAGCTACTTGAAAAACAGATTAAAACGCTTCCTATCCCGTACAGCAAGTTTACGGGATAAATCTCTAACGGGATAAATATTTAGAGGGAGGATGACTATGAAAAAGAAAAAAACAGAAAACTCCAAAAATAAAGAGCTGTCTCTTGTCCGTTCCTCGACAGCGGAATATTTGACTTTTGTGGCATCCGGAGGCAGTTCGGACGCTTCTGTGGAAATGCGCTATGAGAATGAAAATATCTGGTTGACACAGAAGATGATGGCAACGCTTTATGATGTATCCGTTTCCGCCGTTAATCAGCATTTAAAGCGTATTTTCGATGATAACGAATTGGATGAATCGGCAGTTATTAAGAAATACTTAATAACTGCGGCAGATGGTAAAAAATATAGGACAAAGCACTACAACCTTCAAGCCATTATTGCTGTTGGTTTCAAAATTGAAAATGAGCGCGCGGTACAGTTTCGTAAGTGGGCGAATCAGATTGTTAAGGATTA
This sequence comes from Candidatus Omnitrophota bacterium, assembly GCA_043823005.1. Lineage (GTDB taxonomy): Bacteria > Omnitrophota > Gorgyraeia > Tantalellales > Tantalellaceae > JBDRBG01. Next base: position 1,706 of record JBDRBG010000089.1, read on the forward strand.
TACTATTCAGGGGTGGACAATGGATGTGGAGCGTCTTAAGCGAGGCGGGAATTTGACGGATGAATTCTTTGAACGCCAGCTTGAGAAAATTAGGGAAATTAGGCTTTCTGAACGCAAATTTTATCAAAAGATTACAGACATCTACGCGACGGCTTTGGACTATAATTCCTCCGCTACCGCAACCAAACGTTTTTTCGCGGCTGTTCAAAACAAGATGCATTACGCGGTTCACGGCAATACAGCGGCAGAAGTTATTGTTGATCGTGCCGACCACAAGAAAAGGAATATGGGCCTGACAAATTGGGATGGTACCCCTAAGGGAAAAATTCATAAATACGATGTTTCTATCGCTAAAAACTATCTTTCCGAGTTTGAGCTTGGTCAGATGCAGAGAATTGTTTCAGCCTACTTAGATATGGCGGAAATGCAGGCTATGAGAAAAATTCCCATGACAATGGAGGATTGGGAAAAGCGCTTGGGAGGATTTCTTAAGCTTTGGGATCGGGAAATTTTGCAGGATGCCGGAAAAGTAACGGCGGAGATTGCTAAAACTTATGCCGAAAGCGAATTTGAAAAATACCGTATCATTCAGGATCGCCTTTTTGAAAGTGATTTTGACCGAATGTTTAAACAAATTGAGTCGGTTCAAAATGATGAAGAAAAAAAGAGGGAAAAATAATGGAGATACCGTCATTTAGAGAAGATCAGATTTCACAGGTTCCGGCGTTACAAATGCTGTTCAATCTTGGGCATACCTATCTAAGGCCTGAAGACGTTCTTATAGCCCGGGGAAGGAAAACGTCTAATGTGATTCTTGAGTCTGTACTTGAAAAACAACTTCACCAGATCAATGCTATTTTCTGTAAAGGCAGTGAATATAAGTTTTTAAATAATAATATTAGAAGCGCGATCACTACACTTAAGAATGTTCCTTATGACGGTCTTATTCGCACTAATGAAAAGATTTACGATTCCCATAAGACAAGCATTCCATTTCTTATTACAGATTGTATTAATCGTATTACCCAGCACTTTATACCCGATATTATGGAAATCAATGCCAATACAACGGGTGTGATTGCAGAGATGCTCTTTAAAGATGTAAAAATATTAAGGATAGACAAAACATTCACACATCCTTCTTTGAGAACAAATTTTCTTGAGAATGATGTAGCTAAGCTTGAGAAATTATTTGGTCAAGGTAAAACAACTTTCGGAGAATTTGAACAAAGATTCGAAGGTATTATTAAATGAAGCTAAACATATTAATTAAAGAGTTTTATCTTTTTCTCCGCGACTGGAAAGATTGGGAAAATAAGTTGGAAAAATTCGAGTTGGTATGATATATGATAGCGGATCAATATAGAAAAGATTTATTTTTATGGCTGGAAAGGCCTATTATATCTCAGATAAAAGAAGTCTTGTTATGGGCTGAAAAACACGCTAAAAGAATTACGGTTCGAAAAGAAGATATTTACAGCGGGAGAGAAAGAATAGATTGTGATGTGCCTGTTCGGACTATAGCAGGTAATATAAAACGAGACGACAAAAACTTATTCAGGATTGTTTTGCGGAGAGGGTTAAATGAGTTTTTATTAATTCCGGATATAAAGAGTAAGGATATTTTGGATATAGGCATAAGTTGTATTAATGTTGACGGCAAGTTCTATTATTTAAACATGTACGTTGATGGGTCGAAAGTGCTTGAATTGAGGAAAGAATTTAAATTAACCGAGGAGGTTTAAATCTGTGACGCATTGCGTCACAGATTTAAGTTTTTACCTCGCATTCACCAGTTTTTTTGATTCATCCCGTTAGAAAAGGTTTTCTAACGGGTTATATAAAGTGTGTCTCTTTCAGGTATGTCCCCGGAATTTTTATTTAAATTTCCTCCGCTAAATAAAACAGAAAATTTGCTTTTCAAAAACGCATACGTTATAATAATCGAATTATGAAAAAATATATAATACATGATGAGGATAAAAAAGTAGAAAGTCATATTGATTTTAAGGGCAACCTTAACGCTCAGCAATATGAAGTTATTACAGGAGTAGACGGGCCTTGTCTTGTGCTGGCCGGAGCGGGAAGCGGAAAGACCAGGACTTTAATATACCGTCTCGCGTATTTGCTTGAACGCGGAGTGCCGCCGGGTAACATACTTCTAATGACTTTTACTAACAAAGCCGCGCGTGAGATGCGAGAACGCACGGAGATGCTTTTAAGGTATAATCCAAAAGGTCTTTGGAGCGGCACTTTTCATCATGTAGGGAACAGGTCGCTCAGGATGTACGCGCCGGAAATAGGGTTTACCCGTGATTTTGGCATTCTCGACGAGCATGATTCCAAAGAACTTCTTAAAGCCTGCGTAAAAAAAACAAAATTCGATAAAAGCGATGAGCGTTTTCCAAAACCTTCGGTTATTAAAGCGATCATAAGTTTTTCCGTTAATACGAAAAAGACAATCAAAAAGGTGGTGGAAGAAAAATATCCTTATCTGGAAAAATTTACAGTCGGGATCGAGGAGATTAAAAAACTTTATGATAAGAAAAAATTTGATTCCGGCAGTATGGATTATGATGATCTTCTTTTTAAATGGAAGACTTTATTGAAAGATGTTCCAAAAGCGCGGTCTTATTTCAGCGAAAAGTTCCGCTATATAATGGTAGACGAATATCAGGATACTAATTTTCTTCAAGCGGAGATAATCGATATTCTTGGTGAGTGCCACCGAAATATTCTTGTTGTGGGGGATGACGCGCAGTCCATATATTCTTTTCGCGGAGCCAGAGTAGAGAATATACTTAATTTTCCTAAAAAATATGAAGACGCGAAAATGTTCAAACTTGAGACAAATTATCGTTCTACGCCGGAAATCCTTGACCTGGCGAATGATTCTCTTTTAAACAATGACGAGCAGTTTGATAAAGAACTGAAGGCTGTAAATGCCCCGTTTGAAAAACCGGTTCTGGTAGAGGTCAGGGATCTTTATTCGCAGGCAAAGTTTGTCGCGCAAAGGGTCCGGGAATTAAGAGATGAAGGTATAGACATGAAAAATATAGCCGTACTTTTCAGAGCGCATTATCAATCCGCTGAGCTTGAAATGGAACTTGTGAAAAGCGGTATGCCGTATGTAGTGCGGGGCGGGATTCGTTTTTTTGAACAGGCGCATATTAAAGATGTGCTTGCGTATCTTAGGATACTGGTGAATCCCGCGGATGAAGTAGCGTGGATAAGAGCGTTAACTTTATGTCCCGGTATCGGTCCGGGTTATGCTGAAAAAATATATAATCATTTTCGTAAGACACAGAGAGATATTTTGGCATTTATACGCAGTGAAGATATCGCGCAATTGGTTTCAAAAAAAGGATATGATGGATACAGTAGATTCCGCAGGATAATGAAGGCGGTTACATCACCGGATGCCGGGAATACCCCGGGAGAGCTTATAAAAAGAATAATGGATTTTGGGTATTCAACGCATCTTTTGGCCGCGTTCGAAAACGCTAAAGACAGGATAGATGATATATCCGAATTGGTAAATTTTTCTCATGAATATGAGCAGGTCAACGAGTTTTTAAGTGATATTACTTTAAGAGAAAATTTTAAAGGGGAAACTAAAGTAGAAGAAGTTGTGGCGGAAGAAAATCTGGTTCTTTCTACTATACATCAGGCAAAAGGTTTAGAATGGGACGCTGTTATAGTTATCGGACTGTGTGAGGGGCAGTTTCCGCATCCAAGGGCATATCAAGAAGTCTCAGAGATGGAAGAAGAGAGACGTCTTTTTTATGTAGCTGTTACGCGCGCGCGAAAATATCTGTATTTGATACATCCTGCTACTAGATATGATTATCAAAAAGGAACGGTTATTGCCCGAAGGAGCCGTTTTTTAGAAGAGTTATTCCACGATGATTATGAAGTGTGGCAGGCAGGGTCGAAGAATAATAACTTTGACAGGTTTTCCGGGGATGAGGATAGGGAGAGAGTTATAAACTGGTGAATAGCAGAGTCGTTAGTCGTTTGTCGTTAGTGGTTAGTGGGAGCCAGCTCTTCGCCGTAACATGAGGATTAGTTTGTAAAAATGAAAATAGGGGGACTGGTACCTACCTGGGGTTACACATCTAAAGGGGTACCTGTTCGCATCTGGGACTAACATTCCGTCTTTGCGAGGGAGCAAGAGCGACCGCGGCAATCTCATGAAAAAAGGATGATAAATGGCTGAACAAAGATTTGCCGCAGGCGGGGTAGTAATAAAAAAAGAAAAAAATTCTTTTCAAATACTTTTGATAAAAGATAGTTACAATCGATGGACCTGGCCAAAAGGGCATATTGAAAAAGGTGAGACAAAAGAAGTGGCCGCGCTTAGAGAGGTTACCGAAGAGACCGGACTGAAAGATATCAATATTATTGAAGAAATAGGTAAACAGGAATATTTTTTTACACTTAAAGGGGCTAAAATATTCAAGACAGTTTATATCTTTTTGATTAACAGTGAAACTACTGATACTACGGTACAATTAGAAGAAATACAGGAAGCAGAATGGTTTTCACCGGAAGAAGCTCTTGAGAAAATAGAATATGAAGGGTCACGTGAGATTTTGGAAAAAGCGATAAATATAGTGAACAGGTGTCAGTGAATGGTGAATAGTGTCTTGTCCTGAAAACGCAAAAATTAACCACAGAGGACACAGAGACACAGAGGAAAAAATTGTTTTTTTGTCATTCCCGATATCCGCCAGAGGCGGATATCGGGAATCCAGAAAAAAGATTTTATAAAGATAAAGTTGGTGTCTTAAGAGCTTAATAGTTCAGAAAAAAATATAGTTTTCAAATTTTAAAAAATCTCTGTGCGTCTAGAGCCTCTGTGGTGAAAAATTCTGGTCAACTTTTTCAGGACAATGCAAGGCAGAGTCGTTAGTAGGAGCCCTCTTTCGAGGGCGAACGTCCTTCGTCATTGCGAGGAGGAGCAGAGCGACGACGCGGCAATCTCTGTGAAAATAAAAATAACAAAACAATGAAAAACGAAATAAAAGCAATACTATTTGATCTCGGAAATGTACTTATTAAAATCGACCCGGAAAAACTTGTTCAGGGGCTATCCGAGTATGGAAGTGTTAATGCCAATGAAGTCATAGATTACTTTATGGATTCGGATAACATGAAAAAATATACGGAAGGTAAACTTACCTCATCATATTTTTATACCAGGACCTGCAGATTTTTTAAACTAAAGATCAAGTTTAGGGAATTTTATCGAATATGGAACAGTATATTCCATGCTTATCCTGAAATGGAAGAGATAATACGTGCTATTAAGAAAAAATATCCGGATATTAAATTAGTTCTTGTGTCCAATACAAATGAATCACATTATGAATTTATAAAAGAAAACTATAATGTTATTCAGCTTATGGATGAATGTGTAGTATCTCACGAAGTGAAGAAGCAAAAACCTCATGCGAATATTTTTAAACAAGCTTTAAAAATAGCCGGCAGCATACCAAAACATACTTTTTATGTAGATGATCGTTTAGATCTTATTGATGCGGCGCGGACTATGGGAATACGGGCATTTCAATTTACTGACCATGAAGCTTTTCTGAAAGATCTCGCCAGATTAGGAATCCAGGTGTAATAACAGAGTCGTTCGTCGTTGGTCGTTGGTCGTTGGTCGTTAGGAGTTAGTAAGAGCCATCTCTCCGCCGTAATATGCGGATCAGTTTGTAAATATAAAAATGAAAATAGGGGGACTGGTTTCTGACTGGGTTTATGCTTCTACAGGGAACCTGTCCCCATCTGGATATTTTCAGGCATGTCCCTGATTTTTATTTTTCCCGTCAAAGCGCTCCCCCTTAAATCAGGTAGATTAAAACATAGCTGCCAAGCTTGCCGGTTTGGCGATATAACTCATTAAAAATAAGGAACCTACAGCCCAAAAGGAAAACTCTAGCAAAACTTGTGTTAGGACACAAAAAAGCTATTTGAGGAAATTTCTTTAATATAGTATGATATATATACTTTTTATGTGCTAACATTTGATTGACTTAATGTAGGGAAAATACTGATGTTTAAAAATAAAATATTTAAATTAATAATAACTATAATTGTCATAACAGCTTTTCTGGCAAATATACCCGCGCAATACGGGTTTGCCGGAGAGGATCTTTTTGTCCCGGTTATTGCGGCAGATCAAGCTGTTCTTAATAATTTTCTCCTTTCATCGGATCTTGGCACAATAGACCGGACGTGGTTTTCTCAATCTTTAGATACTCCTGATGTGCCTCGATTAGTTATACATATCCAGGATGCGCATTGTAATTACCCGGCTCAGCAGGGAATAGTGAAAATTCTAGATCACCTTTCGCGTAATTATGGAATAACTGTTGTCAATATGGAAGGCGCTTCAGGAGATTATGACCTTAGTATTTTTAATAACATTGAAGGCAAAAACATCAAAAGCCATGTAGCAGACCATTTTCTAAGAGAGGGTCTTATTTCCGGAGCAGAGTATTATGCGATAAATAATCCCGGACAGGTAAAACTGTGGGGCGTCGAGAATCCTGAACTTTATCTTGAAAATCTGAATATATACAAAGATGTATTGAAAAGCAAAGCGAAGATCAATGAATATTTAATAACATTGGAATCAGCTTTGAAAATTTTAAAACAGCGCGTTTACAACTCAGAACTTCTTGAACTTGATAATCAATATTTTAAATTTAAAAGAAAAAGTATAAAGCTAGAAGAATATATCGAATATCTTTTCCAGTATGCAGGAAAGAACAATATAGAGCTGGAAGATCTTAGCGATGTGTATTTTTTAAGAGAGACTTTTAAACAAAAAAATAATATAGACTTCAAAAAAGCGGATATTGAAAGAAGCATTATCATAGATAAACTACAAAGGATGTTATCTAAATACCGTTTGGAAAATCTTATCAGCAGAATCCTGGAGTTTGAAACCGATAAAATATCTTTACGCCGATTTTATGCTTATTTATTCAAAGAAGCCAAAGCCATGGCTCTGGACGTTAGTCCTTTTTGTGAATTAAAAAAATATACCGAATATATATCAACATATTCAAAAGTCGATCAATCAAAAATAATCGAAGAAATAGAAGCCCTTGATGAAAGATTAAGGGAAAGATTATATGAGAATAATGAACAGCGAGAATTAAGTCTTTTATCAAAAAACCTTGTTTTGATCACTAATATTTTTAATCTTGAAATAACTAAAGATGAATATAAGTATTTTAAGGACAATCGTCAACTTTTTAATGTCCGGCAATATTTAACATTTATTCGGAAAAGGTCACAATTTTTTAATATGGCTCTTGAGATAGAAGATCCTCCGTGTGATATAGATCAGGAACTGAGTAAAATGGATGATTTTTTCATCTGCACTGCTTCCCGAGACAGGGCTTTTCTGAAAAATCTGAAGTTTTCAGATCAGGGAAACCAATCTTCTTGTCATTGCGGGAAGGGGATTTCTCCCTGTCATTGCGAGGCGCGAGGCAAACGAGAGCCGAAGCAATCTCTTGAAGATTCAAAAGCTCATAATCAACTAACGACTAACGACCAACCACTAACGACTGTTTTAATCGCCGGCGGCTTTCATTCGGAGAACCTGCAGGATATTTTAAAACAGGAAAACATATCATATATTTCTATCATTCCGAACTTTAAAAGTCCGAAAGACTACAGTTCGCCTTATTTAAAACGCTTATCAGGAGAAGAACCGTCTTTTGAAAATAATGTACGAAAAGCTATGTTTTCTACTATAGCTGTTACAAGTTTTATGAATTCGCTTGGTATTATGGCAGAGGGGCAAACCGAATATGTTTTAAGGTGTATACATCTAAGATGGATGGCCGCGACCTTAAGGTCAAAGGGGCTTAGGGTCGAATGCGGAGAAAAAGAATTTGCAATTAACACTAAAGGAGAGATTACTGTTTGCTCGCCTGAGACTAAAGACAGGTTTGAGACCGTATATGTTACGGAGCTGATGCCTTCTAAACAGCTGGCAGGCCCAAAGTTTACACAACAACCTGTGAGAGAAGAATTTGAAGCTCTTGAGGGAAAAGAGGAACAAATCCGGGGTATGCAATTAAAGATCGAACAAAAGACAAAAAAAGATAAAGTGGTGTCAGCTGGATTAAGTGAAAATGGTATGGATTATTCGGAAGATGAGGACTTTTCAAAGATGGATGAAGCGCTAAATCTATTTAAGGAGGCTTTTTCAAAAGCCAGTATTAATAATTTTGAGGATATTTTTGAAAAAACTATAGCGAAGAGCAGTACTGCGATAGAAATAAGTAAAGGAGTCCGATATGCGGGGCTGTATAAGATTAAGGGTAGTTCTTGCAATGCGCGGGTTATTAAAAAGAAGATGAATAATGTTGATAGAATAAAAGATTTTTTTAGTGTTCCGCGAACATGGTGTTGTCCTACTTTTTTTGTGAAAGGTGATACTAGTTACGTATACGAATTAGATCTTAGCTTTTTCGGATATACTAGCATTTATAGATTTACAAACGGAAAAACAGGAGATTTAAAGGATAGCTGGAAGGCTATTATCCGGCGGGCTATATTCGAAAGTTTTTGTATGGGGAAAGAGTGGTTTACACATTATCATTTATGGAATGGAAGAAATATTTTAATTAAAATAAATAATGCCGGAAAATTAGTAGATGTAAAGTTGATGGATTGGAAGTATCTTGAGAAAAAGATCGCGGGAGACAAAAAGTGTTACATTTTTCGGGAAAAAGGGTGTAAGGATTTTACCGGCCAGGATTTAAAAGAGTTAAAAATCGAAGGATTAGATCTTAACGGTATAAATCTAAGCAACGCAGACTTAAGTTCTTCAAGATTAACCTGGGTAAGTTTAAAAAATAGTATTATGGCTGGCACAGTATTTGAAGAAGCTGAATTAACTGAGGTGGATTTAAGTCATGCTGATTTGAAGGGGGCAAAATTAAGAAAAGCTGTTTTGGAGTATACTGATTTTAGAAATGCGGTTTTAGAAGGAACTGTTTTGGACGGGGCTGATATTAAGGCGGCAAAGTTTCCGTTATATTTAATTGATTTTTTTAAGCAGAAGGGTTTTTATGTAGAATATAAAGAAACATGGTGCGAGGTAACAGGTAGTCGGGGAAAGGTAACGTGTCCGAAAAAATTGGGTGCAAGAGTTTTTGCCTCTGCTATTCACGCTAAAGAAATGACGCAACAGGATATAAGATCAATAATGGTGGATATCGAAGATAGAGCCAGAGATCTTAATCCGGCGAAGATCGATATAATAAGAACAAGGCTTATGAGTTTATCCCGAAAAGTCGAGGGAGCTTTAATAGAAAAAAAACTTCAGCAGAAGATCATAAACCGGATAGAAAGGATTTGTGAACAGCTTGATAAGGGTATGATAGTTACGTACACCTCTGATGTCGGAGTGCGTTCGCAAACACAATTTGGTCTTGGTTGTATTTTGCCGGATAAAAGCATTGCCCTTATAGACGGATTTTTTAAAGAATTTGCCGCAAAAGAAGAATATCAGGAGGAAATACTGCTTCATGAGATCCTGGCTTTAATTAAATCTGAAAAATCGCATGCTGACCATAAATCGAGATATATGTCTGTAAATACTCTGCCGGAAGGATTGAATTTTTCTTTAGCCGGTATACAAAGACAGGTTTTTGGAAATGAAAATCCGTTAAAGGATATTTTTAGACAATATGTTAAGGCTGTAATCTCAAAACAGATCAATGCCGAGAAAAATGCAAGCATAGATAAGGAAGAGCCTATAGACGGTATAGATCTTTGGACAGAGCAATCGATCCCGGGATTAGCAGAAGAGCTTAAACAAATGGCAGAAGATATAAAAAAGTGTACGATAAGGAATTTTAGCGATATATTTGATCCGGTAGGAGAAAATGAAGTCTCAGAAAAGATTAAAAAAGGGAAATTTTTTGAGGGCGTATATAGATATAAGGAGGGAACTTTAGGTATAGAGGTTATAAAGAAGGGAGTGGTAAATAACCTGAATGAAATAAAAAGTTTTTTTAGAAAAGAACGCAAATGGTGCTGTCCGACGTTTTTTGTTAAGGGTGATGAAGAAAATGTTTATGAACTTAATTTAAGAGCTTTTGGATATAAGGATCTTGAAGAGCTTTATGGTGAGAGTTTATCCACTATGAGTCATAGGATAAGGCAAAACATTATAAAGACAGTTAGCGAGACTTTTTGTGTTGAAGATGATTTTTTTAAACACGGTCATTTATTCCAACCTAAAAATATTCTGGTTAAATTAAACAAAGATGATATTCCTGAAGATATAAAAATAATAGATTGGAAATTTTTAAGAAAACAGAAATTTTCATTTGTACAGTCACGAATGATAAAGGAACGGGAACAGGGTTCTTTAAGGAACAAAGCCCTGTTGCTTACGACTTTGGAAGGTTTTGATTTTGAAAACATTAATTTAACAAGGGCGCAATTTACCTATGTAAATATGGGATGGTGTAATTTTCGAAAGGCTATTATGGAGGGAATAAATTTTTCAGGCGCTAGGCTTATTGGGTCAGATTTCAGTGAGGCGGATCTAAGAGGAGCTAATTTAGAAAATGCGGATTGTAAAGGAGCGGAGCTTAAGGGAAGTGATCTAAGAGGAGCAGTACTTAAAAAAGCTTCTTTTAAAGGAGCAGATTTAAGAGGCGCGGATCTAAGCGGAACAAATTTATTTTTTGTTTTTTTTAAGAAAACAAAGTTTGATTTAAAACTAGTAGATTTTTTTAGAAAAAACGGGTTTTGGGTTAAGGAAAAAGAATCCTGGTGCGAAGTGACTGGAACAGGGGCAAAAGGAACAATTTTTCCTGAGATATTGGAACAGAAAAAAGAGACTGAAGACCGTGAATTAGCAAAAAAATCAGGACAAGATATAACAGAGAAGCAGGTTAAGCCTATAGACGGCATAGACCTTTGGACAGATGAGACGAATCCGGGATTAGCAGAAGAGCTTAAACAGATGGCAGGGGATGTTGAAAAGTGTACGACAGCTAATTTTAATGACCTGTTTTACGAAGTAGAATGTGATTCAGAAGACATGAAAAGGGGAAGCGGATTTAAAGGCGTATTTCAATATAAACAAGGCGACCTGGGATTACAGATCATAAAAAAGTATGTAGACAACCTGGATGAGATAAAAGACTTTTTTAAAGAAAAACATAAATGGTGTTGTCCGACGTTTTTTGTTGAAGGAGACAACAAACATGTTTATGAACTTAATTTGAACAATTTTAGATATGAAAAGCTAGGATGGTATTTATTCAGTATGACCGATAAAATGAGACAAAGTATTATAAAGGTAGTCAGTGAAACTTTTGGTGAGGAAAAAGCGTTTACGTGTCACGGACATTTGTGGATAGCCGGCAATATATTAATAAAATTAGGGAAAAAGGGCGAGCTTGAAGATGTAAAGATAATAGACTGGAAGAACCTTGAAAAACAGGAGATTTCAGATGAAGTAACTCAGTGGATAAAAGATCGCAGACAAGGAACGCTTATTAATAAAAAAATACCGCATTATCTTATTCTGGAGGGTTTCAATTTTGAAAATGTTGATTTAAGCGGATCTGATTTTTCAAACCGAGACCTAGCATGGTCTAATTTAAGAAATGCTGTTATGCAAAAAGGAAAGTTTGTTTGGACTCATTTTAACGGATCAGATATGAGAGGGGTTGATTTAAACGATGCCAACTTAAAAGATGCAGTTTTAAAAGGCGCTGATCTAAGAGGAGCGGATCTAAGTAATGCGGAGCTGACAAGGGCGCATTTTGACGGCGCGGATCTAAGGGGCGCGAAGCTTGACGGTGCGGATCTTTCTGATGTCGTTTTTGAAAAGACTAAATTTGATCTTACGCTGGAAGAATTTTTAAGAGAAAGAAAGTTTATTGTTAAAACTAAAGGATCCTGGTGTGAGGTGAGAGGAATAGGAAAAAAAGGAACAATTTTTCCTTCAAATTCAGAAAAGAAAACAGAACCTGGAAGCATTTTCCCTGTAAAGGAATCGGATAGAAACGATCAATATATAAAAAGGATAAACGAACTTTTAAAAAGGGAGAATATAGCTGTCGGACCTGTTGATTATGCTGAAATTCTTAAAGATAAACAAGTTATGCTTGTAGGCGGAGGGTTTAACGCAGTAAGTATTTTAACAGATCTAGATGAATTTAAAGAGCAGGGAGTAAAATGGTTATGTTTTAGTCTTCGGGGATCGGGGTATGGCCGGGATTCCTTTAAGCTTCAAAAAATGATAGATGAATACTATGAAAAAGGCGATGAAGGATCTTTGGATAAGCTTGTTTTTCAGGGGTTAGGGGGGATAAATCTGGCCAGATTTCCGGGACATCCATATACGAATATTATAATAGTTTTGCGCGATATGTTTGAAAAAGCAAGGGCATTAGATATCAGGATAGTAGTTACGGATATAGCGGAGGGGAAAAGACAAAGGATAGATGAAGTGGCGGATAACGGATATGGTTATAAAATAAAGCGTGTTTGGGAATTGTTGAATGAGAAAGGAATAGTCAAAGCTCTTAAAAAGGATAAAAACAAGAAAGCGGTTATATTTGAAAATAAAACAATTACATGTAAGCAAGGATTGGTTTCTTTTTTTAAGGATGAAAATATTGCCGGTATATCTGTTCAAAACTTTTTGGACGAAGATATGGCCGTTGATCAATATCTTAAAAGAGACCCTGAATTATTTTTTAAGTCTCATTTTCTATATGTTCCGATGTGTCTTGATAAATTCAAATATGACCTGTATTTACATGAAGGCTTGGATGAAGAGGCACGTTTTTATGATTTGCAAAAAGAATATATATGTACTGATGATATTGAAAAAATATTAAAAAAGATAAAGGAACTAGAACAAGACCGTTTAAGGCTAAAGGAAAATTTGTATAAGATAAAGGTTCTGGAAATCTTAAATGATAAAGAAAAAAGGCGGATTTGGGCAAGGATACAGAAATCCCTGGAAGAAAATAAAAGAGTTCTTGATTTTTTATATGCTCAAAAAAGTAAGATAAAGAATCAGACTGAAGCTATGACCCTGATGTTAAGGATTCTGTCAGCTTCTGATCCGGAAGAAAAAGAAAAATTAGAAGAAGAAATTCTTTTTTTATCTTCAGAAATAGGGTTTTTAGCCGAGAAAACGTTAATTTTTGAGGCGAGCAATCAAGATAAACTGACAGCTTTTGATCTTTTAAAACGAATAAGAAAAAAAATATCGATGAAAAGATTAGGCGCGAGCTTTGCCGCGAATCTGGAAATTGAAGGTATCGGAGAAAAAATAGCTCTTGAATTTGGCCGTAGAAGAGAGAAAGTTAAAAATGCGATAAAAAACGCGTTAAAAGTATACGGCCCTAAAGAAAATATTATACGTGCCGCTATTATCGCTGACCAGAAGGAGATAATACCTTTTATAGAAGGTATTTTGCATAGAGAAAAGCATGATCTTGACGATGTTTTTGGAGACATTAAAGGGGTTGTAAGAGGGAAAACAGAGTCATTGATCAAGATGTTTGAAACAGTTTCCTTAAAATGGGGTATCAAGGAAGAGATAAAAGAACTTTCCATGTTGTTGGGCAAGGACAGCGTGAAGATGCAGGATAGCGATAAAGAGAGTTTTTGTGAGAGAATGAAAAAAACGGTATTTTCAATGCTGAAAAAAATAGATAATGAGTTTTTACTTATTATGCTGGTGAGACTGTTATCCGGACTTAACTATAAAGCGCTTAAGGCCGAAATAATGTGGCACGCGCTGAAGATTAACAGCCAAAAGGACGTATTGTACGAGGAGATCATTCTGGAGATGAAAAAAAATGCTGAAACAAGTATTTCTTTTTTGACTGCTTCGGAGGATAAGAGCAGTGACCGGGTATTGTTATATAAGGTTTTAGGAGATATCGGAAGCCTGAAGGCAGTTTCTTTTTTTGTCAAGGAACTTAAAAGTATCGATAGCTCCGGTATTTCAAATGATGAAAAAAGATATTTTTTCGAAAAAATAACGGATAGTATACAGAATGGGATAGGAGAAAAAGCCGGAAACTCTTTGCTGAGCTTTTTAAGGCAGGAAAAAGAAGATAATCTTCATATTTGTATGCTTTTGATGAAATGCGGGTATAGTGATGAAAAAATAATTTTAACGATGATAAATATGTTAAGAAAAGATATTTTGCCTTTAAATAGGACGAATATACTTACTTCTCTGGCAGAAATGGATATAGGTGTTCTTAATAGAGTTTTGGCGCAAAGGCCTGAATTGAAACGGTTTTTTTTAACAATTATATGTTCTAATTATGGTTGTATTTCTGAAGGAAAATTAAAAAGACAAATAGAAAATCTCTTATATATTAATGTAGTTCCGGAAGATCTCCCTTATTTTGTAAAAGCATACAGATACTGCGGAGAAGATTATAAAAAAGGAGGTGCATATCTTTTAGCTTTATTGGCGCAAAAAAAGGAATTTAAAAAATATTTCCAAGAAAAAAAGGGGCTTAAAGATGAAATGATATCTTTGTTAACAACTAGAATGTTGACTGATGTGAACGCTGCTATAGTTTTAAGCGCTATAGGCGGAGAAAAAACTGCCAGGATTTTTTTGGAAGAGATAGCTTTAAACAGAGATTTTGAAAAAAAAGCGGATTGTACTATTTTAAGAGCATTTATGAATATGCGAAAAACAGGGCGCAGTATTCTTTTGAAAGAATACTGGGGGCTTTTTTCGGAAATTAATCAGGAACTTGAAAATAAGATTAAAACTTTTATCTATGACGAGAAAGAAGAGGATCTAAAACTCTTTTTAATCGAAACATATGCGCAGTGGATGTTTTTTATCGAAGAAGAAAACCTTTTCGAAAATCTCGAAAAAAAGAAGGCGCAGACGGAAATTTTCTGCCGTCAATATATAAAAGAAAGGAAAAGAATCGTGGATCTTACGGCTGAGTTGTATGAAGATCTTGAAACAGGACAAGATCTCAAATATGATGATATTATGAAAAAGTATAAAAGCAGGATCGACAGTTTAAGTTTAAAAGCCAGAGTGCAGATAATGAAAGGGATAGTATTATATTTAAATGAGAAACAAAAAGTAGCCGGGATTTTAAATGCGGCGCAGCAAGATGGGCTTAAAAACGGGGAGCTTTTGATCTTTACCGATGTGCATGAAAACATTATAAATAGCAGTAAAAGAGACTTAATTAAGGAATTAATAGGGTTTGTTCCTCGAAAAGCGCGGATAAATTTTAAGAATGATCTTATCCATATAAAATTAGATCAGGAATCATATGCAAGAGTGAATTATCGGTTAAGAAACAACAAAGAACAAATGGAAAACGCTTTTGACGGCTGGAGAGAATTAAAAATGTGGGAAAAAGAGGTATATATATATAGCGGCGGCAAATTTGATTCTAATTATAACGGTTTTTTTAGAGGAATTCCATTGAAAGGCCTTTTGACTTTTGAGGATATGGATGACGCTGAACTAAGGGATACCGGCAGTATGCAAGAGCGGATTGAAAAGCACGAGGCAAAACATAAACGGTTTCGTATATATGCTAATTATGAATTGCAAACCTTGCTGGATAAAGAGCATATTCGTTTGCTTGAAATGATAAATAGAATAAATAAAGAGCAGTTGGATACAGTGCTTGCCAGTAAACGATTATTAACTAAATATCTGTTGAGTATGGTGTTAATGGCGTATCAGGAGGAGATGATCACTGCAATTACCGCTAATGAATGGATTAACTATAGGCACCTTTCAGATTGGATATCTTTTTACAGAGAGACATATATCCGGGTATTCGCCGGATTGTTGAAAAAGTTAGATGATAAAAAAATAAAAGAAGAAATATTGCAAAAGGTATTTTTATCGGCAGAAATTATTTTGAGAAGAACAGAACCCATTGTAAAAAATATAATAGGAGCAAAAGCTCAGCTTATAGAATTGGAAGAAGGTGTTTTTCCTGACGAATCTCTTGAAAAAGCCAATATCTGGACAGCCGCGTTTCTTGAAACTATTCCTGCGACTAAATTTTACAGGCTTAACTGGCTTGTGGAGGAGTTGAGTGAAGCGTTGAATAAAAAAATAGAGGAAGTGCTTAAGGAACAGAAAGTTTCGGTAAATCCGGAGCGTGCCATTGAGGACGAGGAAGTTTTCCCCGTCATTGCGAGCTCCGAGCCTAGCGAGGAGCGCGGCAATCTCAATGAAAACGATACTACTTTTAATGAGATTGCTTTGCCCTTTGCTGAGCTCAGGGCTCGCAATGACGAAATGGATGAGATTGCTTCAGCCTTTTCGGGGTTTCGCAATGACGAAAAGGCTGAGATGTTTTCATTGTTTGACAATTCCAAGACTAGCAATGACGAAAAGGATGTTTTGGCTAAGCGTCAACCTGTAGTAGTAGATTCATTTACTACTGCTGACAGAAAAGCGGATATAGTAAAAGTAGTAGTAGGTGTGCCTAAAGATATGTCTAAGGCAAAGCTTCAAAAGACGCTTCGAAAAATAAACAGGGGTTTGGCTCAAAGCGGGTTTGGCTCGAAAACAGACAATCATCAGGTAATAACGTTTGAAATGGATATGAAAAATTTTGATTCTACTAAGAGTAATTATCAAAATGCTATGCAAAAGGCAGAAGAACTTGTTGAAGAAACTTCGGAGAAATCATCGGAAGATGTAAAGACCCATATTGTCGCGTTTGTTCCTCAAATGGATGGACTGAAAATAGCAGGGGAAGAACAGAAAAGAAAAACAAAGAAAAACATTACAATTATTCCGGACGCTTATACTGATCAGTTATATCCGGATATTACGGCAAGGACAGCCTTAGCCAGGCATATTGCTTTTTATTATAACGGAGGAGATAAATCTTCAGCAATCGCATCAGTAAACCGGCTATTAAGTCAAATATCTGAAGGCGTTCAGATTGCAGACATACAAGATCTTTTGAACACAGCTAACCCGTTAAAGATCACTCCGATTGATTATCAGGATATAGTTGAATGGCAAGTCGAGCAGGAAGCAGTTGTGATGTCATTGTAATTCGTCGTTAGTCGTTCGTTGTTTGTCGTTAGTAGGACCCGCCTCTGGCGGGGAACAGAAAAGTGTCAACTTTGTTGGGACGATACAAGTTAGATTGCCGCGTTCTTCGACTTCGCTCAGGGCCCGCAATCAGGCTGTGGCGCAATTCAAATTTTGTCTTTGCGAGGGAGCCAGAGCGACCGCGGCAATCTCAATAATAAAGGATCCAGATTTAGGGACGGTTCTGAAACTAATCCTACACCTGTCCCAATTTCAATCCCACACCTGTCCCCTTTTGACACAGTGTGTTGACGACGGTTTGAAAGTGTACCAATATCGACGGAATATAGTGTACCAGTCTTTGATCTAATTGTAATATTTTCGATTTTGCGCAAACCTCTCCTTACGCCCTTTAGTTAGTTTTTCATGCAAAGGACTTGATAATA
>JBDRBG010000090.1:0-33944 GCA_043823005.1 Candidatus Omnitrophota bacterium
AAGATAATAGCCGGAATTGTTTGTATTGTATTGCCGCTTCTTATGGTCGGAAATGTTTTTAATTATACTCTTCAATATAGATGCGTGCCGCTGATTCTTATAATTCTCATTTTTATGTGTTTAGCTCGAGGCGCTTTTAATGAACAAAGACAAGTGCCTGATAAAAATACCGTACTTTTAGCAATGTCGTTGTTTTCACTGATATTGCTTTTAAGGGTAATTTTAAAGGTCGAGGCTGGCCGGTATGGTTTTTATCTGCTTGTTCCGGGGATGTTGTTATATTATGTTTTTTTCTTGAAAATAGTTCCGCAGATTATTAAATATAAGAACCCTGTTTTTTCAGGGGCGTTAATAATCTTTTTTATATTTTTGGCCGGGGATCATTTTAAGGTATCGGATTATATTTATAGCCAGAAGATACTGGAAATAGGAGGGAACAGGGGGAAACTGTATTTTCTTAACACGTCAAAGGAAAATAACTGTAAAAAGCTTATTGAATATTTGCAAAACAATACGAAGAAAGATGATACTTTAGTGGTTTTTCCCGAAGGCGCGGTTATAAATTTCTTTTCAGAACGGGATAACCCATTGAGGTATTATCAATTTTTGCCGCAGGATCTTGTCCGGGAAAAAGTCGAAGATGAGGTTATTCGGCAATTGGACGAAAAAAACGTAGATTATATAGCTATTGTTCAGAGATCGACAGCTGAATATGGCTACCCGGTTTTTGGTCTGCATTATGCGAAAAAACTGAAAAAATGGATCAATGATAATTATCAGAATCCTACAGTATTCGGGGCCATACCGTTTACTACGCGTGATTACGGAGTAATGCTGTTGGAGAGAAAATAGCATAGAACTGTGCTTAGAACGCTTGCCCTTCCGGCTGAAAAGTATAAACTTTTTTAAGATGTGACACGGGACCATTCTGTCTTTGCGAAGACAAAGCAATTCTTCTCCGTCTTTGCGAGGAGCGCAGCGACGAAGCAATCTCGATGAAAGTAAAAATAAATAATTTTATTATTAAAAGAGATTGCCGCACTCCTCGCTTGGCTCGGAGTTCGCAATGACAAATATAGTCTAATGGAGGAGCGGAGCGACGCGGCAAGCTGTTCAGTTAATAGTAGCTGGTGAATGGTAGATAGTTTTACACATTTTTTACCTCCTAAAATGCTTGACAAAAATACAAATAATGCTATAATTTAGCACTCAAGAGGCAGGAGTGCTAAAAATGCGTAAATAGTAAAAAATTCATTAACGAAGATCTGTAAGTATGCATAGAAATATTAAAAACAAAAAAGAACAAAGAAAATATCTTGTTTTAGGGCATGTTGTGCGGGAATATGTTTTTTCAGGTACTCCCATAAGTTCTAAGTTGGTAGCTGAAAGGATGGGGAGTAGTGTGTCCAGCGCTACTGTAAGGAACATTATGGCCGAACTTGAGGAATGCGGGGATATAAAACAACCCCATACTTCAGCTGGCAGGATGCCTACAAATTCCGGGTACAGGCGTTATGTAAACATAATCCAAGAACATAGAAATTTTGAAAAAAGAAAAGCCCAGATACTTGCCGCTGAATATGATCGCAAAATAAGGACGATGCAGGAAGTGTTGAAAAAGACTTCATACCTGATAAGCAGGGAACTTAAAAATACAGGTATAGTAATGTGGCCGAGTATTGAAAATTTTTATTTAAAACATCTGGAACTTGTAAAGATACAGACAGAAACCGTTTTAGCTGTTCTTGTGACAATGACAAATGCCGTTAAAAATTATATTATAAAACTGGACAAAGATATTGAAAGATCACAGCTTGAGCGTATAGCTAATTATGTAAATACTAATTATGAATCTTTACCGTTAACGGAAATATCGACAGGATTGGAAGGCTGGGCAAAAAAAGAGAAGGATGAAGGAGAACTTTCGGATGTAGCATTGGTTGCGCAGGTTATTGTAAACGCGGTTATAAAAGAAAATATTAATAATGAGATATACTGGGAAGGGCTGGACTATTTGATGGATGAGAGCATTATGGATAATATCGGCCTGGCAAAAAGGATGTTCAATGTTTTTTCTTCGGGAGATGAAGTTCTTCGGCTTATGCGGAATGAGCTTCCGGAAAAAGGTCTCAGGATTTATATCGGAGAAGAAAATGATAGTCAAATGTTTAAGGATTGCAGTATTGTGACGTGCGGGTATTCCTTAAGGGGGAGGATAGCCGGCAGAATAGGGGTGATAGGTCCGACCAGGATGGATTATGCTAGGGCGATGTCTACTGTCAGTTGTTTGGCTGATCTAATAAGTGGAAAACTTAAACAGATAAACGATCAGGAGTGACAAAATGAGCGATAAAAAAGACAAAAAAAAAGCTATGGAAGAAAAGGTGGAAATCTTAAAACCGGAACTTGAAGAGATCAGAAAAAAAGCCGAAGAACGAGATGAGTATTATAACAAATGGCTTAACGTGCATGCGGAATATGATAATACCAGGAAACGTATGGAAAAAGATAAAGTGAATTTTGCTAGATTCGCTAATGAAAGTCTTATATTTCAGCTTTTTCCGATAGTTGATAATTTTGATATGGCGTTTGCGGCAATGGAAAAGGCTGAGGATAAGGACGCTGTTATGAACGGAATAAGACTGGTTCAAAAAGAATTCCATAAGATTTTGGAAGATAACGGTGTGAAAAAAATAGAAACCGGCGGTAAACAATTTGATCATAATGTTCATGAAGCGGTTTTCGCGGAAACTACGTCAGAACATCCTGATGGTTTGATACTAGAGGAAATACGCGCGGGATACATGCTGAACGAGCGTCTTTTAAGGCCGGCTCAGGTTAAAGTAGCGAAGAATGATGATTAGTCGTTAGTCGTTGGTTGCTCGTTAGGGGTTAGCCCAGAGTAGGGGCGGACCTATGTGTGTCCGCCCGAATAAGGATAAAGGAAAAAGGGAAAAGTTAGAAATCTAGATTTCGTCATTGCGAGCCGCGAGGTTAACGAGCGGCGTGGCAATCTCGAAGAAAAAAATATTAAAACTAGATAAACAATTAAGGAGGAAAAAACATGGGTAAAGTTATAGGAATCGATCTAGGGACTACTAATTCCTGTGTAGCTGTTATGGAAGGAAAAGAGCCTAAGGTTATACAGAATTTAGAAGGGGCCAGAACAACTCCAAGTGTTGTTGCTTTCACGAAAGCAGGAGAACGTCCGGTAGGACAGCCGGCCAAACGTCAGGCAGTTACTAATTCGGAGAATACTATTTTTAGTATTAAAAGGTTTATGGGCAGGAAACATTCGGAAGTCCGGGAAGAAGAAAAACTGATACCATATAAAGTAGGGGAAGATAAACGCGGAAATGTTGTTGTAGAGGCTTTTGGTAAACAATATACGCCTCCGCAGGTGTCAGCTATGATTCTTCAGAAGATGAAGCAGACAGCCGAAGATTATCTCGGAGAAAAAGTAACAGAAGCTGTTATTACTGTGCCCGCTTATTTCAACGATTCTCAGAGACAGGCGACAAAAGATGCCGGAGAGATTGCGGGTCTTAAGGTTTTAAGGATTATAAACGAACCTACAGCGGCAAGTCTTGCGTATGGGCTGGACAAAAAAAAGGAAGAGAAGATCGCTGTGTTTGATCTTGGAGGCGGGACTTTTGATGTTTCAATTCTTGACGTAGGAGAAGGAGTTTTTGAAGTAAAAGCTACAAACGGTGATACGCATTTAGGGGGGGATAATTTTGATCAGAAGATCATTGATTGGATCGCCGAAGAATTTAAAAAAGAGAACGGAATCGATTTGCGCGGAGACAAGATGTCTCTTCAAAGATTAAAAGAATCCGCTGAAAAAGCAAAATGCGAACTTTCGTCAAATATTCAGACAGAGATAAATCTGCCCTTTATTACCGCGGATGCATCGGGTCCAAAACATCTGACAATGACGCTTACAAGATCCAAACTCGAACAATTGGTAGATGATCTTGTTGAACGTACAAAAAAACCGTGCTATAACGCGCTTAAAGACGCGGGGTATTCAGCCGGAGATATAGATGAGATTATTTTAGTAGGAGGACAGACCCGTATGCCTAAAGTGCAGGAAATTGTAAAAGAAATATTCGGAAAAGAACCGCATAAAGGAGTTAATCCGGATGAGGTCGTTGCGATCGGAGCCGCAATACAGGGGGGTGTTTTAAAAGGAGCGGAAGGATTAGCAGACGTAGTGCTTCTTGATGTTACTCCGTTGTCCTTAGGGATAGAAACGCTTGGCAGTGTTATGACAAAACAGATAGAGCGCAATACGACTATTCCTACAAAAAAGAGTCAGATATTTTCAACAGCCGCGGATAATCAGACAGCGGTTTCGATCCATGTGCTTCAGGGAGAAAGACAGATGGCAGTTGATAACCGGACACTTGGAAGGTTTGATCTTATAGGTATTCCGCCTGCTCCAAGAGGGATCCCGCAGATTGAAGTTACGTTTGATATAGATGCTAACGGCATAGTTCATGTGTCTGCTAAAGATAAGGCAACAGGCAAGGAACAGTCCATACGTATCGAGTCATCCAGCGGTTTGTCAAAAGAGGACATAGAAAAGATGAAACAGCAGGCAAAAGAACATGAGACAGAAGACAAGGAAAAAAGAGAAAAAATAGAGACGCGTAACCAGCTGGATACGTTTATATACGCTACTGAAAAGGCGCTTAAGGATTATGGCGACAAAGTTACTGAGGGTGATAAGAAAAACATCAACGAAGCTTTGGAAAAGGCAAAAAAAGCTCTGGGTTCAGATAGCGGTGATGAAATGAAGAAAGCCCAGGAAGAATTGCAGAAAGTCAGTCATAAGTTGTCGGAAGAAATATATAAGCAGGCGCAGGAGCAGGCGCAATCCGCTCAAGGTGCCGGCGCTCAAGACGCGGGTGCCGAGGGACAGACAGACCAGAAAAAATCCGAAGAAGATGTGGTTGACGCCGATTATAAAGTTGATGAGGAGAATAAAGATAAATAGTGGATAGTTGGATAGTGAATGGTTATTCGGTTGATAGTTGACGGTTAGTTGGTTGATGGTTAAGGGGAAAGGCTCTTGACGGGTAAACAGTCAACGAATCAACGATCAACCGTCAACAAACGGGTGATTTGATCGTGAATGAAAAGTGTCAACTTTTCTAGGACGATACAGGAAATAAAAATGAAAATGCGGGGACACGCCTGAAAGAGACACACTTCATGTGTAATGCGGAAGTAAGGAAGTGTGTCTCTTTCAGGAGTGTCCCCACTATGCATCTTTTTCCGTAGACCTCATTCAAGCCGGGTAGTGTTTAAGGTCTACAAATGTATTTACTGTTTCAATAATAATAAAAAGACACAAAAACATGGGTAAAGATTATTACGAATTACTTGGCATCAGTAAAGATGCTTCCGGGAATGAGATAAAAAAAGCTTATAGAAAACTTGCGGTAAAATATCATCCGGATAAAAATCCGGATGATAAAGAGGCTGAAGAAAAATTTAAAAAGATTTCGCATGCTTATGAAGTTTTAAGCGATTCGAATAAACGCGCGCAATATGACCGTTTCGGTGAAAATGCGTTTCAATATAGCGGAGCAGGCGGCTCCGGGGGGTTTCATGACCCGTTTGATATTTTTCAAGAGGTATTTAGCGGAGGATTCGGAAATATTTTCGAGGGTGTTTTTGGCGGCGGAGCACAAACCAGGCGAGGTTCCCGCGCCGGCAGAGACCTGGAATATGATCTGAAACTGGATTTTCTTGAAGCGGCTAAAGGCACGGTAAAACAGCTAAAGGTTCGTAAGTATGATGCTTGTTCGGCATGCAGGGGAACAGGGGCTAAAAAAGGCGCCGGAAAAGTTGCTTGCAGACGCTGTGGAGGGTCGGGGCAAATAACGCAGTCTGCTGGTTTCATTTCGCTTGCGCGTACTTGTGACGCGTGTCAGGGCCGGGGAGAGATCATTAAGGATCCTTGTCCTGATTGCGGCGGGACAGGCCGCAAAGAGGTGGTTAAGAAAATAACCGCGACTATTCCTGCCGGAGTTGATAGCGGGGTAAGGTTGAGGTTATCCAATGAGGGAGAAGCCGGGATGAACGGCGGACTTAACGGGGATCTTTATATTTCGCTTACAGTTAGCGGTCATAAGTTTTTTACAAGACATGAATATGATCTTTTATGTGAAATTCCGGTTTCTTTTACACAGCTTGTTTTCGGTGATGAGATAAAAGTGCCGGGATTAGACGGCGACGAAAACCTTTCTGTTCCGGCGGGAACCCAAAGTAACAGTATTTTTCGTATTAAAGGCAAGGGAATCAAAAGGCTTGACAACCGCGCCCGGGGTGACCAGATAATCAGAATACAGGCGGCAGTGCCCAAGAATCTTAATAGCCATCAGAAAAAATTGCTTAAAGAATATGAAGCATCTTTTGACAAAAACTCAAAAGACGGAAAAGGATGCTTCATACATAAGCTTAAAGAGATATTTGAGTAGTGAATAGAAATAGAAATAAAAATGCGGGGATATGTCTGAAAGAGACACACTTCATGGGTAATGCGGAAGTAAGGAAGTGTGTCCCTTAGGTGAATGGTGAATAGTTGTTTTGTTCTGAAAAATAGCGGGTAGCGCATAGCGTATAAAAAACTAAACGCTAAACGCTAAAAAAAGTTTTGAGGGGAAATGCAAAGTATTTTACCGGAATGGCAAGCATTCCGTGCTCAAACAATTTGCCCTCACTTGGTTCGGGCAAAAACTGCGCAGAGAACGCTTGCCCTTCCGGCAAAATAGCGGCTGGTGAATAGGCAAAGAGGAAAAAGGGAAAACATTCCATCTGTCTTTGCGAGGAGGAACGAAGTGACGACGCGGCAATCCCAATAAATATAATGCTTTTATTGAGATTGCTTCAGCCTCTTTAGGGCTTTGCAATGATAAATAAGCTATTTCGTAGAAGCCTTACATGCGAAACATAACGGAGGAAAATTATGCCGACATATAATTATGAATGTATAGACTGCGGGCATTCTTTTGAATGTTTTCAGAGTATGACAGATGCGCCGTTAAAAGAATGTCCCAAGTGTGAAGGTCAAATAAAAAAATTGATTTCTACGGGCAGCGGTATCATATTTAAAGGTTCGGGTTTTTATCAGACTGATTATAAAAGCTCCGGCTCGGAAAAAAATAAGGATATTTCTCCTGCTCCTTGCGGGAAAAGTGAAAAGTGCAAGACATGTGAACATTGATAAATAGCATGTTTTTTGACTCGAAAAAGAAAAAATCATTTATTATATGGATGCCCGCGGTTGTGTGGGCATGTTTTATACTATGCATTTCTGTTTGCCCATGCAGCAGGATCTCCGCTATATCAGTTAGAGGTATAGATAAGGCCTTTCATTTTTTTGTGTATTTCGTTTTAGCCATATCAATATTATATATTTTTTTTTTCTAATAATAGAGCTTTTTCCCTGAGAATCTTCTTATTTACATTGATATTAACAACAGGATATGGTATTTTAATTGAAATAATTCAACTTTTTGTTCCCGGAAGGGAAGCTTGTGTATATGATACGGTCGCCAATACCGGCGGCGCAATATTTGGAATATTAGCAGGAAAGAGGGTGTTATGGCCGAAGTAAAACCTTTTGCGGGGTTGCTATATAACAGTGAAAAGATAAACGGAGATTATTCTGGTGTGATGGCGCCTCCTTATGATGTAATTTCAAGAGAAGAACAAGATGAATTATACGAGAAAAGTGACTGCAATATTGTTCGGCTTATTCTTGGCCGCGTGCTTGAAAGCGATGACGCGGATAATAATAAATATACCCGCGCAGGCGCGCTTCTTGATGAATGGCAAAAACAGGGGGTTTTAAAAAGGGACGATATTCCGGCTTTTTATGTTTATGTTCAGGAGTATGACTATAAAGGTGAAACATGCCGGAGAATAGGGTTTATCGGACTTATGAAAATAGGGGAACCGGGGAATGACCCGGTGTTACCTCACGAGTATACACTGGCTAAGCCTAAGGAAGATAGACTTAACCTTATAAAGCAGGTGAAAACTAATTTAAGTCCTATTTTTACGTTATATGAAGACAGCCAAGGGATTATTCCCCAAATCTTGGAACAGGGGATTTTCGAGGCAGATCCGATTATCGATGTTGATATAAAGGGAATAGTTCACAGATTCTGGAGCCTTTCTGACCGGAAATCAGTTGATGCGATAGTTTCGCGGATGAATGGAAGAAAAGCGTTTATAGCTGACGGGCATCATAGGTATGAAGTGGCGAGAATGTATCGTGATTTGCGCCGGAAAGATGAGGGATATGACGGCAGTGCGGATTATCTTATGGTTTATTTTTCCGCTTTCAACAGTAATAATGATCTGACTGTTATGGCAACACATAGAGTCGTGAAAAACATGCCGTTTGAGGGACAGTCTAAAATAGGAGCAAAACTTGGCGAATATTTCAGCGTTGAGGAATACAGCGGTCTTTCGGAATTAATGGGACGTTTAGAAAAAGAAATTGATGATGATCATGCGTTTGGCTATTTTGACGGCAAGCAGCATTATTTCGCGAAGGCAAAAGACAAAGATAAGTTGTTGGGAATAATAAAAGAAGAAAAAACTTTCGCCTGGAAAAATCTGGATGTCAGTATGCTGCATGCGGTTGTGTTTAATAATCTTCTTTCTATTGACGAAGCTGAGGGAAATATCAGTTATGCCAGAGATCCGGAAACTGCGGAACAATTTGTGAAAAGCGGAGAATATAAAACAGCCTTTTTCTTAAATCCAACGCGTGTTGAACAACTAAAAGCAGTGGCTGAAAGCGGCGAGATGATGCCCCAGAAATCGACTTATTTTTATCCTAAACTTTTGACCGGTTTGGTGATTAATAAACACGGGCAATGATTAGTAGTCGTTAGTTCAGAGTAGGGGCGGGGCATGCCCCGCCCTGAAAAGGAAAATAGATAAAGTAACAAGGAAAAAGTCAGAAGAGATTATGCAGGAGCCGTCTCTCCTCCATAATCAGCGGATCCGCCTCTGGCGGGCCGACGGCGAATCTCCTTTGTTATTGCGAGGAAGCCGAAGGCTGACGTGGCAATCTAAAAAAACAGGCAAAACAATGGGATTTTTTAGAAAAAAACCTATATTCGGAAAATCAAGAAAAAAAGAAGTTCCCGGCGGATTATGGACAAAATGTCCGGGCTGCGGGGAGATGCTTTATAAAAAAACTCTAGTTGATAATCTGCTGGTATGTAAAAGATGTGATTATCATTTTAGATTGGGCGCGTATGAGAGGATAAAAACTCTTGTGGATGACGGGTCTTTTAAGGAGATTGCCGGGGATATGGTAAGTAAGGATCCTTTGAAATTCAAGGGGCCGACGGATTATCCTTCAAAAATAAAAAAAGATCAAAAACTTACGGGATTAAATGATGCCGCTGTTGTCGGCGAGGCAAAAATAGAGTCAAAACGTATGGCTATAGGTGTTACGGACTCGCGTTTTATTATGGGGTCTATGGGATCTGTTGTCGGAGAAAAGATTACTTTGATAATAGAGTATGCTGATAAAGAAAAAATTCCTTTAGTTATTGTTTCTGGTTCCGGAGGCGGAGCCCGAATGTATGAGGGTATGCTTTCGCTTATGCAGATGGCAAAGACAAGCGCCGCTCTGGACAGATTGAACCGTAACGGCGGAACATTTATTTCTGTGCTTACTAATCCTACAATGGCAGGAGTTATGGCCAGCTTTGCTTCGCTTGGTGATATTATCATAGCGGAACCAAAGGCTCTAATAGGATTTACAGGGCCGCGCGTTATACAACAGACGATTAAACAGAACCTTCCGGAGGGATTTCAGACTTCGGAATTTCTTTTAAAGCATGGTCTTATTGATATGGTAGTACACCGGCAAGATTTAAAGCAGACGCTTTTGAATGTAACGGATTATTTGAGGTGTAAAGAAAAAGTCTAATCGTGTTAGATGTTGATTTTTTTTCTAAGAGATTCAGAGGTTTTGAATATGTTAATAGAAGTTAAAATAATAGAAGGACGGTAATATGGCACAAGTTAGTTTAAGGGATGTTGTCAAGATTTTTCCCGGAGGAGTTTTAGCCGTTAATAAGGTAAATTTTGGGGTTGAGAACAAAGAGTTTGTTGTATTAGTAGGGCCGTCAGGATGCGGGAAGTCTACTACATTACGGTTAGTTGCCGGTCTGGAAACATTATCAGATGGGGATGTTTATATCGGCGACCGAAAAGTAAACAACGTTCCGCCTAAAGACCGTGACATAGCCATGGTTTTTCAGAATTACGCGCTTTATCCGCATATGTCAGTATATGAGAATATGTCTTTTGGCTTGAGGCTTAAAAAATATCCTATGGATGAAATAGACGCAAGAGTAAAAGAAGCGGCCGGTATATTAGGCCTGGAAAAACTTCTTAAGAGAAAACCCCGGGAACTTTCAGGCGGACAGAGGCAGAGAGTAGCAGTTGGACGGGCGATAGTCCGAAAACCAAAAGTTTTTCTGTTTGATGAACCTTTAAGCAATCTTGACGCTAAATTGAGGGTACAGATGAGGACCGAACTTCATCGTCTGCA
Source organism: Candidatus Omnitrophota bacterium (assembly GCA_043823005.1). GTDB lineage: Bacteria > Omnitrophota > Gorgyraeia > Tantalellales > Tantalellaceae > JBDRBG01. The sequence goes on from JBDRBG010000090.1 coordinate 10,601, forward strand.
TATCAAACTGCAGGCTACTATGATATATGTTACGCATGATCAGACAGAAGCTATGACTCTGGGCGACAGGATAGTGGTAATGAAGGATGGGATAGTACAGCAGATTGACGCGCCTACGAGTGTATATAATTCACCGATTAATAAATTTGTTGCCAGTTTTATCGGAGCGCCTCCGATGAACTTTCTTGAAGGAAAAATTATTAAGAAAGAAGGAAAAATTTATTTTGATGAGGGCAATTTCCGCATAAAAGCAGTTGAAAGTATGTTTGATATTCTTGAAGATTATGTGGATAAGACGCTTATACTGGGGGTAAGAAGTGAAGACATATATGATAAGCTTTTTGTGTCCGAAGCTCCGCCTGAAAATATTGTGACAATGACGTGTGAGGTGGTTGAGCATTTAGGCTCAGAAGTTTATATACATTTGAATACGGGAAAACATACCGTGGTAGCCCGGGTTTCCGGAGATGCTAATCCCCGTATAAATCAGGATATGGATGTTGTGTTTGATATGAGCAATATTCATTTTTTTGATAAGACTACGGAAAAAACTATTATATGATTTTTTATGGCTTTTTACAGATCTCCTTTTTTTAAGCGGAATTTATTAAGGGCGGCTTCTGTTGCCGCTTTTGCCGGACTTTTATATGTTCTTGACAAATACCTGCCTGTATTAGGACCGCGGATAGAACACCTGGAAATAATCGCTATAAGCCTTATTATAGTTATCAGTATAATCGTTATGTTTTTTTGGGCCCATCTGGGAGTTTTTGGGGGGCTCATGTCTTTTCTTACTGCTATGATTTTTTTATACCGTCCGCTTACGGATCTGAATCCTTATTATTATAGTGTTCTGATTATGGCCTTTTTTACTAACAGTTTTATCGGATATCATATTTTCCGCAAAATAAGCGTTGCCAGCCAGAAATATACCGTTGAAATGGAAAAAATACAGGAAAATACCAATCTTATAAAAGAACATATGAAAAACAGAGAAGCCGAGGTTTGCGCGATAACCGAGAAGATAGGAGGGTTGTATAATATAAAAAATATCGCGGACAGACTTAGTCTCGAACTTTCAGGTGAAGAGGTTATCAAAATAGTATCAGAAGAAACTTTTCAAATTTTCGGAAAGGATAAAAGGGTTCTGTTTTTTCTGCTTAATGAAGAGAAAAAATCTATAGATCTTTCTTGCGCGATTACTGGCGAACGCAGGAAAGCTTTTATTCCGGAGTGCGGGGGACTATTTGAAAAATGGGTAATGGAAAACATGAAGAGCTTATTGGTTCGGGATGTAAAAAAAGATTTTCGCTTTGCTATCACCGAGGACATGATGGAAGACAGGTTGGTTTCTCTTATGGTAAAGCCTCTTATCGTCGACAATAATCTTCTGGGCCTTTTAAGAGTTGACGCGCCGCATGAGTCCGCGTTTGTTCAGCATGAACTTCGACTTTTAGATATTATAGGAGATCTTGCTGCCGTGGCATTGGAAAATGCCCGTTTGTATCGGCGTACTGAAGAACTAGCCATTAAAGACAGTCTTACAGGCCTTTATGTCCATCGTTATTTTATGGAACGTTTAGATGGAGAAGTTAAAAGAGCAGTTCATAGTGACGCGCGGTTTGGTCTTATAATGCTGGATATAGATAACTTCAAGGAGTTTAATGATAAATACGGGCATATTTCGGGAGATACAATACTAAAAAGAATAGCAAGAATACTTAAATCAAAAACGTCTGCCGGAGATATTGCCGCGAGATACGGCGGAGAGGAGTTTATTTTTCTCACACTTAATCGGGATAGAGAAGATGTCCTTAATTTTGCCAATGAAATAAGGAAAGATATCCAGAATAGTCCCGTTGTTTTGCGTAGAGAGAAATGTTCGGTTACTGTTTCTGTAGGAGCGGCCATATTTCCGGAAGACGCGAAAACCATGGAAGGTATTGTGCGGGAAGTTGACAAATGTTTATACAGGGCCAAGACGAAGGGGAAGAATACCGTATGTTCAACGTAAAAAAGGCCTCAATTTTCATGTCAAATATACTGCTGATGACTATTAGCTGGGCTTTTTATAAATATCCTCAGGGTGACGAATATCTTGTACTTTTTATGATACCGCTGGTATTTGTTGTAGCGCCTTTTGTTATAGTTCCTGGTTTGGTTGCTTTTCTTTTGGCGGCAAATTTTTTATTTTTTGTGTTTTATTTTTTTCTAGGCATTTTGAATATAAGCGATATTTTTGTGCTCATGTTTCTTTTAGGGGTTGTTTCAGGCGGAAGCTTTCTGGTGAAAGCATTATATGCGGTTTTTGAATCGTACTATAAAACGGATATTTTAAAAAAAAGACATGTTTATAATAAAATCGTTAATGAGCTGGAAGAAGTTGATCGTAAAGGCAGAAAAAATGAAGCTGAACTTACGCGTATTTCACGGCTTTATGGTATCACGAAAAAACTGGCTCCCGCGTTAAAATTTACGGATCTTTTGAATTCTCTTTTTGATTTTTTGGAAGCAAACTTCAGGTATCAGACTATCCATCTTTTGACTTTTACTAAAGGGGTGTTTTCCCGGGGTATTTCAAAAACTATAGGCAGGGAACGATATGGTTCTGCTGAGGATGAAGATCTGGACTATGAAAAGGTTGTGGAATATACCGCAAAAAGAGGGAATAAACCTTTTTTTATCGATAGAGACGCCGCAGTCGATCTTTTCGATTCAATGAAAGTCAAAACTGATGTGTTTATGGTTTTTCCTCTCTTTGTCGGAGACAAACTTTCAGCTATATTGGCCATTGAAAGTTTATCCAGGACCAGTTACGCCAGGTTTCGTCTTCTTGTGCCGCAGATTATTCTCGAATTTAAACGAGTAGAATTGTATGAGGAAGTGCAGGAGCTTTCAATAATTGATGGATTAACAGAGGTTTATTTGCGCAGGTATCTGGTTGACCGGCTGGAAGAGGAAGTCGAGCGCGCAGGAAGGCTGGGACTCGAATTTTCTCTCGCGATGATAGATGTGGATCATTTTAAGGAATGTAATGACCGTTATGGACATCCTGCAGGAGATCTTATTTTGAAAAATATTTCAAAGAAACTTAAAAACGCTGTCAGGGAAGTCGATATGATCGCGAGATACGGCGGAGAAGAATTTTGTATATTACTCCCTGAAACATCAAAAAAACTGGCTTTGCCTGTTGCGGAGCGGTTGAGACAGACCATTGAATCTAATGTTGTTAATCTTCCAGATCAAGACGTAAAGGTAACTGTGAGTGTTGGTGTGGCTACGTTTCCCGAAGACGCGAAAGACGTTGATACTATTATAGAACGAGCGGATGTAGCGTTGTATCGGGCAAAGCGTAAAGGAAGAAATATGGTTTGTTCGTCGACAAACATTTAGTCGTATGTTATACTTGTAAAAATATATATTAAAATATAGTGAAAGGCAGAATATTGGGTAATCGATTTTATCGGATAGCTGTATTTTTTATTGTCCTATCTTTTGTTATCTCTTCAGGAATTATAGTATCTTATGCGCGCGACGATGAAGATTTTTTGAATCTTCAATCGGGAAAACCTATAATTGTAGACGGAGACATGGTAGAATATTTTGAAGAAGACGGCCGTATAGTTGCTGAAGGGAATGTAGTTATTGAATATGGTGATATTAATTTGACCTGTGATCGGATAGAGGTCAATAGCAATGCCCGTCAGGCTATTTGTGAAGGCAATGTAAGGATAGAGAACCCTGAGGGAGTGTTAACGGGGGATCGAATACATTATGATTTTAATAGAAAGAAAGGCACGGTAATAGGAGGGGATATAGATGCTTTTCCATGGTTTGTGTATTCTGAAGAAAGCCAGCGGCTTGGAGAAAATGAATTTCTGCTAAAAGACGCGTATATAACAACTTGCGATAATGATTTTCCTCATTATCGTATAAAAGGTAAAGAAATCAGGATCTTTCCTGATGATAAGATCATAGCTAAAGATGTAGTGTATTGTATCGCGGATATGCCTGTTCTTTGGGTTCCTTATTATTATCATCCTATCATACAGAGCCGAGCTAAAGTCCAATTTATTCCCGGAAGTGACAAAGAGTGGGGAAATTTTTTACTGTCCTGTTGGCGGTTTTATATAAGGGGCGACAGCAGGGTGGATTTTATGGTAGATTACAGGAGTAAAAAGGGTTTGGCCGAAGGAACGAATATTTATTATTATACCGAGGATTTTGAACTGGATGGATTGGGGTACGGTGTGTTTAGATGGTATTCGATACATCAAAACAAATGGGGAACTTATAGTCAAGAGCCTTTCAGGGACGAATGGAGGGATAAAGATAAAGCGGAAGGAGTAGACACTGTATTAAGAAAAAGATTTAATTGGCGGCACAGAATAGATTTTGATGATGACGAAAGAACAGTCGGTATGTTGGATTTTAATAAAGTCAGTGATCAGTTTGTTGTTGAAGATTATTTTTACAATGAATATCTCGAAGGTAATGCTACTTCGGCGAGTTATGCTTCAGTGACTACAAATCAGGATGATTTTTCTTTGAGTATTGAGGCGCGAGCGCGTTTTCATGATTTTTATACTGTTACGCAGAAATTTCCCGAAGCAAAATTAAGAATGGGAAACCGCAAATTATGGGATATCCCACTTTATTATACGGCTGAACATACAGCGGGAATGTATGATAAACAGTATGCGCTTAAATCAAATCCAGCTGAAATAGTGCACAGGATAGATTCATATCATAAGTTTTCGTATGTTACTGATCTTGAGCTTGTGGAACTGACGCCATACGGTACTTTTCGGGAGACAATGTATCATCGCACCAGAAGTCAATATGAGCCTGTTTATCGTACTGCTTTAGGCGGAGGGGTAAACGCGACATCCCGTTTTTATCGTATTTTTGATTTTTCCACGGATTTTATGGATCTTGATATAAATCAGGTGCGGCATATTGTTTCGCCTACTATAGAATATACACATATAGAGATGCCGAATGTCGGGCCTAATGAACTTTACGCGTTAGACGCGATTGATAGTGTGAATAAAGAAAATAGCATCATATTTTCTTTGGAAAATAAACTGCAGACAAAGCGTCACAGCGGAGAAGGATTGACTTCGGTTGATCTTGCGAGATTTTTAATAAGTACAACTTATAATTTTCGTATGCAAAAAAACGCGTTAGAACTTGTAAAAACAGGACCATATAGAAAACACGGCCGTTTTTCGGATGTGATTTTTACTTTAGAAATAGATCCGTATAATTGGCTTTTTTTTGATAGTCAACTTAATGTTGATTCAGAAAATCTTGGAATAAAACAAGGGGAAATAGATGTGACAATGTCCCCAAATAAATTTTTCAATATGACTATGGGATACCGTTACGAAAAATTGTATCCGCATCCCAGAAACCAGTTTACGTTTGATATTACATCTAAACTTAATTCAAAATGGAAAGTAGGTCTATATGAACGATTTGATGTGCAAAAACGGATAATAGAAGAACAACAACTTGTTTTGACAAGGGACTTACATTGCTGGGAAGTCGAGCTTATTTATGACGTAGAGGGGAGCAGAATTTTTAAGGATCAGTACAGTGTTTGGATAGCTTTTAGGATAAAGGCATTTCCTGATCTTCAATTGGGTATGTCTCGAACTTATAGCAGGCGTAAACCGGGATGTTCGCGGCCGGGAACCGCGCCTCAGGCAAACGCTCAGATTGATTAGTCTGTAGTAAGAGATTGCCGCGCCGCTCACTAGGTTCGCGGCTCGCAATGACAAAGTCTTATCGTCATTGCGAGAATCGAGGCAAACGAGAAGTCCCCGCGGAAGCGGGGAAGCAATCTCGTTAAAGTAAAATATTAAACGGAGAAGAAATATGAAACTGGCAATTATTGGTTCCGGTCATGTGGGTTTGGTAACCGGAGCGTGTTTTGCGGATTTGGGCAATGAAGTCATTTGCGCGGATAATGACGAAAGCAAGATCAGTCTTTTGCAAGAAGGAGGGATTCCAATATATGAGCCCGGACTAGAAGAACTGGTTTTAAGAAATTACAGGGAAAAACGTTTGGAATTTACTTCTGATATCAGTCTTGCGGTAAAAAGAGCAGAAGTTATTTTTATATGTGTGGGTACTCCTCCGAAAGAAGACGGAAGCGCTGATCTTATCGGGATAGAAAAGGTCTCAAAGATAGTCGCGGAAAACCTTGTGTCTTATAAACTTATTGTGGAAAAGAGCACTGTTCCGGTTGAAACCAGCGAGTGGATAAAAAAGACCGTTGATTTGTACAATAAAAACAATGTTGATTTTGACGTTGCTTCAAATCCCGAATTTTTGAGAGAAGGATCGGCTGTTGAGGATTTTATGGATCCGGACAGAGTGGTGTTCGGGGTAGAGTCTAAAAAGGCGGAAGATATATTGAGAGAATTATATGAGCCACTTGAAACAGAAATAGTTGTTACTGACATAAAAGGCGCTGAAATCATTAAACACGCGTCAAACTCATTTCTCGCGGCTAAAATATCTTTTATTAACGCGCTTAGCCGTATTTGCGATAAAGTGGGAACAGATATAAATAAAGTGGCGAAAGGGATAGGACTTGATTCCCGAATAAACGAACACTTTTTAAAAGCAGGTATCGGTTTTGGAGGTTCATGTTTCCCGAAAGACCTGAAAGCGTTTATGTATATTTCGGAGAAACTTGGATGTCCGATTGATATGCTTAAAGAAGTGGAAAAGATAAATGAAACACAGAAAGATATAATGGTCGCTAAGATCAAAAATATATTGTGGAACATTTCAGATAAGACAATAGGGGTATGGGGTCTGGCTTTTAAACCTAAAACTGACGATATGAGATGCGCGCCGTCAGTTGATATAATAGAACGGCTTATCAAGGAAGGCGCTCGTATAAAAGTTTTTGATCCCGCGGCTATGGATAACGCAAAAAAAGAGTTCGGCGATAAGGTTTTATATTGTAAAGATGCTTATGATACAGCTATTGACGCGGATTGTGTTGTTTTAATGACAGAATGGAACGAATTCAAAGAACTGGATTGGGGAAAACTTAAAAAATCGATGAAACAGCCGATAATAATAGACGGCCGCAATATTTATGATCCCGAGAAATTAAAAGACATGGGATTTAAGTATATGGGGATGGGGCGTAGTTAAGGCGCCTGCGGCGCCGTTCGAGATTCCCCGCCAGAGGCCGGGTCCGCCTCAGGCGGAAAGGCTGAAGTTTCAAGGGGAGGCACTTCTGACGGGCGAACTTTTTCTGTCATTGGAGAAACTTTGTCTTTGCGAGGGAGCTCGAGCGACCGCGGCAATCTCTGTAAAAACAAAAAATTAATCAAAACTTGGTGCCTTTGTGACTTGGTGGCAAAAAATGATTCAAAAGGAGAGAGATGAGTGTTTACAGTGAACTCAGAAAAAAGATAAAAGGACGAAACGCGGTAGTAACGATTGTAGGATTGGGGTATGTGGGGCTTCCTATAGCGCTTGAATTCTGTAAAAAAGGATTTATAGTTAAAGGTCTTGATAATAATACAAGACGAATTGAAAAATTAAGAAAGAAGATTTCATATATAGATGATATTTCTTCGGAAGAAATTGTCGAAATATTAAAAAAAGGAACATTTGATGTCACAACAGACGAAAAAGTGCTGAATAAGTCCGATGTTATAATTTTATGTGTGCCTACACCTTTGAGAAAGGTAAAAGAGCCGGACATGTCCTATCTTATTTACGCGAGCCGGTCATTACGAAAATATCTGCGTTCAGGACAGCTTGTAATAGTGGAGAGTACGACGTATCCCGGAACTACCAGAGAAGTTATTTTAACAGAACTCGAGAAGAGCGGATATAAATTGGATGAAGATTTTTTTCTGGCATTTTCACCGGAACGGATAGATCCGGGCAATCCGCGTTATGGCCTGGTGAATATACCAAAGGTTATAGGCGGATTAACAAAACTATCGACGGATCTGGGAAAGCTTTTATATTCACAGATTTTAAAAAATGTCGTTCCTGTGTCCAGTGCTGAAACAGCCGAAGTTACCAAACTTTTGGAAAATACGTTTCGTATAGTAAATATAGGACTTATTAATGAGTTTGCCATGCTTTGTTCAAGGCTTAACATTGATGTTTGGGAAGTGATCAAGGCCGCCGGGACAAAACCTTTCGGGTTTATGCCTTTTTATCCCGGACCGGGTATAGGCGGACATTGCATTCCGGCGGATCCCATGTACCTTTCGTGGAAAGCGCGCAAAGTAGGGTTTGAAACAAAGATGGTGGATCTGGCGGCATGGACCAATCGCAGGATGCCTGAGTATGTTGTAGAGAGAACTGTAAACTTTTTAAAAGATCAAAAGAAAAAACTGAGTTTGGGGAAAGTCCTGATAGTAGGAGTTTCGTATAAAAAGGATGTTAACGATTTGAGGGAATCTCCCGCGTTGGAAATAATAAAGGGGCTAAAAAAGAAAAAGATAAATATAGCTTATCATGATGATCATATACCATATATCAATGTTCACGGGATAAAAATGAAGTCCAGAAAATTGACCCCTCGAGAAATAAGAAAACATGATATAGTTCTTGTAATAGCGGATCATAGTTATCTGGATTATAAAATGATAGCTGATGAAGCTAAGCTGGTATATGATACACGTAATGTTTTTGAGACTAAAAAAATAAAAAAAGAAAATATATTCAAGTTGTAGATCAGAGAATAGTGAATGGTTGACGGTGTTTTGTCCTGACATAGCTTGGAGGGGAAATGCAAAGTATTTTGCCGGAAGGGCAAGCATTCCGTGCTAAAACAATTTGCCCTCACTTGATTCGGGCAAAAACTGCGCTCAGAACGCTCGCCCTTCCAGCAAAATAGCGGTTGGTGAATAGAAAAAAGGGAAAATATTCTATCTGTCTTTGCGAGGAGGAACGAAGTGACGACGTGGCAATCTGCATGGAAAATTGTGATATATTAAAAGAACAAAGAAACATGGAGACAATACAGTGGCAAAATATTTAGTAACAGGCGGAGCCGGTTTTATAGGATCAAATATAGCAGAAGAACTAGTCAAAAGAGGAGAGTTTGTCAGGGTGCTTGATAACCTGATTACCGGAAAACAGGAAAATATAGAGCCTTTTATGAGAAAAATAGAGTTTATAAAAGGTGATATTCGAGATCTGGAATGTGTTAAAAAGGCAGTTCACGAAATAGATTTTGTTATACATCAGGCCGCGTTAGGAAGCGTGGCAAGAAGTGTAGAGGATCCGGTTTCTACGAATGATGTAAACGTGAACGGAACATTGAATATCTTGTCATGTTCAAAAGAAGCAGGTGTGAAAAGAGTTGTATATGCTTCTAGTAGTTCGGTTTACGGTGATTGTGACACCTTTCCGCAAAAAGAGACTTTTACTCCTAACCCGATATCTCCTTACGCTGTAAGTAAAATAGCAGGAGAATATTATTGCCGGGTTTTTAGTGGAACTATGGATTTGGAAACAGTAAGTCTCAGATATTTTAATGTTTTTGGGCCTCGGCAGGATCCCGGGTCGATATATTCCGCGGTAATTCCTATTTTTACATCGAAATTACTTAATAATGAGCCTTGTGCTATTCACGGCGACGGTATGCAGTCCCGTGATTTTACTTATGTATATAATGTTGTTGACGCGAATATAAGGGCATGTGAAGCTCCTGATGTTTCAGGCCTGGTCTGTAATGTGGCTTGCGGAGACGAACATCCCATTGTTGAAGTTGCTGATGAGATAAGCAGGATATTAGGAAAAGATATAAAATCTGTTTTTGGCCCTGTGCGTTCGGGGGATATTCGGAGAAGTTTTGCTGATATAGGGGTATTAAAGGACAAACTTAACATTCAAAAGCAGATTGATTTTCATACAGGACTGGAGAAAACAGTTAAGTGGTTTATGGTGAATGGTTATTCGGTTGATAGTTGACGGTTAGTTGGTTGATGGTTAAGGGGAAAGGCTCTTGACGGGTAAACGGTCAACGAACCAACGATCAACCGTCAACAAACGGGTGAGTTGATAGTGAATAAAAAGTGTCAACTTTTTTAGGACGAGACTGGTCGGGAGTCGTTACTAGGAGTTGTCTTGTCCTGAAAATAGACAAAGGGAGATTGCCGCGCTTCTCGCTAGGCTCGAAGCTCGCAAAGACAGAAGAGGCCCGTTATTGCGAGGAGCGCAGCGACGCGGCAATCTCGGATAAAAATAAACAAATAAAAGGTTCATAGCATGAAAATACTACTTACGGGCGGGGCGGGTTTTATTGGTTCACATTTGACAGAACGACTGCTTAAGGAGAAACATGATATTATATGTGTAGATAATTTTTTGACAGGCAGTATTGAGAATGTTTCCGGGATTAAAGACAATAAAGCGTTTGTGTTTATTAATCAAGATATTTCGGAAGGCATATTTGTAGAAGAAAAAATAGATTTTGTATTGCATTTTGCTTCACCTGCAAGCCCGGTAGATTATTTTAAATATCCTATAGAAACATTAAAAGTAGGATCAATGGGCACTTATCATGCTTTGGAACTAGCCAGGAAAAACAATTCGAAGTTTCTATTTTCTTCTACCTCGGAAGTTTATGGTGATCCAAAACTAAATCCTCAGCCTGAAACATATTGGGGGAATGTTAATCCCATAGGTATACGCTCGGTTTATGATGAGGCAAAAAGGTTTTCAGAGGCTATGATATCGGCATATAGACGAAAATATAGTATGGATACAAAGATTGTACGTATTTTCAATACATATGGGGAAAGGATGCGCTTGGAAGACGGAAGGGTCGTTCCGAATTTGATCAAACAGGCACTTTTACAAGAACCTCTTACGGTATACGGGGATGGAACACAAACGCGGAGTTTTTGTTATGTAAGTGATTTGATCGAAGGAATAATACGCTGTATGGGCTCTGAAATTGAAGGGCCGGTGAATCTCGGGAATCCTGTAGAAATAAGTATTTTGGATTTTGCGAAAAGGATAAAACAGATTACAGGTACTAAAAGTGATATAGTTTTTAAAGACCTCCCCTTAGATGATCCAAAAGTCAGAAAGCCGGATATCTTTCTGGCTCAGGAAAAATTGAACTGGAATCCACAAGTTGCTTTAGATGAGGGGCTTACAAAAACGATTAGCTGGTTTAAGCCTAAACTAAAAGCCGTGTAACCTGTATTATATAATTTTATAGCTGAAAATTAAGTAGCAAGAAGATATAATAATCGGATGAATGGTGAATAGTAATTAGTTGACAGTTAGCTGGTTGATAGTTAACACTCTGACGGGTTGACGGCGAACTTTTATCGTCAGCTAGGCTGTGTCATAATATACCTTTTGTCTTTGCTAGGAGCCAGAGCGACGCGGCAGTCTTTTTTCGTCTTTGCGAGGGAGCAAGAGCGACTGCGGCAATCTCGATAAAAATTTAATGGTTTTGTGGCAAAAAGATAAAAATGGAGAGAGAATATAGCGGCAAAATATTTAATAACAGGCGGAGCTGGTTTTAGCCGGAAATGGGGACGGTTGTACGCGCTCAACAATTAAGTAACAGTTTTTAAGGGGGTACTTCCTGCTAACTTCGTCTGTCGTCATTGCGAGGAGCATGAGCGACGCGGCAAACTGGGTGGGAATAAAAAGAGATTGTCCGCCAAAGGCGGATCCGCCTCCGGAGGACCACGCTCCTCGCATGTAGCTCGGAGCTCGCAAAGACCAGATGATTATATCCCCAAAAGTGTTACCGAATTACTGAGCATATACAACGGTTCTGAAATTAATCCCAGGCCTGTCCCTGAACACTTAATAGTTAGCAATTTGCAGCGGCAGGATATGTTGTCCTGTTGCTATGAAAATACTAAGCATAAAAGGAGAGATGCAATAAAATGGAAATACCGTTATTAAATTTACAAGCGCAATATAAAACGATTAAGAATGATGTTGATGAGGCAATGTTAAAAGTTGTTGCGAATCAATATTTTGTTCTTTCTCCGGAAGTTACTTCTTTTGAGCAGGAGATTTCCGAATATTGCGGTGTTTTATACGGAGCAGGTGTCGCATCCGGAACAGACGCGCTTATTCTCGCGCTTAGAGCGGCTGGTATCGGAAAAGGAGACCTGGTTATTACTACTCCTTTCACTTTTTTTGCTACAGCCGAAGCAGTTTCATTTTTAGGAGGACGGCCGTTATTTGTTGATATAGATTCTGAAACGTATAATATAGATCCTGACAAAATAGAAGAATTACTTCAGGATGTCAGTATTGAGGAGAGACAAGCTATAAAGGCTATTTTGCCGGTACATTTATACGGACAAAGCGCGGATATGGAACGGATCCTTTCAATTGCCGATAAATATGATTTAAAAGTTATAGAGGATTGCGCGCAGGCTATTGGGACCGTATATAACGGGAAAATGGCCGGAAGTTTTGGTATAGCCGGATGTTTAAGCTTTTTTCCCAGCAAAAATCTTGGAGGTTTTGGTGACGGAGGTATGGTGATTTCTTCGGATGAAGCTTTGATAACGCGGATCAAGAAACTTCGAGTTCATGGCAGCCGGGAACAGTATATTCATGAGGAAATAGGATATAATTCCAGGCTTGACAGTCTTCAGGCCGCTATTCTGCGAGTAAAATTAAGAAAACTGGAAACATGGATTAACGCTCGCGGGAAAATAGCAGAAAAATATAACAGGGCTTTTTCTCCTCTTGGGATAAATATTCCAAAAGTGTCCGACAATGGGAGACATACTTATCATCAATACACCATATCAGTTAAAGACAGAGATAAACTGCTTGGACATCTTAATGATCAGGGAATAGCGGCGCGGGTATATTATCCCGTGCCTTTGCATTTACAGCCTTGCTATAAATATCTTGATCATTCTATAGGTAGTTTTCCTGTTTCGGAAAAAGCGGCGGAAGAAGTTCTTTCTCTGCCGATTTATCCGGAACTTACCGACGAACAAGTGGATTATATCATTCAAAGAGTAAAGGATCTTTTCTGATTCTAATATTTTTTCTTATGTTTTAATACTTCGGAGATATTGTTTATTATGGAGGATTATAAGAAAATAGTAATAATGAGAACAGACCGTATTGGAGAAGTTCTTCTTGCGACTGTTGCTGTTGACAGCATAAAAAAACAATATCCAGGGTCGGAGATTACTTTTGTAACATCGGACTATTCCAGGGATATTATAGACGGCCGCGAGAATGTCAGGGAGCTTATAACTGTAGATACTTTCAGTAAAAAGGGATGGCTGATCAAAGCTTTGCGTTTGGCTTGTATCTTACGCAAAAAGAGATTTGATATAGCTATAATTCTGAACCCGCATAAAATATTACATTTTGCGGCATTTTTATCCGGAATACCTTTACGTATCGGGTATAAAAGAAAATGGGGATTTTTGCTGAATAAGACCATTTTAGATACGCGCAGCAGCGGGGAAAAGCACGAAACAGAATATACTATGGAATTGTTGAAAGAGATAGGTGTGGTTCCGGTATTTTCAGAACCCCGGCTGCCGGTTTTTGATTCAGCGGAGCGATTTATAGCTGATATTTTTTTGCAAAATAAGATCAATTCAAAAGATTTATTGGTTGTGGTTCACCCGGGCAGCAGTAATCCCATAAAGATGTGGGGAAAAGACAGGTACGCGGAATTAATAAAAAAAATAAAACTCGAAATTAATTGCACTGTTGTTATTATCGGTTCCGGAAAGGAATTTTATTTATCGGAAGATATAGTAAAAACCGCGGAAGTAAAAGCATTCAACTTTTCAGGCATGTTTGATTTGAAACAGCTGACAGCTTTTTTGAAAAATGCTGATGTGTTTATCGGAAACGATACCGGTTCTATGCATATGGCAGCTGCGCTTAGTGTTCCGGTTGTCGCTATATTTGGCAGAAACATTCCGGGAGCCGGTCCGGTTCGGTGGCGGCCCTATGGAGATAAACACGCGGTAATTCATAAGAAAACAGGATGCCGAGATTGTTCTGATCAAAAATGCGATTATGACCGCCGGTGTTTGCGGTTAGTAACGGTATTTGATGTATATAACGCGGTTAAAGGGATAATCAACCCGGATAAAGGGTGTGTATGAAAAAGATTCTTATAGCTAATATTTTCGGTATAGGGGATGTTTTATTTACAACTCCTCTCATCGTGAACCTAAAACGCAACATTACAGGTGTTGAAATTGATTACCTTTGCAATAAAAGAGCCTTTGATGTTCTTAAAGGTAATCCTGAAATAAAGAAAATTTTTATTTATGAAAAGGATCATTTTGTCAGGTTGTGGCGCGATTCGCGTATGAAATGTTTAAAAGAACTTTATCATTTGTTTGATTCTATCAGGAAAAGACAATATGACGCGGTATTTGATTTTACCTTATCACGTAAATTTGGAGTCTTTTTTGCTTTTTGCGGTATTTCCAGAAGAATAGGGCTGGATTATAAAAAAAGAGGGACATTACTTACTGATAAGATGCCTTTTTCTGGTTTTAAGGATAAACATGTAGTTGATCATTATCTTGACTTGTTGAATTTTATTAAGCTTCCCGCAGTAGTGTCCCAATTATCGCTTTTCCCTGACGATTTAGCTATAGAGGACCTTGCGGATCTTTGGAATGATAGGGAGAAACTGAAACGCCCCCTTATATCAGTCATACCTGGCGGAGGTGCCAGCTGGGGGAAAGAGGCTTCAAGAAAAAGATGGAAAGTAGAGAAGTTCGCGAAAGTAGCGGACCTGCTTATAGATAAGGGTTGTGATGTTGCTGTTGTAGGCGACAAAAATGAGGCAGGGTTATGTCAGGATCTTGTAATGAACATGAAGAATATGCCGGTAATGCTGGAAAACGATTTTTCTTTAAAAAAATATATAGCGTTTTTAAGCAGATGCAGTCTGGTATTGTGTAATGATGGCGGGCCATTACATGTAGCGGCAGCTCTTGGGATAAAGACCGTGTCAATATTCGGTCCTGTGGACGAAAATGTGTATGGGCCGTATCCTGCGTCAAAGAAGCACCGGGTAGCTGTAGCTTTGAAAGTCAAGTGCCGGCCATGTTACAGTAATTTTCGTCTTCCGGCTTGTAAGGGGGACAATAGGTGCCTTGATGAAATAATGCCGGAAAAAGTCGCGAATATGTGTTTTGAATCATTAGGAATAGAAGTATAGGTCGAGATGACCAGTTGAAGGAAAAAGGAAAAAGGGAAACGCTCCATCCGTCATTGCGAGGAGGCCGTAGGGAAAGAAGGTAGAAGGCCGACGCGGCAAACTCGGATAGAAGATAGGAAAAAGAAAAATTTAACCACAGAGAGCACAGAGGGAAAAGGATAAAGGAAAAAGTGAAAAGGGAAAAGTCAGAAAAATTAACCACAGAGGACATAGTGATACAAAAGTGTAAAGAGGTGGAAGGGAAGAGGATATGTTTAAGCTTTGATCTTCGACCTTCGGCCTTCAACCTTTAAAATAAGTGTCAATTCTTTTTGGGAAGATGTATAGTTTTATTAAGGAGTTAATGTGGAGGATAAGTACGTTTTTTTAGACAGGGATGGTGTGATTAATGAAGACGGCGGAAAATGGACAGAGCATGGATATATATCCCGTTGGGAAGATTTCAAATTTTTGCCAGGAGTTTTAAAGGCATTAAAAGAATTAACAGCCGCAGGATATAAGATTGTGGTTATTTCAAATCAGCAGGGAGTTGCTAAAGGTTATTATACTGAAGAGGAGCTTAATGGGATTACGAAAAAAATGATAAAGGCAATCGAAACAGAGGGCGGACATATAGCAGATGTTTATTATTGTATGCATCTTGAAAAGGAAAGGTGTTCTTGCAGGAAACCTAAAGGAGGACTTTTTGAGATAGCTAAAAAGAAATTAGATATAAATAAATTTGATGATAATTTTTTTGTAGGAGATACTGAACGGGATATGCAGGCAGGTAAGGATATCGGATTAAGGACTATTTTAGTGTTGTCAGGTAAATCCTTGAAAGAAGATGCGGAAGGATGGGAATATAAACCGGATTATATCTGCGAGGATTTGAAAGAAGCAGTGAAAGTAATAATAAATAGTCGTTAGTCGTTGGTCGTTCGTCGTTAGTTCAGAGTAGGGGCGCTTCGTGAAGCGCCCAGACAACGAAAAAGTCCAGAAATAAACACAGAGAACACAGAGGAAAGGAGAAACTAAAAACACAAAACTATACAGGAGAAGGAAAAGAGTTTTTGGATTTAGAGTTTTGAATTTTTAGTTTATTTAGAGTTTAGGATTTAGGGCTTAGTGTTTGAAAATGGCTCTTGACGGTTAAACAGCCAACGAACTAACTGTCAACAGTCAACCAAAAACAAGGGTAAGGGTGGGTATGAACGACAGAAAAAAAATAATTATTTTGTATTCTACCGCGGGCATGGGTCATAAAAAGGCCGCTATAGCTCTTTTTGAAGCTTTTAAAAAGCGAACTGATGGGTTTGAACTTGAGATAATCGATGTTTTGGACTATGCGAGTGATCTGTACAAATATATTTATTTGAAATTTTATGTTTTTCTTATGTCTCACGGTAAAGGGTTGTGGGGGATAATGTATTATCTGTCTAATATGCCTTGTGTTGATCGTTTAACCCGAAACATACGGGGGAAAATAGATTTTAAAAGCCTGCCGGGATTCGGTAAGATGATTTTAAAGAAACAACCCGATGCTATTGTGGCAAGCCATTTTTTATTGTCAAGTGTTGCCGGAATATTAAGAAAGAAAGGTTGTATTTCAAAGTTATTTACTTTGATAACGGATTATGGTCCGCATAGTTACTGGCTGTCCGATTATGTCGATAAATTTTTTGTCGGAACGGATTCTGTAAAAATAAAAGTAGCCGAACGTGATATCCCCGAAGACAAAATAGACGCAACAGGGATTCCTGCAGGTGAAGAATTTAATGCAACTTATGACAAACAAGAACTTTGTGCTCGATACGGAGCTGATCCGGGGAAAAAGACAATTTTTCTTATGAGCGGCGGATACGGAGTCGGTCCTATTGAACGTATGCTTGTTTCTCTGAACCAATGTGACGGTAATGATATACAGGTAATAACGGTTTGCGGGCATAATAAAATTGTTTATGACAACATAAACAGGTTAAGAGAAAAACTTAAATATAAACTTATATTGTTTGGTTTTACCGATAAAGTAGCGGAACTAATGGCCATATCTGATCTTATGATAACAAAAGCCGGCGGTATAAGTGTTACAGAAGCGCTGAATATGCGTCTTCCCATGATATTGTTCGGTTCTATTCCGGGTCAGGAGATATGGAACGAAGAACTTTTGTTAAAGATCGGAGCAGCTGAAAGATGTAAAAACGTTTCTGATATTCCTGTTATAGCAAACAAACTGCTTAGATCAGATGGGAAATATGTTTTAATGAAAGACGGTATTGACCGGATAAGACGACCTGACGCGGCAGACAGTATTATTGATGTTGTTCTGAAGGAAATAGGGGCTTAGTGACTCGTGGGCTTTACTTTTCGATTCACACAGATGGTAATTGGTTGACAGTTGACGGTTAGTTGGTTGATGGTTATAAAAATAAAAATACGGGGACATGCCTGAAAGAGACACACTTTATGGGTAATGCGGTAGTAGGGAAGTGTGACCCTTACAGGCGTGTCCCCACTGTGTGGTTTTTTCAGTAGATCTCTCTCAAGTCGTGTAGTGGATAAGGTCTACAAATGCATTCCAGATTTGCGAGGGAGCAAGAGCGACCGCGGCCCTCCTGAGGCCCGCCAGAGGCGGGTAGACTGGATCCGCCTTTGGCGGGCAATCTCGATAAAAATAGGCAGAAAGTATTATGATAAGAAAAACAATAAAAGGATTAAAACAGACTATCGAGGCAGAACAATTAGCGGGTATTAATGAGATAATTGTTCTGCCGTTAGTCAAACTCGAAACCAAACTCAAAACCGGCAACATAACTTTATCCGGAGTCAGGGAAGAAGTTGAGAAATGTCAAAGATGTGTTTTGGCAAAAACGCGGACCAATGTTGTTTTCGGGGAAGGATCTATTGAAGCTGATCTGATGTTTATCGGAGAAGCGCCCGTAGCGCAGGAAGATCGGCAAGCAAGGCCTTTTGTCGGTGAGGCGGGACAGCTGTTGACTAAAATAATAGAGTCAATAGGGCTTAAAAGAGAAGAAGTTTTTATAGCTAATATTTTAAAGTGCCGTCCTCCCGGGAATAGAAACCCGCTTCCCGGAGAAATAGCAGAATGTTCGGGGTATTTGTATAAACAAATAAAATTGATAAGGCCGAAAGTGATCTGCGGCCTCGGCAAGTTTGCTTCGCAGACTTTATTAAAGTCTGATGTGCCTATAAGCAGGTTAAGAGGAAAGTTTTATGATTATAACGGTATAAAACTGATGCCCACCTATCACCCCGCATATTTATTACGCAATCCATCAGGAAAAAAAGAAGTATGGAAAGATATGAAAATGATAGCAAAAGAACTGGGACTGGAGATACCAAAACGTAAATAGTCGTTGGTCGTTGGTCCAGAGTAGGGGCGGGCCTTGTGCCCGCTCTAATAAAGAAAAAGGCAGAAATCCAGACTCGTCATTCAGACTGTGTCGCAATTCAAATTTTGTCTTTGCGAGGGAGCGAGAGCGACCGCGGCAATCTCGAAAGAAATAAAGATTACAAGATTAATTATATACGAAAGAATAAACATGGCTAAATATGTAGAAGTAATTACCGGCTTACCTATAGACCGTACTTTTCAGTACAAGGTTACGGGTAATGAAACTTATCCGCCGGAAATAGGCAAGAGGGTACAAATTCCTTTTCGTAATAATGTAAGGATCGGATATATCGTGGCTTTGGAAGAAAAACCTATAGTAGATGATCCGCGGCCGGTTGTTGAGATAATAGACGAGGTTCCTGTTTTTACCGAAGAGATGATCCGCCTTGCGGAATGGATAAAGGATAATTATTTTTGTTCATGGGGCGAAGCTTTAGAGGCAATGATACCAAGCGCTTTAAAACACGGTAAAATCGAAATGACAAGCCGGATACAGGAGGAAAGAGTAAAAGTTGCTCGTGTTTCCCGGCATATTCCTACAGAAGAACAGAAAAATGTGTTAAAACGCATTAGAGATTGTATGGACAAAAAAAAACATGAAGTGTTTCTTCTTCATGGTATTACGGGAAGCGGTAAAACAGAGATATATCTCCAGTCAGTAGAAGAAGTCCTTAAAAGGGGCGAAGGCGCTGTAATTCTTGTTCCGGAAATATCTCTTACTCCTCAAACCGTAGAAAGATTTAAGCAAAGGTTCGGCGATACTGTCGCTATTTTTCATTCAGCTATGCTCCAGAGCGCGCGGTTTCAGGAGTGGAAGCGGATAAAAGACGGTAAAGCCATGGTTGTTGTCGGCCCCCGTTCGGCAGTGTTCAGTCCTTTCAAGAAACCCGGAATATTTATAATTGATGAGGAGCATGAACCCAGCTACAAGCAGGAAGATGTGCCGCGGTATCATGCCCGTGAAGTTGCTATTGAACGGGCGCGTATGCACGGTGTTCCTGTTATCTTAGGAAGCGCGACACCGGCTTTAGAATCATACTATAAAGCTGTTAACAATGAGTATCAGCTGGTCGAACTTACTCATCGGATAGAAGAGAAAAAACTTCCAAAAGTCAAGATTGTAGATATGCGGCTTGAATTCGAGACAAGGACAGGAAAAGATGTCATATCCCGTATTATGGAAGAAGCATTGAAAACGGACATTCTCAAGAAACAGCAGGCGCTTATTTTTATAAACCGCAGGGGTTTTTCGACTTTTGTTATGTGCCGAAAATGCGGTTATGTGGCAAAGTGTCCGGCTTGTGATACAGCCATGGTATTTCATAAACAAAAAGACGATCTTGTTTGCCATTATTGTAACAGCCGGATGGTTCCGCCTAAAATTTGTCCGTCTTGTAATGAAGATTATCTTATGTATAGAGGTACAGGCACACAGAGAGTCGAGACCGCGCTTAAAAAAATGCTTCCCGATGCAAGAATCGCGAGAATGGATTCAGATACTATGTCTAAACGCGGAGCGCATGAAAGGCTTTTAACTGATTTTAAACAGCATAAGATTGATATAATTGTTGGCACGCAGATGATAGCAAAAGGGCTTGATTTTCCAAGGGTCACACAAGTCGGAGTTGTTTCTGCTGACGCTAATCTTAATCTGCCGGATTTCAGGGCAGGAGAACGAACGTTTAATCTTATTACGCAGGTCGCGGGCAGAGCAGGAAGAGGTGACTTGGGCGGAGAAGTTATAGTACAGACATATACTCCGGAACATTACGCGATAAACCTTGCGGCTAAACATGATTATACTTCTTTTTATTATAAAGAAATACAGTCGCGGAAAGAATTAAAGTTTCCGCCTTTTTCTTCCCTGGTGAAAATTACATTGAGATCCAGAAGCGAAGAAACCGTAATAAAAATTTCAGAAAAACTCGCTTCAACGCTTGAAAGTAAAATGGACGGAGTGGATATGCTGGGGCCGGTGCCCGCGCCCATGCCGAAAATGCGGGGATATTACAGATGGAACATCTTGATAAGGACAACTGACCGCAAAACTATTGTTAGTGGACTTCGTAAAGCATTAAAAGGGTTTCGTAAGGGCTCCGGCGTATTTATTGCCGTAGACGTCGATCCCATGAGCATGTAGATTGTACAAGCGGGCTTTACGTATAGATGTACACAGATCTTATCGGTTGACGGTTGATAGTTAGTTCGTTGATGGTTGTGAAAATAAAAAACGTAGGGGCGGGCCTTGCGCCCGCCCGAATATGTAAACCATCACCGGTCATTCAGACTGTGTCGCAATTCAAATTTTGTCTTTGCGAGGGAGCAAGAGCGACCGCGGCAATCTCAAAATATTTTCCCCTTTACTTTTTCCTGTTAGTTTTATACCATATACAGAAACATATGTATTTCGCAACTTCTTATAGATAAAGAGAAAAGGATCGAATGGATTATGAGAATAGTTTTTTTTGGTACAGGAAAATTCGCATTGGTTTCACTTAAAAAGCTTTTAAAAAGTGATCATGAAATAGTCGGTGTTGTAACTCGGCCGGACAGTAAAAAAGGACGGGGGTGGCATACACAGCCCGGTTTGATTAAGGCTCTGATAGAAAATGCAGCGCCGGGTATGGATATTTTTCAGCCTGATAAAATGTCGGATGACGCGTTTCTTGAAGACCTGAAAAAGATAAATGCCGAAGTTTTTGTGGTTATAGATTACGGAAAATATCTCCCGCAAAAACTTCTGGATATACCCGCTAAATACTGCATAAACCTGCATCCTTCGCTTTTACCTGAATACAGGGGCGCCTCACCTGTTAACAGTGTGATACTTAACGGTGAAGCGAAAACAGGGAATACTGTGTTTAAACTGTCAGAAAGCATGGATGCCGGAGATGTGATAGTTCAGGAAGAAACAGAGATTCGGGACAGTGAGGATTCTGTAGAACTTTTAGAGCGGCTATCTCAAAGCGGAGCAGGGCTTTTGGTCGAAGCGCTTGATCTTATCAAAAACGGGAAAGAGAAATTAAAACCTCAGGATGAATCAAAAGCTGTATATTCAAAAAAAATATCAAAAAAAGACGGCTTAATCGATTGGACAAGATCTTCACAAGAGATCGATAGGAAAATAAGAGGAATGAAACCCTGGCCCGGGGCGTTTACATCCCTGGATGGGAAAAATCTTAAGATTATTAAAGCTAAGATAGAAGATAAAGAAGTTTCAGCTGTAATCGCCGGAACCATATGTGATAATAAAAAATTCATCATAAAAACCGGTGATACCGGTCTTGAGGTATTGGAACTCCAGCTTGAAGGTAAAAAAGCCATGACCGCAAAAGAGTTTCTTAAAGGATATAACTTAAAAAAGGGTATGTTATTAGGATAAATTCAGCAAGGTATTTCAGTAAAGCATTTGCATGAAAATTCTAAAAAATTGTGGATAGGTTAGCCTTTTTAAAGAAAGTATTGAGTTATTCAGCTGTTTTCTTCTGTTGTGTATGGCTAAGATGTTACGGCTCCTGCGACAGCGTAGAATTGTAGGAAATTGTGAGGCATTTTTCATCGCAATTTTTAAAATTTATGGTATACTTTGCTTGGTGATAGATGATATGAGAATAAAAAGAATCAAACAAATAATAAAAAAGCATAAGTCTGATTTAACTGACAAATATCATGTATGTCAGATAGGGATTTTTGGATCATATGTTCGGAATGAACAAACAGAGAGTAGTGATATTGATATTTTGGTAGATTTTTCCGCTCCTATAAGTCTTTTTGAGTTTATTGATATGGAAGAGGAACTATCTGAGTTATTGAATGTTAAAGTTGATCTTGTTTCTCGCAAGGCATTAAAACCCTATATTGGAAAACATATTTTGAAAGAGGTCCAAGAAGTATGAAAGAAAGAGAGATTAGAGATTATATTAATGACCTAATTGAGGCCTGTGAAGATAGTCTGATCTTTACAGAAGGTATGTCGTTTGAAGAATTTTCCGAAGATAAAAAAACGATAAGTGCTGTTATTCGATCTCTTGAAGTGATTGGCGAAGCAACAAAAAATTTATCATTAGATTTTAAATTGAAATATCCTGATATTCCGTGGAAACAGATGGCAGGGATGAGAGATAAGCTTATTCATGAATATTTTGGTGTAGAGAAACAAATGGTTTGGCAGGTTGTTGAGAAACATATTCCGCAAATTCTACTTTTCTTGAAAAACCTTTCAATAGATTAATTTTCAATTCAACAAACTAACTTTTCGTAATATAATTGTATTCTATGAATACTACGTGGAATAGAATAATTGTTATGGTTATGGTATGCTCTCTTATTGTTCCGCATACGCCTGTCATTCTCGCCTTCTCTGTCATCCTCGAACATTCTGTTATTCCTGCGAAAGACTGTGTTGTGTCACAACGTCTTTGCGAGCCCATGAAGCTTGTCCCCGTGAAAACGGGAATGGGCGAAGCAATCTCATATAGCAATAAAAATATAAATTTTATGGTTAACTCATATTTTTATAGAAACTTTAATAAAAATGGCGAAAGAGCTTAAGAAACCAGCGGGGTATTTTTTGGAAGGGTAAAATATGAAAAACTTTATTACCAATAACGTCAGGGGAGATTTAAGAAAACGTTTAATAGAGCTGATTCAAAAAAGCGATGAGCTAAAATTTTTGGTTGGTTTTTTCTATTTTTCTGGCATTAGGGAATTATATAAAGGGTTGAAAGAAAAACCTGATCAAAAAATAA
>JBDRBG010000091.1:0-24428 GCA_043823005.1 Candidatus Omnitrophota bacterium
TTCATAATTTAGCCGGGGTACTTCAATATGAATATCTATCCGGTCAAGAAGCGGGCCTGATATTTTGGAAAGGTATCTTTGAATCTGATGGGACGTGCATTGACAGTTTTTATGAGGATCTGTGAAATATCCGCATGGACAGGGGTTCATTGCCGCTATTAGAAGAAAACGGCATGGATATTTTAGTGAATTTTGCATTCTTGTTATTGTGATTTCACCTGATTCAAGAGGCTGTCGGAGTGTTTCAAGTACATCCCGCCGGAATTCAGGGAATTCGTCTAAAAAAAGTATTCCGTTATGAGCCAGACTGATTTCTCCTGGCATGGGAGAAGATCCTCCTCCTGCCATTGCGGCATATGATATTGTATGATGAGGACTCCTGAAAGGTCTTTGAGTTATTAGATAGCTTGATTTTAATTCTCCTGATGCGCTGTGGATGGTTGTTGTTTCAAGCGATTCTTCAATGGTTATATCCGGTAGTATTCCGCTGAATCTTTTTGCCAGCATACTTTTTCCTGAACCCGGAGGGCCTATAAGTAATATATTATGTCCGCCGCTTGCCGCGACTTCCAGACCGCGTTTCGCGTATTCCTGTCCTTTAACGTCTTTAAAGTCAAGATCTTTATTAGCAGAGATACAATGAATTTTTTTTTCCGCAAGTGTGATTTCTAGCGGATTAATATGTTTAATATGTTCTACGGTTTTTCTTAAAGAAGGAGTAGCGTAAACATTAAGGTCTTTTATATAAGCGGCTTCTTGGGCATTTTTCTCTGAAAATATGAAATTTTTAAATTTATTCTTGAAAGACATGGCGATTGCAAGAGCTCCTTTGAAATGTTTGACCCGTCCGTTTAACGCGAGCTCTCCGCATAGCACTATGTTTTCAAGTTCATCCTGTTTTATCAGTCCGCTTGCCGCTAAAATGCCTATTGCTATCGGCAGATCAAAACCGGCTCCTTCTTTTTTTATGCTTGCAGGCGATAAATTTACCGTTATTTTCCCGGAAGGAAACGTAAATCTGGAGTTTTTAATTGCAGAACGTATTCTGTCCCGGCTTTCCCTGATGGACGTGTCAGGCAGGCCTACTACAGAAAAACACGAAAGGCCGTGCGAGATATCTACTTCAACATCTATGGGAAAGGCTTTTATGCCCATGACGTATCCTGAATGTACTTTAGCTAGCATTTTGACTCCTTTAGTTTGTATTTGATATATTATGTATATTCGCTTTATACATATCTTTTGAGATTTCTGCGATTCTTATTTGATTCGTATTGCGCAAATAAAAATTAATGGGACTTACTTTCAGTCAGGGATTATTCTTCGGCAGGAAACCTGTCCCGCCTGCCTGTCCTCCGGCGGGCACTTGTGGAGCGCATAACCATTCACTATCGCGTTACCCAAGAAGAGCGGCCCTTTCAGTCATGTCCCCGGATTTTTATTTTTATTCGAGATTGCCGCGTCGCTATCGCTTCTCGCAAAGACGAAACTTGCTCGTTTTCCTCGCGTTTTGCAATGACAAAAAGAGTCGTCATCTATGAAAAAGCAGATGAGGCCCGTGGCAATCTCACCATTCACTAATTACCACCGTACTTTAACCGCGTCTTTTATATGTCGCAATATCTCGAGCTCCATTTTTTCGTTTAAAGTTACGCCGATAGCGTCGATACGGCACGGTGTATTTATAAGTTTGAATCTTTGTAAATAATACGCGCAGTTTTTTATAATATTTTTCTGTTTCTTTTTAGTTATAGAATCAAGGGGCAATGCATATTCTTCGTGTATGCGTGTTTTCACTTCAAAGAAAACAGTGCAATCCTTTTTTTTAGCTATAAGATCGATTTCTCCGAATGGGGTTATAAAATTTCTGTTTTTTATCGCAAAACCTCTTGAAATCAAAAATCTTTCCGATATTTGTTCTCCTTTTTTTCCTACAGACAAAGGGTCCGGATGATTGTTTCAGTTCGGAGTTTTATTTGTTTCGCGATATTCTTCAAGTGCCAGACGTTCAACTTCTTTATGCGTGTCTTTTGATAGTGTTAAAAACGTGTTATACCATTTTCCGTCACGTCCTTTTTGCTGTGGCATGCTGACAAAAAGGCCTTCTTTGCCTTGTACTATTCTCAGCCCCTTGACTATAAAAGTATCAAGTATTAATAAGTCAAAGAAAGCCTTAGTAGGGGTATTTCCTTCAAACGGAAAAATGCGGTCGATTTTTATCAGTTCTTTTTTGTCCATTTTAATCTCCTTTTTTTTTGTTGAAACGGGATAAAAGTTTGTCCATTGTTTTTTTGTTTCCGGATCGCCAGGCTTCGTATACCAGAACAAGAGTTTTTGTTGTATGTGCATCCGTAATACTCTTGAATCCCGAGAGTAAACATATTGTTAATGTCTGGATAAAGTATCTCGGGAACAGAAAAGAACATATAAAAGCTAAAAGGCATATGAAAACCCATATTTTTTTAATAGTTATCCGCAAGAATACGCCTGCTTTTTCTCTTAAATCAAAGGAGTGCGTAATGTAAGAGGTTTCTGCCAGCAATTTGCGGCACGATGAGCAATGAACAAGATGTTTTTCTACTTGGTCAGTATCTCTTAAATCCAGCATATTACTTAAATATTGGCTTAATCTTATTTCTGAAGGACATATTCTTTGCATTTTTTTGATTCCTTTTTTAAAGTGAACACACTAAAAGTTAACCACAGAGAGCATAGAGAATTTTTTGGATTTTCCAAACTAAAAACACATTTTCGAAGGACACAGAGATGTTCTTTTTTTTGTGATATATTGTTTTTCTCTGTATCCTCTGTAGTTAATTTTTTATTTTGTCTCTTAAAATGTTCTCTCACTATAAAAGACGCAAAAAAGTAGGTTTTTCTTTCACTTTTCTTCAAAAATTTTTCATATTTACGATTTTTTTTAAATTTTTTATTATTGTATTCTTTGCGCGGTATATTAAAATAGAAACAGTTCCCAGAGGTATATTCATAATATTTGCTATTTCTTTTTGTTTTTTATCTTCATAAATATTGAATTTAAGGGCAAGTTGTTGTTTGTCCGGCAGTTTAGAGATTTCTTTTTTTAGGCGTTCTTTAAAATCTTTTTTATCCAGTATATTTGGAATATTTTGTTTTGAAGAATAAAACATGGTTGAAAGGGCATGGTTGTAGTCCTCTGAATACAGATAGTCATCTGAAGATATGGTATACAGGGCTTTTTGCGCGTGTTTTTTTCTGCAGTAAGATTGGACAGTATTAAGACTGACGATTATCAGCCAATTTTTAAAGTTTTTTATGCTGACATTAGAGAGATACCCTTTTTCCCATATTGAAAAGAATATTTCCTGTACCAGATCTTTATGTTCTCCGCCGGTAAATGGTATTCGGGATTTTTTGAGTTTAAACCATACGCATTTTGCCACTAAAGGCCGGAAACGTTTAAAAAATTCGTTCCACCCGGTTGGATCATTATTTTTGCATTTTTTTAATAGTTCTTCGGTTGATATCATAGCAGGGATATTATAAGTTTATTTCACTTAAAATCAAGTTATTTTTTGCTTTTCATCAAGAATGCTGTTTTTTGTTTTGTCTTGGAGTTGATGCTTTGAGTTGTAAAGGAGTGTTTTTTTGTGAGTAATATTTGTGTGTAAGAAAATATTTTTGAGAGGAGCACAAAAATACTATATAATATAAGTGAAACAAATTGTATATTATTTACATATAAAATAAACATTTAAATTAACGTCTGTTATTGGCGGATAAACTATGGTTAGGAGGGGGAAATGAAAAGATTAGTCAGAGTATTATTTGTATCAATTTTACTTTTTTTGATACTATTTTATCCGGGATCTTTTACTGTACATGCTGAATCTTTAAAATCCGATTTTGAGGTGCTTAGTGTTGATATCGGAGGCAGACCTTTAAGTGATGGAATAACTCTTCCCAGTGGTGAATATGCTGTTACTGTTAGAATGATTAATAATGGGCCGCATAAAGACGCGAGCCGGGTAAAGATCCAAGTGACAAAAGCCGGTACTGAACTTGTTTCAAGGGTTATGTATTCACAGCGCAGTGGAAGCTGGTCTTTTCGGCAAAAGAAAATGTTTGACCCCGGGACTTATACCATAGAAGCAGGCATATATTCTGCTGAGGGTATTGTTGATCCGATTTGGAATAATAACCGGCGCAAGGCGATTGTTAATTTCGTGCCGCCAAAAGCGGATCTGGAAATAATAGGATTTCTTATAGATGGCCGGCGTGTAACTGATAATCCGACTTTAATAAGCGGAGCGCATACTTTGAGTATAGGCATGACAAATAATGGACCGGATACCAGTCCCCGTCCTGCCAGAGTAAAGGTATTTCGGAACAGCAAGGAGATATTGTCCAGAGATTTGTATACTCAACGTTCGGGTAAATGGGGTTTTAAGGAGAAAAAACAGTTTAAAGTCGGAACTTACGCGTTGAACGCGGAAATAAAAGCCGCGGATAAATCACTTGATCCAAATGCCGAAAATAACGGTCTTTCAGGTGATGTTATTTTTACCAATCCCTGTACGGATTTGGAACTTGTAAGTTGTACGATAGACGGGAAAGATTTGGAAGAGGCGCTAATTCTGACTAAGGGTATGTATGTGATAAGCGGAACAATAATGAATAATGGCCCTGATAATGTTGCTGTACGCGCCCGGTTTGTCTTATACGATGACAAAGAACTTAACAAAAAAGAGGAAGAAGAAAAAGAATATACCGATGAAGACCGTTTTTTTGGGGATAAAGAAGGCGAAGAGGAAAAAGAAGCGGGGCAGAAGCAAAAGAGTACAGCGGTCATAACCGAGATTGAGATTGATTCCATCATGTCGGGAGAAACCAGATCTTTTAGTAAAAAAATGAATTTTTCCGAACGTAAAATCAAACTAAAAGCAGCGGCAGAGACTTTGGAAGAAGATGTTGATCCAAAAGAAGAGAATAATAGTATTAGCGGTGAAGCGTATTTTACTCCGGTGCCTATTGATCTTGAAATGAGCGAGCTAGAAATAAATGATATGCCGGTTGCGGAGGGTATTGTTATTTCTCCCGGTGAATATACCTTGAAAGGAAAAGTAACGAATAACGGTCCTGCTGACGCGAGAAGCGGAACTGTTATATTTTACAAGGATTCTGTTCTTTTTTCCGTGGCAGGTATTGATTCCATCAAAAAAGATGAAAGTGTTTCTTTTTCTATGGATGTTTCGTTTGATGCTGGAGTTGAGATGCTAAAGGCTTTTGCTGAACCGGAAAAACACGAATATGATTCTAACGAAGCAAATAATAGTCTAGAGGGGAAGATATCAGTATCGCAGGAATCTCTTTTTTGATCGGCAGACCATAGAATAGAGGAATCATGAAAATAGATAGAGTACACAAAATATTAATAATAACCGAAGATTCGGGTCTCAGAAATATACTGGATTTTTGTTTTGACGGATGGGGATATGAGGTGTTTTTTGATGATTCATCCGGCGCTAGTATCAGTAAAATATCAAAGGTAGCCCCGGATGTGATAATCGTAGATGTTAATTCTGCTACAAAGGACCAAATGTCAGTATGCGGCCGGCTCAAAGATGATTTCGCGACAACACATGTACCTATTATCGCATTGATTAATAAACGCCATTTAAGGCAGAAACTTTTAGATTTCAGCCGCGGGGTTGACGATTATCTTATAAAACCGCCTGATCCTTTAGAATTAAGGGTGCGCATTGAAATGGCCATAAAACGCACAAGAAACAGTTATTATGCCAGCCCGTTAACAGGCCTTCCCGGCGGGATAATCGCTGAAGAGATCTTAAAAGAAAAAATAGAATCCGGGATTCCTTTTGTCATAGGCCATGCGGATATTGATAATTTTAAGTCTTTTAATGATAAGTATGGATATCTTAAAGGAGACAGGGTTATTTTGCAGACAGCGTATATGCTTAGTAATTCAGTAAGAAATTTAGGCAATAAGGACGACTTTGTCGGACACATCGGAGGCGATGATTTTATATTAATAACAACTCCTGATAAATATGACGCGGTTTGTCATAATTTTATATGTATGTTTGATACGATTATTCCTTTCCATTACGGGCCGGCGGATAGAAAACAAAGGCATATAAAGGTCAAGGATCGTACCAATACCTTGCGGAATATGCCGATTATGAGTATGACTGTCGCGCTTGTTATTAAAAATAGCGCAGAATATGCCGGAAATCTTATAGAACTTAATGAAAAAGTGACGGAAGTAAAACAGTATCTTAAAAAAATATCCGGAAGTAAGTTTATGGCTGACAGAAGAATACAAAAAAGCAAAAAACCGCTGAATCTTCAAGTGTTTAAAAATGCCGAAACAGTAGTAGATAATTATAAACCGCTTGGACAGCTTCTTTTAGAAAAAAAAGCTGTGACTTTAGATCAGCTTGACAGGGCACTGAAACTCCATTGGAAAAGGGGCGTATTACTTGGAGAAGTTCTTACGGATCTTGGATTCCTTTCAGAAGAAAACCTTTTACAAGCATTAGAATGGCAGGGAAACAGCTTAGAGTTAGGAAAACAATAGTCGCTAACTGTTGCTTTATTTAACGCCTAATATGTATTAAAATAGCTCTCTATCAAATTAATGGAACGCTGGGGACATGCTTGAAAGGACATTGCCATAATATACATTTTGTCATTGCGAGCCGTGAGTTTAGCGAGCGGCGCGGCAATCTCAAACTTACTTAGCTCCAGATGGGGACAAGTCCCCTGTTGGAGTATAAACTCTTGCTGAGACTCGTCCCCGTATTTTTATATTCATTTCTACTGATTGCTTATACCTGATCAAAATTTGCCAAGATTGACAATTTTTGCTATTCGCAAAAATTGATCCTAAAAATACACAGAGCAAGAGCATTGGCAGAACTTCGCTGTCTGTCGGGGGTTGTAGAGATGGTATGGTTTGTCTGGTTTGGTTAGGGAAACAAAAGCATGAAACTGTTGCTTTATTTGCTTTGCTGTATTAGAATATCTCTTTATCAAAAGAATATCTCTAATTTTGTTTAATCAAAAGGAATAGAAAGGTTTTTTATTATGAACTTGATACGTAAACATATGTTTTTTAAATTTATTAGTGTTTTATTAATAATAGCATTTTTAAATTTAGACCTAGCTTGGGCATATCCTTCTAATTCTCCGAATACTCAGAATCTTGCTGTTTCAACCATGTTCCAGAAACAAATAATGGTTGAGGGAGTTGAAGAGTTTAAGGATAAAGCTGTTGCTTTAAACTCTGCTTTAAATATCGGAAGATATTTATTAGGAGATCCTTCCGCAGGAATGAGGCCGCTTTCAAAAGATTTCATGGAAACAGTTTTAAAAAGAGAACTAGGTAATGACCTGGCGGGTATAGATATTTCTAGCGTTAAGATAAACCAAAAAGAAAATATTGTACTTATTCCTTATTCTCCTCCTGAAAAGACTCCTCAAGAACAATCTGAAAAATATGTAATACAGGTTGCGCTTAAAAACAAGGTAAATAAATCAAAAATGATTGGGGTTGAGTATGACCTGTCAAAAAAATATATAGTAAAGCTGTATTATACCGGTGAAAGGCCGGCTTTTATTGCATTTAATTCAATGATAGGTACTGAGTTAATAGAACTTGCAGAAAGCGGAAGACTTAGTGTCTCGGAATATTGCAAAATATATAAAAACATATCTTCTGAACTTGTAGAAAGAAGATTTCAGGATCTTGTAAAAATGAAATATTTAAAATTGTCTGATCTGCAAAATGGACGAAAAAACTATGGTTTAACATTCCAGGGTAATGGACAAATTGTAGTAGGGATAGATTACAATCTTATGGATTGGATCCATGAGATGAAAGAAAGTCCTTTAGAAAGAAAACGTAAGATTACCGGTAATGTTCTGGGACCGAAAATACTTAATCTTAAAGAAGGTTATGAAGACGGAAATGAGAGTTATGAAATTGTATTTAGAACGCGGTTAAACGAAATATTTGAGGTGCTTTTTACAAGACTGCAGGAAGAATTAAATTTTTATGATAATGCTTTTAATGATCAAGAAGGAAGTCTGAATGATCAATACATCAATGAATTATTAAATATTATGCAAAGAGCAATAGATCAAGTAAAAAAGCTTAAATTTGTTTTGGGGAAGGAAGAGGATACTCCGCCGATATACAGCAAAATAACTGAACATATAAAAACACTTTCAATTCCTGAGAGTATTCAAGGAGGAATCAGGCAATCTTTGGAGAAAATACTCGCAACGTCTTTTTCCCGGGAAAAGACTTATGTGGAAAGGCCAGCAGGTGAAAAGGATATTGAAACTATATCACGTTCATTTTTGACAATAGATGATGTTAATGTTGAAGGAAAGACTTGCGGTGTAAGAATAGATATAAATACTAAACTAACAGAAGGTGAAGTGAAAGCAGACAACAGGATACGAGCCGCGGCAATTACGCTTAAAGAACTGTTAGATAAAGGCGCTAAAGTTGTTAGTTTAGCTCATCAGGATAGGCCAGGAGGAAAACACTATCTTGAATTTATGGATAAACACGCCAAGGTATTACAGGAAGAGATGCAGAGAATCGAAAACGCGGAAGCGAAAGCACAAAGACGTAAAGCTAAGAATTATGAAGTTTTAACAATAGAAAACGATGATCTCTTTGGTCCGATTGCTCAAGATGCCATAAAAAAATACAAAAAACAGGCAAACCCCGGGCAAATGCTTTTATTGAAAAATGTTCGTTCATGGGAAGGAGAACTGCTAAAAGGGGTTGATCATAGTCAAAGCGAACTGGTCAAGAACCTTGCGCCTTTGTTTGATTTCTATTGTATAGACGGGTTTTCAGTTGCGCATAGAAAACAGGCAAGTATTACAGGGTTTAAACGCTTGCCGTGTATAGCGGGTAGGCTTATGCAAAAAGAATTAGATGGATTGAGTAAAGCGACTGAAAAAATAGAAAAACCTTATATTATGAGTTTAGGAGGATTAAAAATAGACGATTATCTCGGAGCCATAAACGAAGGGTTAAGAGCAGGCCGGGTAGAGGCTATTATAACAGGAGGCGCACTTAGTGAAGTGTTGTTAATGGCCAGGGGCCATGATCTTGGCGAAAAAAATAGACGGTTTTTAGAAAAACAAATTCCTTTACAAAAAGTCATAAAAAGAATAGCGGAACTGGATAAGAAATATCCCAACAGACTTATTGCTCCAAAAGATCTTTCTGTATTAGACGCATTTGGAGAAAGACAAGAGATTTCCGTGCCTATGGTTCCGACAAAATGGGCATTAACACAAGATCAAGTATTTGGTATAGGACAAAAAACTATAGATTTTTATTTGGATATTGTGGATCAAGCAAAATCTATTTATGTAAAAGGCCCTCCTAGTTATTATGAGGACAAAAGGTTTTTTAAAGATACTAAACTTTTATTTGAGAAAATAACTTTAAGGTCTAAGGAAGGTAAACTTTTTTCTTTTGGCGGCGGCGGTGATACTGATAAAGCTTTGGAAAAGACCGAGGCCAGGCTTAGCTATCAGACCTTAGCCGGAGGAGCTATGCTTTGGAAACTTGAAGGTAAAATTCTACCTGTTGAAGAAATCTTAGAACGATCCGCGGAAAACGCTTTTTCAAAAAGAACGAATAAAAAAGACTCCTCTCATGCATTAAAAGCTATTTCAGCGTTTTACGCTAGTTTAGTAATGGCTGGAGTTGCAACGCTTAGCCTGGTTTTTGGAATAGCTGGCTATTTTTTGCAGGATATAGGTGTGATTGTAACCGTAGAGCTCTTTTCTATATGCGCATATTCTATATGGGCGCATGTCAAATATTATCTTTTATATAAAGAGATTTATTACGCGCTTTTAAACTATTATCACGATAATCCGGATGAGGAAAAATATTCCCATTCTGACGGGATGCCCGGGTTTAAGGAAATAAAGAATATGGAAATAGCCAGAAATGACGGGTATAGTCATCCGGCTTTTACTGATATCTCTGAAAAATATCAGAGAATGATAGATCTTCACGAAAGATTTAAAACACATTTAATTGGTATGCTTGCGATATTGCCGATAATTTCATTGTTTGTGAAATCTCCTCAGGAAGTTTTTGAAAAAGAAGTGCGGAAAATGTGGCCCGGCAGAGAAAAAGAAGAAAAAGGAACTACTATTAGCGTGAACGGAGAATTATATGAAATAGGAAATTGGGATAATGCCAAAAAAGCTGTGAAAACTATGGCAGATGTAAGAATAGCTTTAGAAATATTGAAAGGTCAGATAAAAATACAAGATATAACGAACGATTATCCCGATAACCAAGGAAGCCGTAAAGCCATTGTTATTAAGATGAGGAGCGTTGTTGAACTTTTAAATAATCCGGGTAGATTCAGGAAAATGATCTTAGAAACAATAGAGAATCGAAAAGGTATATACAGAGCCAATGCAAATCTTTTTTTTAATGAAATTGATGGATTAATAACAGCCCTGGCTGTGCTTGCAGGAACAAGTTCTTTTAGTTTTGTTTTTTTTTAAAGGAGCGCGCGATATATTGACGCAAAATATAGAGTATTTTCTGATTATTACAGTACTTTATTTGTTTTTGTTATTGTTTAGTGTGAGGGATTTACATTTAAGGAAGGATATAATAAAAGCTTTAAAAAACCATTATAGCAAGCAAGGAGATCCTTTAAGTCGATCCTGGGATACAATAGATATAGGCATTAGTGACGGGCACAGACACCCTGCTTTTAAAAGGCTTTTGCCGCATGCTAAGAAAGCATTAATTATTTATCTTAATGCTAAAAACAGTTTTTTGGGCAGGATAAAGATCTTGCCCGGGATTTTAATGTTTCAAAAAACACCCGGAGATATATTTAAGGCAAAAGTAAAAAAAATCTGGCCAAAAAATAAAAGACAGTTTTTAAAAAAGATTAATTGGCTTAATTTAGAAAATGTTATAAAGACGCGGAAAGAGATAGGAATTGCATGTGATATAGCCAAAGAAAAGATCCAGGAGAATACTGAAAATTTGACGGGAGGATTTCAGCACATTGATATAGAGCCGATAGTAGCGATGTTGAATGACCCCAAAACTTTACGCCAATCAATAGATCTAAATCGTAGGCCTAAAGTTGAAAAGAAGATTTTGCCGAAACAAGATCAACCTGCTACACATGATCTAAAACCAGGCTCAGCATTAAGCGCGGCTTATTGGTATGCAGTGTTCAGCGCAATTAGTCTCATTTCCGGTATTTTACAATATTTTTTGCAAAAGAATTTTACTGATGTAACATTTTCTTTTGTTGTGTTGTTTTTGTATTTTTGTTATACGTCAATTCATTTTTTGTTAACGGCAAGAACATTGTATAAAGCTTTGCGTGTTCATGAAAAAGACTTTGATGTTTTAGCATTAATGGAAATGCCAATAGCTAGAAATGATGGATATAGACACGATGCTTTTTATGATTTGTCTGAAAAATACCAGAGATTAGTAAATATCCATGAAAGGTTTAATATTCATTTAATAGGGATGTTAGCTATGGTTCCTGTAGTTTCTCTTTTCGTAAAAGCGCCGCAGGATGTGTTGGAGGAGGAAGTTAAGGAGATGTGGCCGGATAAAAAGCATACAGGTGGAAAGGATAAGAAAAAAATTATTCTTATGGTTCGAGGCAATAAAGATTCAGTAAACTGGAATATTGCGAGAAAGGCTGTAAATAATATGCGGGATGTCAAAATTGCTCTTGAAATAATCAGAGAAAAGATCAGAGATAATACCGGCATAGAAGCTGGTTTAGCTGATTCGCGTAAATATGTAACGATTAATATGCAAAAGGTTACGGATCTTTTGAATAATCCCGATGATTTACACATATTAATAGATCAGGAAAGAAAAGAAAAATTAGATAAATATGGGTTTAGACCGAAGGTTTTAAGTCGTATAGGGTTAAGTTTAAGCGGAGTATTGATCATTATTAGCGGGATTATTGGTATATGGTTGGAGCTATTAGTTAGAAAAGGATTGTATTGGCCGGTTTATTTATCAAATGGGTTATGTTTTGTTAGTGTTTATTTAATATACGTGTGTGTAAAAATTGTATATATGCGCGCAAAAATAGTCAGTTCTTTAAATGATTATTACAGCACGCACCCTGATACTAAAGAATATAGAAACTACAAAAATATTCCGCCGATCGAGGATTTGTACAAAATGGATATTAGCCGCAACGATGGGTACAGGCATCTTGTTTTTGATGATTTGCCTGAGTGGATCAGGAGAATCATAGAGGTATATGTCAGGTTTAAAAAACCTTATCAAGGTGCGATGAACATTTTTCCAGGAATCCTGATGCTTAGGAAAACCCCGTTTGAGATTTTTAAAGCAAAAGTTCAAGGAATGTGGCCGGCAGATGAGCGAGAAGAAGATAAAACGACATATCTTGGCGATGTAATAAAAATAGTTGATGTGCAGGGGATTCAAGAACATATAGAGTGGACAAAAGTGCAGGACGTAATAAAGACTATGGCTGATGTGAAAATCGCGCTTGATATAGTAAAGGATAATATAAAAGATAATACAGTACAATATGGCGGGATACGGCAAGTAATCAATATGAATCATATAATAAAGTTATTAAATGATTCTGTTAAATTCCGAAAAATGATAGATGAAAAACTTGGGATACAATTTGCGGAGACTAAGGCCGATGTGCATGATCTAACAGCTCAGGCAGTTGAAAACGCCGGATTTATATCAGCAGGGATAGGACTTGTCGCGTTTTTGGGGGGATTAGGATTAGGTTTTTTTACAGAATACAAAATATTGGGTCTATGCGTGATTATTTTTGGAGCGTATTGGATATGGGCGATGTTTAGTTATTGGCATACAGAAAAGATAATAAAAGACGCGTTTATGGAATGGGGTAAGTTAAAGGGGGAAATACCAGGTGTTTCTGAAATTCTGAATATAGAAATTGCTAAATCGAATGGCTATACTCATCCGGCGTTTCAACGTATTGATATCATGGATAGATTTCTTTTGAGGATCCATGAAGCAGGAAAAACTCATAGGCGCGGTATATTTATGATGTTGCCGGTTTTTAGTACATTTTTTATGGCTAGAGCGAATAGGCTCAGGATAGAGAAAGAGCATATGTATAAAAAAGCAGTTTCTGCTAATGCTGATTTTGTTCTGCAAGCTGCCAGGTGCAGTTATCCTGATATCAGAGAAACTGCTTTAAATAATATTAAGAATATTGAGAATGAACAGATGCTCTGGTTTATTTTTAAGGAAGCTTTTTATTCTGAATCAAACAGTCAAGCCAGGCAAACTGCTTTGCAAGTGTTGTTTGAGAATATTAATGTAAATCTTATCAGACAAAGAATTGGAGAACTCTTTAGATATAATGGAACTTCTATGCCGCGGGAAATAGCGGAAAAATTGTGCACAGAAATTCATAAGCCCGAAGACCTTATTGTCATAGAAGGGGTTATTGAAAAAAATATTCAAAGAAAAGAAGGCGGAGAAGGGGTTTCTTATACACTGTTAGGAGATCTGGTGGAAAATAAAAAAGAGCTGATGTCTCGTGTTATTGCAAAAAAGATGGACATATATACACATAATAATGGTTATAAGGCGGACGCGCAAAGGGATTTATGTCTGACTTATGATTTTTACGATGAAATAGTAGAAAAACTGACTCAGTATGCTTTGAAAAAAGACAGCTGTGATATAGATGAGATTCTTTGCAAGGTTGTTAACGTTTCCGGGAAAGGGACGACTTTTGAAATAAAAGTTGACGTGGAGATGTTAAACGGATTAGATGCATTAGAAAGTAAGGGGAAAATTAAAAACTATTCTTTTGAAACAAAAGAAGAACTGGGAGTAGAAAAAAGATTGCTTGAACTTATGGAAAAAACAAATGAAACTATAAGAGGAAGGTTAATGGCCTCTGCTTCAAAGATCACTAAAGAACTGACAGCTAAAGGAATAATTAAAACAGAGAAGATTTCTGTTTGTGATAAAGTAATGGCGCCTTTGATGCTTGAAGCTCTGAATAATGAGGTAAATATGGTTGAAAAAGCTAAATCAGAGGGAGAGACTTTTTCCGCTGAAGTAGAATCAGCAGTTTTGGATATTAAGAATAATATTGATAAATTTGAAGCCGGCAGTTTGATAGCAAATATAATAATACTTGCCAGAAAAGCCCGAAGGGGAGGTCAAAAACTGATACTTGGATTAGAAACAGACTGGATTCCCGGATATGAAGATGATGGAAGTTATCAGCATAATGCCATTAATCCGCTTATCAATAAAATAAGGGATTTACAGATTGAATTACGTAAAATGGGTCTGGATATTATTATAATTGATTGTAAAGGCGAAGATCTTGCAAGTGCAGTATTAAAAGAAGCAGAGGATAGTGAGGTAGATCTCTCAAATGTTGTTGTAATGGCGTCTAAAGACACTATATATTCTAAGGCTTTTAAACCGCTTTTAAATGTGGCAAACGCGAAAAAACCTTTTCTTGCGGTAATAGATCCCGCAGAACTTTTAGAAGCTTATAAACTTGGACAAGAAAAACCGGGTAAAGACATTTGTGTTGAGATCATGAAGATGCTGCTTATAACATTAGAACTTGCTAGCGGTAACGATGTCTCTGAGTTAGAGATAATAAAAAAATATTCTAAAGAAAAGCGTATAGTTTTATTCGAGCCCAAAGCCGAACCTGTAGATATGGAAGAAGTTCGAATATTTTATAAGCTTAAACTGTTAGCGCTCAAGTCAGTATAGGGTGTCCTGTGGAAACTGAATAGATTGCCACAGCACTCGTTTGACTTGCGCTTCGCAATGACAAACAAGGTCTTGTCATTCAGACTGTGTCACAATTCATATTTTGTCTTTGCGAGGGAGCGTAGCGACCGCGGCGATCTCATTAATAATATAATTTGTCCATAAAATTTATATTTTTATTGCTATTCGAGATTGCTTCGCTTCGCTCGCAAAGACGAAGTGATAGCATTAAAAAAACTGTTACCTAATTACTGAGCGTTTACAACGGTTCTGGAATTAAACTCACACTTATCCCAGCCGGCTCTATTTTGAAATTTTTTACTTTACCGCACACCTATTATTTTATACCATATAGTTATGTTTGTTTTTATATTAAAGAACAATTCTTATTATTTATATATTTATGACTAACAGAGAAATTTCCGCAATATTTTCCCGTATAGCTGATATCCTTGAGATAAAAGAGGAAAATGTTTTTAGGATCAGGGCTTACAGGGTAGCGGCTCAGAATATAACGGCGTTATCTCGTCAGCTTACTGATATATACAAAGAAGATACTGCAGGACTCGGGAATATTCCCGGCATAGGCAAGGATCTTAAAGAAAAGATCATAGAGATGCTCGAGACTGGACGACTGCTATATTATGATGATCTTATCAAAGAATTTCCTCCGGGATTTTTAGACATGTTAAATCTAGCCGGTTTAGGGCCCAAAAAGCTTAAAAAGCTTAAGAGTGAACTTAAGATTAAAAATGTTGATGATCTGGAATCCGCGTGCAAAAAAGGAAAACTTGAACATATCGAAGGTATGGGGATTAAAACACAAGATAAACTTCTTGCGGCCATAAAATATTTCAGAAAAAAACAAGGACGCATGCTTCTTCATGAAGCGGATATTTTTGCTGATGAAATTATTTTATATTTGTCAAAATCCGAAAATTTCAAAAGAATAGAAAAAGCAGGAAGCCTGCGAAGAGGTAAAGATACAATAGGAGATTTGGATATCCTTGCTGTGGCAAAAGATAGTCAAAAAGCCATGGACTATTTCATTGAAATTCCCGGGATAGAAACAGTAATTGCGAAAGGTCCTACAAAATCCAGTATATCTATAAAAGAAGGGCCTCAAGTAGATCTTCGTGTTATAGATGAGGCCAGTTTTGGCGCGGCTCTTATATATTTTACCGGGTCAAAACAGCACAATATAAAGATAAGGACCAGGGCTAAGGCTAAAGGCTATAAAGTAAATGAATATGGTGTGTATAAGATTAATCCTACGGGAAAAGAGAGCTTTGTTGCCGGCAAAACCGAAGAAGATGTTTACAGGAAATTAGGAATGCAGTGGATTTCTCCGGAATTAAGGGAAGATCAGGGAGAGGTTGAGGCTGCTTTGGAGAACATTTTGCCGAAAAGTCTTTTAACGCTAAGAGATATAAAAGGGGATTTGCATGTTCATACACAAGAAACAGATGGGCATGATACTTTAGAAGCTATGATAATGGCTGCTAAGAAAAAGGGATATGAATATATCGCGATAACTGATCATTCAAAGCATGTGAGAATAGCTAATGGGATGGATGAAAAACGTTTATTAAAACATGTGGAAAATATAAGAAAACTGGCGAAAAGAACAAAAAATATAAAGATTTTAGCCGGGATCGAAGTTGATATCTTAGAAAACGGTGAATTAGACCTAAAAGACTTCGCATTAAAAGAACTGGATATAGTTGTAGCGGCAGTACATTCACGGTTTCAGCTGGATAAAAAAAAGCAAACTAATAGAATGTTAAGAGCATTAGAAAATAAATATGTCAATATTCTTGCGCATCCTTCAGGAAGACTTATAACCAGTCGCAGCGGTATAGAGGCTGATTTTGATAAAATATTTAAAAAAGCAGCGGAAAAAGATATTTTTCTGGAAATAAATACACATGGCGAGCGTATAGATTTGAATGACGCGCATTCGAGGCGGGCAAAGGAAATGGGCGCGCGTTTTGCAATAAACACGGATGCGCATGCGGCAGAGCAAATGGATGAGATGAAATACGGAGTTATAACTGCCAGAAGGGGTTGGCTTGAGAAAAAAGATGTTTTGAATACATATTCTTATGAAAAGCTTATAAAGGCCTTAAAATGAAAGACATAGAAAAACTAATAGACAAATTGCGAAAAGAAATAAAGCGGCATAATGAGCTTTATTATACAAAGGGTACCCCTGAGATAGCTGACAGTAAGTATGATGCTCTTATCAATGAACTAAAAAAACTTGAGGCGCAATATCCGGAGTATAAAGTTCCTGATTCGCCTACGCGTACAGTTGGCGCGCCTGTGCCTGACAAATTTGTTAAGGTAAGGCATGCCGCGTCTATGCTTAGTCTTGAGAGTATTAATGATGAAAAAGGCGCTGTAAAGTTTGATGCTAATTGCAGAAAAGAATCTCTGGCAGATGGGATTGAATATGTATGCGAGCCTAAGCTGGATGGGTTAAGTATAGAATTAGTATATGAGAAAGGAGAGTTTGTAAGGGGGTCTACCAGAGGCGATGGGACTATAGGCGAAGACGTAACGCTTAACCTGAAAACTATTCCAAGTGTTCCCGGGCGCCTTAAGGGGGAGGAGGTTCCTGAGCGGCTTGCTGTCCGCGGAGAAGTGATGATACATATACAAGATTTTCAGGATTTAAATAAACGCCAGATTCAAGCAGGGAAAGATAGTTTTGCCAATCCCAGGAATGCTGCCGCAGGATCGATGCGCCAGCTTGATTATGAAATAACGGCACAGCGTAAACTCCATGTTTATTGTTACCGGATACTTGAAGTTTCAGGGGAAATGCCTTCTACTCAGAAAGAAGCGCTTTCTTTTTTGCGGGAAATGGGTTTTTCCGTATCCCCGGGGATAAGATCTTGCCGTACAATAAAAGACGCAATAGACTATCATCATAAAATGGAACTCAAAAGAGATGAATTAGATTATGAGATAGACGGAATAGTTATTAAAGTAAATGATTTTGATCTTCAGAAAAGATTAGGTATGCGTACGACAAATCCCAGATGGGCGGTTGCTTATAAATTTGCTCCGCGTAAAGAAATAACAAGAGTTGAAAACATAGTTGTGCAGGTTGGAAGAACAGGGGTATTAACTCCTTTGGCGCTTTTACAGCCGGTGGAAGTCGGAGGAGTTACAGTAGCGCGTGCCACATTGCATAATATGGATCAGGTGGAAAAGCTTGGCTTGAAAATAGGTGATTATGTAAAGGTGGAAAGAGCCGGTGATGTTATTCCCTATATATCTGAGGTAGTAAAGGAAAAGCGTTCCGGAGATGAAAAACCATTTAAGATGCCGGGAAAATGTCCGAGCTGCGGGTCCCTGATAGAAAAAGAAGATGTATTTTTTCGATGTCCGGCAGGGCTTGGTTGTCCGGGCCAGATTAAAGAAGCGATCGTTCATTATGCGAATAAAGGTGCCGTGGATATTGAAGGGTTTTCAGATAAAACAGTCGAGCTTTTTTATGATAAAGGGTTGATAAAAAGTATTTCAGATATTTATCTTTTAAAAAAAGACGAGATCTTAGTTTTGGAAGGTTGGAAAGAAAGAAAGACAAATAATCTGATTCAGGCGATCGAAAGATCAAAAGAGGTTTCTTTGGATAGATTTATTTTTGGATTGGGGATACGAAATGTTGGTAAGCATATAGCGGCAGTTTTGGCTAAGAAGTTCAATAGTTTGGATAACGTTATTTTGGCTGAAAGGGAAGATCTTTTAGAAATAAATGAGATCGGCCCGGAAATAGCAGAGAGCATTGTAACTTTTTTTAAGACAAAAAAGAACATAAATGAAATAAGGAAACTTAAAGAGAGAGGCGTTATTATAAAGGTTCAAGAAAAAAGCGACAAAGTTAAATTGCCGGATAAAAAGATAGTTTTTACCGGTTCGCTTCAGACTATGAGCCGGTCTGAGGCTAAAAAAATAGTAGAAAAAGAAGGCGGTGAGGTTCTTTCAAGCGTAACTTCAAATACAGATTTTGTTGTAGCAGGGGAAAAAGCAGGTTCGAAACTTGATGCCGCTAAGAAAAAAGGCATAAAAATTATTAGCGAGAATGAGTTTAAAAATATGATTTCTTAATAATATTCTTAATTCCCCGAAATCTATTCAAATTACTCCGGATAAGCCTGATAAGTACAGTTGGTGGTCAAGAAAATTATTTTTTAATAGTTATTCCTCGGTAGATCATTAAATGATCTTGAGTCTGTATAAGAGGGTTTTTATTTTTCCAGAATTTTTTATAAACAAACTCTGCTATTTCTTCTTTTTGTTTTTGTGAGTAGTTATGGACAGTAGGATAGAGCAGTATCATCCATACAACTCCCATAAATTTTTCAAAATCATCCACAAAAAAACGTACATGATTAGTTCTTGCGGATATTGATGGATTTCCGGATAATCCAATTTTATTTAAAGACTTTTCAAATTTAATCAGGTCTTGTGTGTTTTTTTTGCCGAAGAATTTATTTACAAAATGATTATAGAGCCATGTGGTTGTAGATGCATTGCGGCTGTGTGCTGCCATAAGCACAATATGAATAGCTCCTTTAGCGGAAAGTATTTCGCGGCATAGATTTCGAAGTATATACAGCCAGGAATTTTCATCACTGTAATAAAGAGAATGATGAAGTGTTATTAGATTGACCCTTTTCCCTTCGAGTTTATTTTTTCTAAAAGATCTGGTTTTTTCAGTGTTTAAGAATATTTTATTATAATCTTTTCGAATGGTTGAAACATGTGCCGTATGTTGACGTTTGATACGTTCTTTTACAACATCAAGAGCTCTCTTTTCTACATCCATAAGATAAAGCTTTTTGCGGAAAGCAGTTTCTAAAATTCGGAATTGTGGTTCTGCGCTTGATCCTATTGAAAGTGCACGCAGAGGTTTTGACAAAGGAAACGATTTGTTAAGGGTTCGGATGACTTTTGTTAGTTCTTCACCTATATCGACTTTATCATTACTGTAACGTGACCATATTTTGTTTTCTTCGGATATTCTGGTTTCAGCGGCTTTAATCCCGCGTTCAATAATTTTAGCGTCGTGTGTATTTAGCATAAACTAGATTTTACACTTATATAGCATAAGAATCAACCCAAATAAAGGGGTAAATGGGGGGTAAATGGGGGACGTTTCTGAAATTAATCCCAGACCCGTCCCCATTTCAATCCCAGACCTGTCCCCATTTCAATCCCAGACCTGTCCCCTAACATGATTCGAAAACATCATAGACTTTATTTTTTTCTCCTAAGGATCGTGTTCTATAACTGCTCCAAGGATATTCTTCTGGTTTATCTACAATGTTATTTCTTACTGGATTATATTCAATATAGTTAATGCAATTTATCATATAACTATCTTTGCTAATAATATAACTTTTGTATCTATTTTGCCAAACATGGCCACATTTTTCATATTGATAATTGAAATATTGGGCATAAGTCATATTAATAGCATGCATAAATTTACTGAGCAAATTGTGTTCTAGCGGATTGATAAGTAAATGAACATGATTATTCATAATACAGTAAGCATGGATCTTTACTTGAAATTTCTTTTTATATTTCCAGACAACATGAAGATATTTCTGGTAATCCTCTATTTTTATAAATAATTGTTGTTTTTGATTGCCTCT
Organism: Candidatus Omnitrophota bacterium; assembly: GCA_043823005.1. Taxonomy (GTDB): domain Bacteria; phylum Omnitrophota; class Gorgyraeia; order Tantalellales; family Tantalellaceae; genus JBDRBG01. Next base: position 20,494 of record JBDRBG010000091.1, read on the forward strand.
AGCAATGATATGGTAGTAGCAATCCCAGATCAAAGTTCTTGAATTTCTTGGCATAATAGTCCTCCTTTTTTAAATTTTATTAAAATACCCCTCTCACTATATAAGACGCAAAATATTGCAGATTTCTTTCAAAAAATTTAAAAAAAATATAATTGACTCAAAAATGTAAAGTTAAAAAAGGGGTAGGTCCGGATTAAAGAGGACGTGCTTTTGGGGCTATTTTTATGGGTAATCATGTTATTTTTTTGTTTTATTAGAAATGAAAAAGTAAGGAAAGAAGTTTTAGACACGCAAGCTAGAGTTTAGTAGAATTAAAATGATGAAATAGTTTAAATTTTTGCAGTAATAGAATAGCTTGAAAAATAGGGGACAGGTGTGGGATTGATTTTGGGACAGGTGTGGGATTAATTTCAGAAACGTCCCTAAGTTTGGGTGGTGGGGTTAGGTTTTAGAAAGGAAGAAAAATGAAGAGAATGTTTTATAAAGGTTTTGTGGGAATAGTTACTTTGGTGTGTTTTTGTTGTACAAATTTTAGTTATGGTTATTCAACGGGGGATGCTTCTGTTCGTAAAGTTAATTCTATTGATGGTTTCAATTCTGCCAGTGATTTTACCAGTGATCTTATTGGGGGGTTGAAGTCGAATACAGATTTAAATTCTAATTTTAATCCTGATTATGATCCAAAGTTAAAATCTAATTCGGATTTGAATTTGTGTCCTTCAAATTTAGCGGTTTCTTCGATTTGGGATGATCTTATGGGTGAGCAAAAAAAAGAAGAAGGCCGTATTATGGTAGCGCTTGAAACAGGATTGGCACAGCTTGCTAAAGAAAAAGATCAGATCAATGCGGAAGAATTAAAGACTATTCTTGGTGAACTTGAAGGGCTTGAGAGTATATTTAATGACACGCATTTATTTTTTAGTGAAATAACGACTTTGACGAACGGCAAGATGGTTATTAAGGGAAGAGCTTTGGTTAGTACGGCTATGGGGCTTCAGAAAACAGAGGATCTAAATACATATTATGCTGTATTTTCCGGAAAAAGAGATGCACATCAAGGATTTCCTATACATGAAATATATACGAAAAAAGAGTGGGAAAGACTCAAAAAAATCAAAGATTTTGAAAATATACTTCCTTTAAGAGAAAAATTCAAATCTAAAGATGCAGAAGCTATAAGGAGATATATTCAGAACAATGAGAAAATAATAGACCCTTTTATTAAAGATATTATTTATAACGGTCAATTTACTTATGTAGGGAATCCAAAATATAATATTGGTAAGCCACGAAATAAATATCTCGAAACTAAGTATTATCAAAAAATAAACACAGAGATGAATAAATTCTTAAGATTATTTGATGAGAACTTTAGTGGAGCTATTGATGACAAAAATGTAACTCTTTTACGAATTCCTAAAGGCAAACCTTATCCTGTTATTTATGAGAAATCAACAGAAACAGGTGAGTTAGTGCCTGTTATAGTGAAAGCGCATACAAGCGCGTACGGTCTTTATGTGTTTTTGGATGAGGATGTGTTTGATGTTTTAGTGGGGATGAAAAAAGAGACTTTGGATTCAAAAACATGGGATGAGATTTTTAAGGCGTTTATGCATGAAATAGGCGAAATCTATGAACAGCCTTATATCGTTACACAAGACGGAATAATAAATGCCTTAGATACAGCTTATCAAAAATATATAGATTGCGAACGAAACGCGCAAAAAGTAAAAGAACAAATGCCGAAATTAGATTTTTCAAAAAAGCTTAATTTTAACGAAGATCTGGATAGACGCGAATATGCTATGAGTGATTCTGCGGCGAAAAAGGAAGAAAGTTTTGAAGATCAGGTTACAAAAGTTTTGGCTGAGATAATTGGAGATCATTTGTATGTGAAATGGACTTGCGCTGAAATGCCAGAAGGAAAAATGGGACTTACCTCCGTAAAGGATGAAGACTTGTCAGGTTTTTGGATAGTTTTAAAAGAATATTTCGAGCAGGCTATTTATGGGTTTTTGGTAACAGGAGAAGTTCTCGGAGTTGAAACATTAAAAACTCCTGATTTTAAAAAATTTAAGGTTCCAGATATCGAAGAAGCAATAGATACACGTTTAAAATCTGTAGTTGTTGATATTTTAAGACATGCTAAAGATAGTACAAAGAGTAAACTTAATCAATGGATTAATGCGCAAGAGAATCAATGGCTTGTAAATCCGGGAAAAAGTGAAAGCGAAAAGGACAGGCATAAAGAAAATGCTTTAATGGTTAAATTTTTGCGTGAGAATCCAAACATGGCAAGCATTTTTTCAGAGGATTTGATGAAGCTAATATTTGGTAACAAAACTTTTTTGATGAAAGAGCCTTTTTTGTCTCAGGTAAGCGAGAGTGTGGTTTCTCTTCGTATGGGAAAAGGACATAATTCTAATATGATGGATTTTGCAAAAATAATTGCCCCGTATTTTATTAAAAAGAAGCTGTCCTTAATAGCGCGAAAACAGGCTGATATTGATACAAGGACAAAGGTTTTAAAAGAAATAGCGTTTATTTTGGATCAGTATCTTGCGAAAATTCTTTTTCTTAAGTTTGATAAGCCCGGAAAAAAAGAATTTTTATTTGAAGAGATGGGCGAGGTAGTTTTAGCAGGGATATCAAGGGATCTGATGCAAAATATGGATGTGGACCTTTCAGAGGAATTTCGTAAAGATTTGTTTCAATACGCAGTGAGTATGACAAAAGATGCAGTGTTAGTACTATCGCAAGAATCAAAATTGAAATTAGATGATACAGTACAAGAATTAGTGAACAATGCTTTTGGGGTATCGGATATTTCTTTTGTTTTCACTGAAGAATTTAAATTTACAAGAAATTTTATAAGGGAAAAGAAAGAAACAAGTTTTATGGAAATATTAGAAGGCGCTATAGCCTGGCTGGAAAGTGAAAAAAGAAATTCTTATCATAACGCGGTTGAAAAAGACCTGAAAGGTTTTATTAAAGAGAATCAAGCAGGGGAGATCACGGAAAAGGGAGTAGAGTCTGTTCTTACAGGCAAATCAATGGGCGAGGAAAAACAATATGATGATATTGTAGAGATTGTAAACGAAGCGCGGCAGAAAATAAGTTATTATCACAATATATATAATGGGCTTTTGGGTGAAGGAAAATTAGTTAAACTGTCAAATTGTTTGAGTCTGGATTCTACCCAATGGATAAAAAAGAAATGTCAGAAGGTTTCTGATTTCTATGATTTGACAGACGCGACTAACTTGAATAAATATTTAGAAGATGGGAACTCTGAAGGCGCAGAAAAGAAAGGGGTTTTACGCAGGATGATATGGTACAAAATACTGCCTTCTCATATACAAACATGGATCAGCGAAAAGTACGAAAAAATAAGCGGAAAATCCGGAGAAACCATGTTTTCAGGCGGAGAGACCATTAGTTTACAACTTATGTTTCAAATCCGTAGTTTATTCGAAATAGCCAGGAATATGAAAGTATATACAGTTTTAAATAATGTTTTTGTCTCGCCTAGAACACATGAGTTTGTTCATGTAAGAAGAGGCATAAACAGGGGTGATTATGGTTTATGGCTAGGGGAATTATTTTTAAGAAAATTTTCTAAAAAAGAAGATGTTTTAGGTATTGAAAAATTAATGCTTCTTATGGTCGATGAAGCTCAGCATGTTGGGAAAGAAGATGTAACGCATTCGGAAATAACGAGTATACAGAATATCAGTCAAAAAATAGATCACTTTATGTCTTTTGAAAACGGACATTTTTTGCAAAAGGATGTTGAAAATGCCTGGCTTGATTCAATAAAAGTGCCGTGGGAATCGAATCTGCCTAACAAAACAGTCGGCAGATGTGAAAAAATAGTTAAACTTTATGATGAGCTGGAAAATTTCGCGAAAAATCCGGATAAAAAGAATATTTTA
>JBDRBG010000092.1:0-28339 GCA_043823005.1 Candidatus Omnitrophota bacterium
TTATTCCCCACATTATATCTTTTAGCAGATACTCTTTTAGAGAACACAGAGAAACAGCTTTTCCTTTAATTTTTTCTTTCCCTCTGTGTCCTCTGTGGTTAATTTCTTTCTTATTTCTTTCATATTATTTTTGACACTATCTCTCTTTTTTTTAACCCACTACCCGGCATTTGGAGAAACCCACAGCAAGTTTTATTTTGACTTAACTTGCCAATCCCATTTAAAGCCCCCTGCCAAGTCAACTATTCTTAACTATATTCTCTGTTTATTAAAAAAAATTGTATTTCACTATCAAAAAAAACAAAAAAAATTCCTTGCATATATTTATATTATACGTAATATTATAATGGAAGCAATTAAATAAAATTTTTTATTTATCCATTTAACAAAAGTAGAACTATGCGCGGAGACAAACTCTTAATAAGAAAATACCATATACATGCAGCCACTGAGCTATCCCGATTGCTGACCCCGAAAGCGCTTGCTTCTCCTTCACGTTATATCATTTCTGTTTCAGGTGAATCCGGAACAGGAAAAACAGAAATAACCTATGTCTTATCAAAGCTATTAAACGAAAACAAGATAAAAACAATACGATTAAACCAGGATGATTATTTTAATTTTCCCCCTAAAACGAATTTCAGACTAAGGCGCAAAGATATTTCTATAGTAGGTTCCTCTGAAGTAAAACTGGCCCTTATGGAAAAACACCTGCAAGCTTTTAAAGATCCAAAAATCACTAAAATACAAAAGCCTCTTATAGATTATCCCAATGATACGATAGGTAAGGAAATTTTGAAATTCAAAACAGCAAAAGTACTGCTTGTTGACGGTACTTATACGGGTTTTTTGAACCACATTGATAAAAGAATATTTCTGTCCAGAACATATAAAGATACTATTATGTCCCGAAAGATCCGAAAAAGAGAAGAAATTGACGAATTTGACGCTAAAATACTTCGTATAGAACATAAAATAATCTCCGAACAGAAAAAAAACGCCGATCTTATCGTAAATAAAAATTATTCCGTCATTCCCGTAAAAAGGTCTTCACAAATAAAAAGAATCTGTATGCTCTCGATACACGGATATGTAGACCCTCATCCCATACTTGGCAAGACAGATACCGGAGGACAAGTAACTTATGTCCTTGAATTATCCAAAGCCCTGGCTCGAACAGGTATAAAAGTTGATATTTATACGCGACAGTTCCAGAGAAAAAAAGCCGTTGAAAATGTCGCGAAAAACGTCCGCATAATACGCATACCCTGCGGCGGAAAAAAATTCATACCAAAAGAAAAAATATCACCCTGTCTGCATACGTTTGTGGATAATATGGAAAAATTTATCAGGAAAAATAAATTAGAATATAATATATATCATTCTCATTACTGGGATGCCGGATATGTTGCCATGAGACTAACAGAACGTTTAAATCATTTTTTCGTACATACCTTTCATTCTCTCGGAGCCTGGAAAAAAGAGCAGATGGGCGGAGATCCCGCTAAAATGGAGAAATTGTATAATTTCAAACAACGAATCAAATACGAAAAAGAAATATTCAAAAAAGTGCGGGCGCTTGTTATGACCAGTTCTGATATGATCGCCAGGTCTAAGAAATTTTATAACTATACCGAAAAAAATTACATTGTAGTGCCGGCAGGAGTAAATATTGATTTTTTCCGGCCCCTAAAAAAACATGAAAAAGAAAAAACTATTGATGTGCCTCAAAACTACATATTCTGGGTCGGACGGTTCGCCACGAATAAAGGGCTGGATTATCTTTTGCGCGCGTTCGCGGAAATCGTAACAAAAGCTAAAGATCTCTTTTTAGTAATCGGCGGAGGATCTCAACTGCCTAGCGCTGAAGAAAAAAAACTCAAAAAGGAATTGTATAAAATAATAGACTACACTAAAATAAAAAACCGCATCTTCTTCACCAAACACATCCCGGACAAACTTATACCGGCTTATTACAGAAAAGCCCGTATTTTTGTTTTACCTTCAAAATTTGAACCTTTTGGAATGACTGGGGCCGAAGCAATAGCCTGCGGCACTGCCACAATAGTAAGTGACCGGGCAGGGCTCAGAAAATATCTAAAACATAAACAAAACTGTCTTATTGTAAACCCCGCGAACAAAAAAGAACTTGCTTCCGCGTTTAAATTATTGTCAAAAAATTCGAAACTCCGCGAAAAAATATCTAAAAACGGTCTGACAGTGGCAAAAAATGACTTCAGCTGGGAAAAAATAGCGGGAAAAAGTCTTTCTTTTTATAATAAAATCACCTAAAAACAAAGGCAGTAACTTTATATATTTAGTTAATAATATAAAAATTACTGCTTTCTTAATTTAAATTACGCGGATTTTACCGTTTCAGCCTTCTTCTTAGGCGCTGTTGCTTTTTTCTTTGATGCTGTTTTTAACAATTCTCTTGTTTCTTTAGGTGTTTTTTTATCTATAACCGCCGCATCATAACCGGCAATAACCAGTTTCCTCTTCTGAGATAACACTTTTTGACGTTTTTTAGCCCCGCTTTTTTTGGGCCTTGAACGAAAATTCTTTCTAGGTTTCATTTTTCTCACTCCTTAATTAAATATTATATAGCATATCACACAGCAGACTGTTTCCATAGTTTTGATATTATACATCAACCAGCAGACTTTGCAACCTGTTTTTTAGCTATAATAGCTAAGAAACCTTATTGTCGAGTGATTACGCCAGAAAAAACAACTTCTCTCTATTTTAAAAAAACAAGGGTTTGGGTCCTTTTATCCCCATACTTAAAAGACATATATCATCTTTAAACTTACCGTGTTTAAAAGTTTTTACATCATCCAATAGTTGATTGTTAAATTCATCTGACGGCAATTGATGATTATGTTTTAAAAAATTCTCTAATTTTTCCGTACCGTATTCTTCGCCCTCTTTATTAACAGTCTCTATTATCCCATCAGTAAAAAGCAGTACTTTGTCTCCAGCGGAAATATCTATATCATCCTGATATACGTTGTTATCCTCTATCGGCAACCCTAAAAGACTTGCCTGTGGAACAAGCCTGTGAAGCTGAGAGTCTTTTCTGCTATATAAATATTGTATAGGGTGCCCATAATTGGAATACAGCATACTCATCTTTTTAAAATCAATCAAACCGCAAAACGCGCTGAGATACATATCAGATCCTTCGAAATCTTCTTTTATAAACTCGTTTAGTTCTTTAAGTAAAATACCGGGATCTTTTCCTTCTTTGGTTAATTGTTCAAACTCCGCGTGTATACGATTAACTAATAAAGCCGCTGACACTCCATGGCCCGTAACATCAGTAATAATAAAAATAACTCTATCGTCTTTTAAAAACTCAAACTTAACATAATCTCCTCCCATATAATAAACAGGAAGATAACTCACTGCCATATCCACCCTATCATTACTGATAGAATCCGGAATAATAGTTTTATGAATTTTAGTGGCCCATTCCAGTTCTTTCCGCATCTGAGTGCTTTTTCCCTCTATTTCTTTTAAAAGCACAAAATTATCAATATCCCTGTTGGTTTCTTTCCGCCGGATAACAACACAAAGAAAAAATGACATAGACAAAAAGATAAGTCCATCAAAATATTGGATTAAACTGAAAATATCTCCGCTTATCCTGGGTGAATATTTGAGAAAAATGAAATTCACAGTATACGCGAGAACATGCATAAAACCTATAAAAATAACCTCTGTAGGAGTCCAGGGAATGGTTACAGATACCAGAAACATAGTAAACACAAAGATCGAAGCGCATATCAACGCGCTTTCGTGATATGTAACCGCTAATTTGACCATTAAACTTAAAAGAAGAGCCGTAAACAAATACGCGTTAAACTGGGCTTTTCTTATGGTATTAGCCCTTGAACTCAAATAAAGCACCACACCACTGCCGGCCAATAAAAATAAACCGATAATAACTTCGAGAAAATAAAATTGCGCGGGATAAATAACAAACCATAAAAATGTAGCAAAAAAATAAATGCTAAGAGTTAACAGACAAAAAAGACGCACCCTGCTTTTAATAAATGCTATCTGTTTAGATAAAAATTCACATAAATACTGAGCCGGTATTTTTTTAGCAAATCTTAATGGCATATTATATCCTAAACTTAAAGGTCTTACTTTTATTAATTCTTATATTCGCATAAAAAGTATCATATAAACCCGCATATAGCAAGTTTTTCTTCTCTCCATCACCCACCAAATGGGGACGGTTCTGAAATCAATCCCACACCTGTCCCTGCACACCAAAACCCCAGGGTTTATATTGCAAAACAGTCGAAATTCGATAGTCGAGATCAGGAAATCATAGAATCTCGATTGCAATCAAATTTCGTTCCAGAATCCAAAAATTACTCGCTCATATTTATATTGCCCGCTCCGGGCATATATGCTAGAGTATTGGACATGCTAAAACAACTCAAAATCAGTATAGACAAAGAATTGAAATCGTTTCTTAAAAACTCAGAAAATGACTTCAGTTTAAAAAAAAACTCCTTGCTCCTTTATAACGGATTACAGGATTTTTTAAGCCGCAAAGGCAAAAGGATCCGTCCTATATTTTTCATATTAAGCTATCTTGGTTATACAAAAAAAAGGGGCTACTCTCAAAAAAAACTTATCCAATGCTCCCTGGCTCTGGAACTTCTGCATGATTTTTTACTGATACACGATGATATAATAGATAAATCCGACCTCAGGCGAGGAAAACCCACTCTTCACCGATTATTCAATAAAAATTCAGGCCAAACATTAAATAACGAGCTCGGTAACGGACTTGCCATTGTAGCCGGCAATATTGTTTTTGCTATGGCAGTTACAACACTCTTATCCTTTAATGAAAAAGATTCCAGAAAAATACAAGCACTATCAGCCTTTATTGAAATGACTGTTGCCACCGGTACAGGTGAATTCATTGATGTAATTAATAATATGACCCGTATAGATAGAATCAAGAAAAAAGATGTTTTACTTACATATACACTTAAAACAGCAAAATATACTTTTGAAGCACCCCTACTTATGGGAGCACATCTCGCAGGAATAGGAGAAAACCCCGGCCTTAAATCCGGCAAAACCGAATTATCGCTTTTATCAACCATAGGCAACTTAATAGGACAAGCCTTTCAAATACAGGATGATCTTTTGGATATTTTTTCCTCAAGCAAAAAAACAGGAAAACCGGTTCTATCAGATCTTGCTGAATCTAAAAAGACCCTGCTTATATGGAAAACCTATAATTCGCTTAAAGGCTGTGACAAAAAAACACTAAAAAAACTCCTGGAAAAAGACAAAAAAACTTATAAAGATTTGCTTGCAATGCAAAAGTTTATAAAAATTTCAAAAGCAGGCGAGTACTGCGGGAAAAAAGCCAAATCGCTTTTGCGAAAAGCTTTCTCTCTATGTTCGCGGTTAAAAATGAAACCTAAATATAGAAATATGTTAGAAAGTTTTGTTCAGGATCTTATTCAACAGTGAAATAGTAGTTAGTGAATGGTGTTTAGTCCTGAAAAAGGTTAAAGAAGAGATTGCCGCATCGTCGCTTCGCAACTCCTCGTAATGACAGAGCCTGCTCCGTCATTGCGAAGGCCGAGGCAGACGAGGCCTGTGGCAATCTCAAAGGAAATATACCACAGTTTAATACTATGAAAATCAATATAGCAAAAAGTTCAGGATTTTGTTTTGGAGTGCGCAGAGCCATTAATATAAGCAAAAAAGTAGCCGCATCAGAAAAAAATGTCTATGTCCTTGGCGATATCGTACATAACACATTTGTAGTTAAAGATCTAAAGAAACTCGGCATAAAAAAGATCAAAAACATAGTCCCATCTTCTAATGCAACACTTATTGTCAGGGCACACGGTGCTCCTCAAAAAATATTTAGCAAAGCAAAAAAATGCGGGTACAAAATAGTAGACGCAACATGCCCGAAAGTAAAAGAAATTTACAAAATTGCCCGTGATCTGGAAAAAAACAATAAAATAATAATTATCGGCGACAATAATCATGATGAAGTAAAAGGGATCGTAGGCCAGCTTAACAAAAAACCCCTGATCCTAGAATCACCGTCTAAAGTGCTAAAAAAAGACCTCTCTGGTCTGACAAAAGCCGCTGTAATAACGCAATCAACCCAGTCAATCGATAACATAAATACTATTATGTATAAATTGAAAAGTATTGTACCTAATGTAAAACTTTATAATACTACATGCAAAACAACTACAATAAAACAAAAAGAAATACAGGATATACCGCTAAAAAATGATCTTGTCCTGATAATCGGTTCAAAACACAGCGCAAACACTAAAAGATTGTACATGATATCAAAAAAAATAAATAAAAAAACCCGATGGATCGAGTGTTCAAAAGATCTGAAATCCTCCTGGTTTAAAGACATAAAAAATGTCGGCATAATGGCCGGCGCGTCAACACCTGACTATGTTACAAAAGAAATTGTTAAGGAAATTAACCGGCTTTCAGATCATATTCGTCATTGCGAGACGCGAGGCAAACGAGCGTCGCGGCGCAATCTAAAAAAAGCTAAACTAACATGTATTTACTAATAGACAATTACGACTCTTTTGCTTATAACTTATACCAGGCATTTTCACACCTGGGAATAAAGCTTTTAGTTAAAAGAAATGATGAGATCAGCCTGAAAGATATCTCTTCTCTAAAACCTGATAAAATCATCATATCGCCTGGCCCTAAAACACCTGAAAGCGCTGGAATATCAAATGATCTTATACGAGAATTTGGAGAACACATCCCTATACTTGGTATATGTCTTGGACATCAATGTATAGCCAACGTCTTCGGAGGAAAAATAACACGTCTACAAAAAGTCGTACACGGAGAAACATCTCCTGTCTATCATAATAAAAAAAATATCTTCAAAGGAATCCCCAGCCCTTTTCCAGCGGCACGTTATCATTCACTTCACGCGGTCAATCTGCCAAAAAGCCTGGTAAAAACCGCGTGGACAAAGGAAGGACTCGTCATGGGCCTAAAACACCGAACCTGGCCTTTAATCGGCGTTCAGTTTCACCCTGAATCATTTTTGACAAAAAAAGGTAAAAAACTAATATCAAATTTTATAAAAATGTAATCTGAAATGAATACTTATCTTCCTGAAATAACTCCTTCACCTATAATAGAAAAGATCAAATGCAGTTATTCTATGGAAGAGCTATTTTATTCGCTAAAAGACCTTCCCCATGTTTCTTTTCTGAACAGCTCTCTGGAAACAGATATTGCCAGATATTCATTTATCGCTATAAATCCTTTTATTGTCATAACTTCCAAAGGAAATTCCGTTAAGCTCCAAATTGCTAAACATAATCTTGCAATAAAAGATGACCCGTTCAAAACCCTAAAGGCCATTATAAATAACTACCAGGTAAAATGTACTGGCTCATTTCCTTTCATTGCAGGCGGTATAGGCTATTTCTCTTATGACCTCAAAGATCTCCTGGAAAAACTCCCCCAAAAAGCAAAAAATGAACTTAAATTACCTGATCTATATTTCGCCTTTTATCAAACGCTTCTTATCAGGGACAACCTGGATCCTGATAATTTGTATCTAAGCGTTTTAAATATAAAATCAAAAAAATATGACCGCCCGAATATCTTAATAAAAAAAATCAAAAAAAGAATAAACTCATGTTCCCTTGCTAAAAATATACTTATTTCAAAAAATACAAGACCTCTTTTTGAATCCAACTTCTCCCGATCAGGTTTCATAAACGCTATACACAAAACCCTTGATTATATTCACGCAGGAGACATATATCAAACATGTATAGCCCAACGGTTTAAGTCTAAATTATCTTTACCCCCTGCTGATCTCTACTTAAAACTGAATAAAATAAACCCTGCTCCTTTCAGCGCCTATCTGAATCCGGGCCCTTTTTCAATAATATCATCCTCTCCTGAACTTTTTTTAAGAGCTAAAGACAATACAGTAGAAACCAGGCCCATGAAAGGAACCCGTCCCAGAGGTAAAAATCCAAAAGAAGATAAAATATTAGAAAATGAATTAAAAAAAAGCCGTAAAGAAAAAGCCGAACTATCTATGATAGTAGATCTGGAAAGAAATGACCTCGGCAAACTAGCCCTGCCCGGCAGTGTAAAAGTTGCTGAACATCGACGTATAGAAAAATATTCCACAGTATTCCAGGCAATATCCATTGTAAAAGCTGAAATGGAACATAACATAGATCTCGTAGATATTATAAAATCAGCTTTTCCCGGAGGCTCTATTACCGGATGCCCGAAAATAAGAGCTATGGAAATAATAGATGAACTGGAAAAGATCAAACGCGGCATTTATACCGGATCTATCGGATATATAAGCTTTCACAATACAATGGACCTTAATATCGCGATCCGAACGATCATAACAAAATCCAACCTGGCTTCTTTTCATGTCGGAAGCGGTATTGTCGCAGATTCAAACCCTGAAAGCGAATATAACGAAACCCTGGACAAAGCCCGCGCATTAATGGAAAGCTTGGAATAAAAAAGTTTTTTATTAATTAAATATTTCCTTTATCTTCCACCATGGTTTATTTGAAATGTTTTCTGCCAAAACAAGATCTTCTTTCATAAGACTTATAATATAAGACTTGTCAGATCTTAACACATCTTTCATTTGTAACAATGTTTTCCAATGTTCACCCCTAAGACTTTTGGTCAATTTAAATTCTAAGGTCTTCACTGTATATCCAAAATCTAAGACAAGATCTATTTCATTATAATTAGAATCTCTATAAAAATACATTTCATATCTTTCATTATTATTAAATTTATATTTTAATACTTCCATGACCATCATATTCTCAAAAATATGACCAGCCATAGGTCCTGCTTGTAATGTTTTTGCATTTGGATATTTCAAAATATACGCAAGTAACCCAGTATCTGTAAAATACAATTTTGGGCTTTTTATAACTCGTTTACTAATATTTTTATAATAAGGCCTTAATAAATACACTATACGCGTACTTTCTAACAGTGATATCCAATTCTGCGCCGTAGTATGACTTATACCACATTCTTTTGATATCTCACTTAAATTCAAAAGAGCTCCGCACCTTGCGGCTAAAAGTTCTAAAAATTGTTGAAATAGCCTAAGATCATGAACTGATCTTATTTGTCGAATATCTCTCTCCAAATATGTTTGAATATATGATCCATAAAAACTATTTAAATCAACATTATGAATACATGTTTCAGGAAAAAAACCTTTATATATATATTCGAAACAATTCTGAAAAGTATGCGATTTTGTATCTTTCGCTAATAGTTCTTCTAACGAAATTCCTAATAACTCATATAACGCCGCCCTTCCCGCAAGAGACTCCGAAATCCCTGACATTAGATTAAAAATCTGTGATCCCGTAAGAATATAAACCCCATTTTCAGAACGATCTTTATCAACTTCTATTTTTAAATAAGATAAAATTTCCGGTACATATTGAACTTCATCAATAATTAATGGTTTTTTATGATTCTCCAAAAATAATTTTGGATCCTTTATCGCCAAATCTTTTGTAAGAGGATCATCAAAAGAAACATATTGGTAAGAAGGAAAGATCTTTTTAAGCATCGTAGATTTCCCTGTTTGTCGCGGCCCGGTCAAAATAAGAACCGGAAATTCCTTTGCTCTTGCAAGGAAAGTCTTCTCAATAGCTCTATGAACATACTTCTTTTTCATATTATAAGTATACCTAAAAATTATGCAAAATCAAATAAATAATTGCAAATTACATATATTTTTATAAATTCTTACACAGTAAGTAGTTATGGCTAGGGGCTTTTTATTTTTCAACAAACGCATCATGTAACCACTTATAGTATAAAGAGTTAAGTCCCATTGTTTTTTCAACAAAAGAAAGAACTCATGCAAAGTCTTTTCAGAGCTTTATATCTACAACAACTAAAGCCAAAAAACTTTAATAGCACTTAACCTATTGTATTGTATATGGTTATGCAAAGCGTCTGCAATTTAAATCACTGGCTTTTTTCTTGATTTGTTTTATTTCCTGCCATTCTGAAGGTAAAAATGAAGGGTATGCGCTATTGTTATGTAATAATGGGTCTTGTTCATTTTTTATAAAGCCTTGCGCCATTTTTGTTCCTGGGATCGGCGAAAACTCGCTTAATGATATTCTTGCGCCTAATGAATGTACATATTCAATGTCCTTTTCAACGCTTTCGAATGTCGTGCCCGGAGCGCCGAACATAAGATATACAGTATATTCACCTTTCTTATATCCTGCTCGACGCAAGTTTGAAATTGCCTTTTCCAAATCACCGGCAGTAACCTTTTTATGCCAATTGCCGGATACAGTATCATCAGCAGTTTCCAGACTTAAAATCGGATTTATAAAATTAATCCTTTTCATCAAAGAAGCGATCTCGCCGCTAATAAATCTCGCATGTAACCCATTCGGAGTATAAAAATCTGCTTTGATATTCTCTTTTATAATTGCCTCAAAATATTCTGTTATATACTCTGAGTTAAACAAAAGAGCGTCATCATAAAACGCGAAACGGGTTATATTCTTTTCCTTATATAAATATTTTATTTCCCCTATAGCCTTTTTCTTATCTTTAAGCATAAAATCCGGACTTAACATCTTTTGGCCGCAATATGCACAGTTAAAGGGACACCCTAAAGATATCCGCAATACAGCATATGCCGGATCACGATACCATTCATAATCAATTTGTTGATCCAAGATATTCTGAAAAGAAAAATCGCAAGTTCCCCCGATTATAAATGAAAGTTTTTGTAATTCTACATTTCGAATTATATGATCAGCCCCGCTTGAGGTGACAGCATGTTCATATGAAAGCGTCGCATAAGTCCCTCCCAATATGATTGGAGCATCTTTATATTTTTGTTTTAATATTTTTATAGCTTCAAACGCGCCCAAATACCAGTATGTCATTCCAGAAGAAACCAATATAAAATCCATTTTTTTATCAGGAAGCGCTGAATTAAAATCTTTTCGATAAAGACCGTATCTTTTATATTTTTTTTGTATTTCTTTAAATACAAAAGGTTTTTCAACTTCCTCAAAAGAAAATTTCCCCGTACCGCTGGAAGATATTTTGAGCTTTTCACTTAAAAAAGAAGATTGTCTATCCAGAGTATCAACAAAATATACTTTAAATCCGTTATTTTTTAATATTGAAGATATTTTAAGAAGTCCCCAGGGTTTGATCCATAAATCATACGCCGCAAAATCATATATCCAGGGGTTAATAAGAAGAATGTTTTTCATGTAATCCGAAAAATCAAAATTTAAAGAGATTGCCGCAGTCGCTCCGCTCCCTCGCAAAGACAGATAGGGCGCTTCCGTTTGTTACGTCTTTGCCACGCTCCTCGCATGGCTCGGCGCTCGCAAAGACGTAACAAACAAAATCCTAAACTCTAAATCCTAAACTCTAAATAAAATAAAAACTCAAAGCTCCAAATCAAAAAAATCCAAATCTTCCATAGTTTTATATTTTTGGTTTTGGTCATTTGGATTTATTTAGGATTTAGTGTTTAGAGTTTAGGGTTTTCTCATTCCTTTTTCATTTTTTCTGTTCGCCCTCGGAGAGGGCTCCTGGTAACGACAAACGACGAACGACTATTTATTATCTGTGTGCATCTAACTGTTATACTCCGTTATACTATCAATTCACTCAACGGTCTCTTAGGCACATGATGCACATCGTTTTTATCCCGGTAATATTTAGTATCCTTACCCTTTTTAAGCGTTTCTAAAACTATTTTTTCTTTTGGCTTACCCAGAGCTATTACAAGCAATATTTCATATCTTTTCGAAATTTTAAGATTTTTAGTCACAAGCTCACGGTTAATCGCGCCGAGCATACACCCGCCTAAACCCTTTTCAACAGCACCTAAAAGCATACTTTGACCGGCTATACCGTGATCACACCAGAACTTTTGAGAAATACGTGTATCCCCTAAAATAATAATATATGCTGAAGGTCTTTCACCTTTTTTCGGGCCGCCCCATCCTTTAATATATCCTGCCCATGACAAAGCAGGAAAAATAAGATCATTTTGTTCTTTTGTATTAATAAGCTTAAATTTAAGCGCCTGCTGATTCATAGCACATGGAGAAAAACGTGCAAGCTCTACTAATTCTTTAAGTATTTTTTTAGAAATTCTATGTTTCTCGTCAAATCTTCTATAACTTCTGGCTCTTTTTACAAGAGTTTTTAAGTTCATCTTATAGCTCCTTTTCTATAGCTCATTTATAATATATTTGTAGACATAATTACTACCCGATTTGTGAGCGGTTTAATGCTAAAATCACACAGTGGGGACACGCCTGTAAGGGCCACACTTCCGACTCCCGCATTACACAAAAAGTGTGTCTCTTTCAGGCATGTCCCCGTATTTTTCCATCCCCCATCCACGATTCACTATTCACTAACTTATCCCTTAATGTTATTTTTAATTATCTCTCTCAACTCTTCAGGAGCATTAAGTTTCTTTACATCCGGAATATCCCATGTGCCAAACCCATAAACATCTTTGCCTGATATAAGCGCAAAACTTATCTCTGAAAGTGTGCCGTATGCTCCGGAAAGAGCCACAACCATATCCGGTGTCCCGGCCACTAAAGTATTTCTTGAATATCCCATGTCTGAAGTAATAACAATGTCAACAAATTCATTTGCCTTGGACTTATCATCTCCCGGAATTATCCCTACTGTAAATCCGCCTGATGCTTTCGCGCCTTTGCACACAGATTCCATTACCCCGCCAAGTCCTCCGCACACCAAAACTGCGCCTTGTTCAGCAATGACATTTCCCACCTTTTCCGCTAAATGAGCTGTTTTTTCATCACATTCATGCCCGCCTATTACTGAAACCATATATTTTCTGCTCATATATCTCTCCTTTTACTGTCGAATGTCGTTTACTCTTAGCATACACTCTTTTCAAATTGCCACGCTCCTCGTAAAACTCGGAGCTCGCAATGACGATTCTGGATTTCTAACTTTCCCCTTTTTCCTTTATCCTTTTTACTTTTATCTTAGGGCGGGCACAAGGCCCGCCCCTACTCTGAACTAACTACTAACGACCAACCAACGACTAATTATTATTCCCCTATAAAATGATAAAACTCGTTCATTATATCAATGATCTTTGCTACGGGTATTGCAAACCCTATATTTTCAACTTCCTGGATCACTGCAAGATTTATCCCGATCAGTTCTCCTTCAAGATTTAAAAGAGCTCCTCCGCTTGAACCCGGATTAATCGGCGCGTCAGTTTGAATCAGCCCGCTGTGAAGCCTTCCATATTGCTTAGAAATAAACTGCCGATTAGTCCCGCTTACTATTCCTGCTGTAACCGAATTCTGAAGCCCCATGGAATCTCCTATGGCAACAACTGTTTCTCCGATTATAATATCACCTTTTTTAGCAAAAGTTACCGGTTTAAGAACATACGGAGGAATTATTTTTATTATTGCTACATCTTCTTGCTGATTAACACCAAGAACCTCACCTTCCACTGTCGTGCCGTCATTTAGTATGATATATATTTTACTTGCCATATTTACTACATGGGCATTAGTTACTATCAAGCCCCTGACATCTACAATAACACCGGAACCTACACTTTTTAATTTCATAGGTTTCACAAAAAAATTACTGAAATGTTCATTAAAAAATTTGTCAAACTCCTGGCCGTAACGGCCCCAAAAAGGATTTTGCCTTAATAGAACTATGCGTTCAGTACTTATATTCACAACACCGGGAGCGGTTTGCCGAACAACCCTTACGATAGGAGTTTCCCTTAAACTTTCCTGACTATACACATTAACAGAACCTATACTACTAAAAAACATTATCATAACTGCCAAAATCCTGATTCTTTTCATAGATATTCCCCCCCCAGCGTTTATGTTTTATTTACCTGTATTCTTTTACATCAACAAATTCAACCCGCAATGACGAAAAATACGTCTTTGCGAGCTTCGAGCCTAGCGTCCTCCCGAGGCCCGCCTGAGGCGAGTAGACTGGATCCGCTTATTATGGCGGAAGAAGCGCGGCAATTTCTTTTTATTCTATCGAGATTGCTTCGGATCTCGTTTGCCTCGATCCTCGCAATGACGAAGAGGGGTTCTTCCTCCTACAGCAATGACAAAAAGGTTCAGCGTCTCTCCGACTTAAGCGGATCCTCCTTCGGCGGGCACAATGACAATTCTTTCTGTCTTTGCGAGCTTCGAGCCATGCGAGAAGCGCGGCAATCTCACCGATCACTGATCACCAACTTCCACCCTCTAGCTATTATACATAACCTATTATATAATATTTATATGAACATACAAATACTCTTTTCAGTAATAATACCTGCTTACAACCGGGAACACTTTCTCAAAAAAGCCGTAGACTCTGTATTAACCCAGACTTATGGCAATTTTGAATTGATAGTAATAGATGATGGCTCCACTGATAACACAAAAAGTCTTTTATCATCTTATAGCGACAACCGTATCAAATATATCAAAAATAAAACTAATTCAGGAGTATCAAAAACCCGCAACAAAGGCCTTAATATCGCAAAAGGAAATTTTATCGCTTTTCTTGATTCAGATGATTGGTGGAAAACGCAAAAACTCGAGAAAACCATAAACTATATAACAAAATTCCCTGACATACCGATATTTCATTCAGAAGAGATCTGGTACCGTAACGGAAAACTTTTAAATCAGAAAAAAAAACATAAAAAACCCTCGGAATATGTATATAAAGAGGCTCTTCCCATATGCTGTATAAGCATATCCACTGCTGTTATAAAAAAATGTGTATTTGATTCGATTGGAACTTTTGATGAAACGTTTGAAGCTTGTGAAGACTATGATTTCTGGTTAAGAACAACCGCACGATATAAAGTAAAACTCATCCCTGAAGCGCTTACATTAAAAGACGGAGGTAGAAGCGATCAGCTTTCTTCAAGTGTATGGGGGCTTGACCGTTTCAGGATAAAAGCGCTTGAAAAAATGCTTTTATCCAAAACTCTCACAAAAGAACAATATTCTATGACTTTTATGGAATTAGAAAAAAAATGCGGGATATTTTCAAACGGCGCTAAAAAAAGAGGCAATATTCAAAACTCGCTGTATTATAAATCTTTGCCTGATAAATACCGCATTTAAATATGTCTATCCCTCCATTTGGTCTTTAAACATTGGGCTTCTATGATAACACTCATTCTGTTAAACAATTTATCCGTTCTTTTATTATCTCGACAAATCGCGCTTGTTTTTCTTTATCAAGACGCGAAGATCGTATAATTGTTTCTATAACATTAAATTTATTTTCAAATTTTTCATATCGAATTTTTACGGGAACATTTAAATATTCAGCAAAATCATCAAAATCTTCCCTCTGCAATTTATTCTTTTTTCCGTTAATAGTTAGAGCAGAATCTTCTTCGTCAAAAATAACCAGTTTTGAACATACAATGTCATAAGCAGGGGCTAATCTCACATTATCTTTATCTATATAAGAAATAGAATAATTCTTTAAATGGCCGTCCCCATTACCTAAAATAAAGTTAAGTACAACCCGTTCGAAAAACAATTGGCAGTCATAACCCGGAGCTGAAGATACTTCTTTCAATTTGCGGCCTATTTGCTCTACTGAACCTTTGTATTTATCTGATTCACCAAGAATTTGCGCGAAATCTTCCTGATGAATTTTTACATCTTTTTCCCGATCAAATCTTTTGACTATATAAGCCCAACTCTTATCTTTCAATGGAATCAAACAATTAAGAGGAACATCCACACCTAATTCTTTGGCAATATTCATACAACATTGCTCATTTTCAGGAATATTAGGAAAAGTAGAAGTTTGCGGTTTTAGTATATATTCTCCTCCTTCGGCCACAGGTATTAACATGTTTTGTTTTTTATCTAATTTAACTGAGAGCTTTGGCTGGACTCCGGAAATCGAAAGTTTATTGGTCAGTTTCTGCGCTTTTTGAGATATATCTCCCAAATTAAAATCTATAACCGGACATTTAGATATATTAAACATATTTTTTAAAAAAAATTTATTCATTTTTATTCTTCCATTTTTCTGACAGTAACCGCGCCAATAGTGTCACCGCCGGCACTTGCTAATAATAACCCAAACGAATCTTTATTATCGATTTTTTGCGTCGCGCTTACAATGTTTAAATACCAGCCTTCAGGAAGAAGTCCCTTGAAAAAAGGAAATAATTCATTTGAATAATAAGGTTCTTCTTTGAGAGGCAAAGATACAGAAATTGGAATATTCTTCTTTAAAAACTCACGGTCATATTGAAAAATATAACCGTTTTGACTTTCAATTATAATCCCGGCTAATTCGTTTTTATAAAAAACTTTTGCTTTTCTCAATATCTCCATAAAAATATCCCCTAGACCATATCCTCTTTTTTATATTCCTTAACATTTGAAATTTCATTTCTTTTTAATTCCAGATGATATCCCAAGAAATCTAAAACTTGTAACAACTTGTCCATTCTTACTGTTATCTTGCCGCGTTCAAGTTCTCTGATAAAACGTAAGCCAACGCCTACCCGTTTAGCAAACTCTATTTGAGTTAGACCATTTTTTTTTCTCAGAGTTTTGACTTGAACTGAAACATTCTTTATATACTGTTCTAAAATGTATTGCTTCATAACAAGTAAAGTATATCACCTATCGGGTACAAATACAACATTAGTTTAAATATTTTATACCCGAAAAGGTACTAAACAAAAAAAAATGATACCCTTTAAGGTACAAACATAATAAAATAACTCAAAAATGTACCTTATAGGGTATATTGTTTTATGAAAACATGTTTTGTTATGGCTGAAAAGAAAAGTAATGACTTGTGCAAATTATTTGGATACTTTAAGAGGAGATGACCCATCGTTCCAATCAAGGGTCCTGATAGGATAAGGAATTACAATTTTTTCCTGATTAAACCGTTTGTGCAGACGTTTAATAAATTCGTGTTTTATAAGATAATTATCCACAAATTCTTTTGCCCTTAAAATAACAGTAAAATCAATACTAAAATCATTGAACGTATGATACCGTATAAACGGTTTAAAATCAGCTACACCACCGGAAACTGTTTTCAAAACATCTTCTGCCACCTCGATTGTAACTTTTTCAACATGTTCAAGGTCAGAGTCATAATGCACGCCTACCTGCACAAGTACTGCCATTTCTTTCTGCGGATAATAATAGTTCAAAACCTTAGAATTGACCAATACCTTATTTGGAATAACCACAACATTGTTCGGAAGCATCCTCACCCAGGTAGAACGCCAGCCGATCTTTTCAACATATCCTTCTTCCCCGGAATCCAAACGTATAAATTGGCCTAATGCAACAGGTTTATCTATAACTATTTGAATGCCTGAGAAAAAATTTTCTAATGTAGGCTGAAGCGCAAGCGCCACTGCCAGAGATCCTATGCCTAATGAGGCTAAAACAGGTGTAATAGATATACCAAAACTATCTAGGAGAATCAATAACCCCAAGCCCATAACTACAGCGCGGACAATAACATGAACAACTCCGCTTGAATCTTTGAGTATCTTCAGCTTATGCGAATATGTATTAATAAGACCTTTTAAAAGCTTGTCCAAAAACATAACTACAGCTATTATTGCCGTAGCTTTAAACGCTATATCGATAAATTTTAAAAGTTCACTTTCACCAGTAAAGTTAAAAAGATTATCAAGAAAAGCTATCCCGCTGACAAAAACAATCATTGTCAACGGAATATCCAGAGCAGAAACAAAAACATCATCAATTTTTGTAGACGTCTTTTTGGCAAAAATATGAAGTTTATGGAAAAACAACTTTTTAATGAGCAAGAAAATACTTACCCATAAAAAATAAAAAACAGGTATATACAAAGCAGGTGAAATTTTAATGCCCTCTATGATCAATTCTTTCATGCTAAACTCCGGTACAATTGTTTGATAAAATTATTATGCTTTACCGGCACTGCCGAGTACGTTTTCGTTCTTATGCTTGTACATTTTTACAAGTTCTTCACGCGCAGGTCCAAGATATTTTCTTGGATCAAACTCTTTAGGCTTTGCAGCTAAAACTTCCCGTATTTTAGCTGTCATAGCAAGACGGCCGTCACTATCTATATTGATCTTACATACTGATGATTCCGCGGCCTTGCGAAGCTGATCTTCCGGTACGCCTACAGCGTTTTCCAGATTGCCGCCGTATTTATTTATCATTTCTACGTACTCAGGCATAACAGAACTCGCGCCATGAAGCACAATGGAAAAACCGGGAAGTCTTCTTTCTACTTCCTCTAATATATCAAACCTCAAAGGCGGTACTTGTTCTCCGGGATTCAGCTTGAACTTATATGCCCCATGAGACGTACCAATAGAAATAGCAAGACTATCAACCCCTGTTTTAGAAACAAACTCTTCTACTTCTTCGGGTTTTGTATAATGCGTTTCTTCATGCGAAACTTCGTCTTCTATTCCGGCAAGAACACCGAGTTCGCCCTCAACCGTAACATCATGTTTATGAGCATATTCCACCACTTTTTTAGTAAGAGCTATATTTTCCTCAAAAGAAAGCCCTGAACCGTCTATCATAACAGATGAAAAACCTGTTTCTACGCATGAAACACAAAGTTCATAAGAATCACCGTGATCAAGATGCAAAGCAACAGGAATACTAACGCCCGCGTCTTTTATTATATCCATAGCACCGGCTGCCATGTGTCTTAATAGAATCTGATTCGCGTATTTTCTTGCGCCTGAGGAAACCTGTAATACAACCGGAGACTTTGTTTCTATACACGCTTGAATTATTGCCTGAAGCTGTTCCATATTATTAAAATTATAGCCGGGTATACCGTATTTCCCGTCTATTGCCTTTGAATACATGTCTTTAGTGTTTACAAGCCCTAAATCTTTAAAACTATGCATTTTTCTCATCCTCCTGTTTATTAATAAAAACCTTCCGCACAAAATAAATACTTCTGGAAGAGAATATTTTATCAAGTTTCAGCGACAATACAAGGAAAAAATGGGGGACGCCAAATTAGACACATAGTCCAGATGGGGACAGGTACCCCCGCAGAAGAATCGTCTCTTGCAGGTACCAGTCCCCTTATTTTTATTTTTTCACTAAAACTTGTCGAAAAATGAATATTTCCCAGCACCTGTCAATATAATCACGAGACAGACCCCATCATCAAAACCTGCTATTCATAACCGCCTCTGGTTACCTTTAAAAAGGTCTTAATATTCACGGCTATACTAAAATTTTTTATTCTTCAGGTGTTTCTACGTTTTCGATATATTTTTCAGGATCCTGCTGAAATTTTAACATACAACCCTTACAGCAAAAACCAATGTTTTTGTTTTCGTAGATTACCTTATAAGGAGTGTTTTTGTCTACCGCTGTGCCCATTATAGGACAATATTCGTTTATAATCTCGCCAATTTCTCCTGATGATTGCTCAAGAGATTGTTCTTCTGATTGCTCAAGAGATTGTTCTTCTGATTGTTCAATTGATTGTTCTGCCTCAGACATATCAGTTTCTTCAGCGAGAACAAAACCAGCGCCTCCTGCAACAGTTGAAACAAAAAAGACCAAAATCCAACCTATAACTCTTTTCTTCATAATCTTCCCCCCTTTTTTTCGTATGTCATATATCGTATGTCGTTAGATCTCTCCCTCTAGATTGCCGCGTCAGCCTACGGCTTCGCAATGACGGATAAGGTTTCGTCTTTGCGAGGAGTCCGCAGGACGACGCGGCAATCTCTATTCACCATTCCCCAACTACTATTCACTATCCATTCCTTCTACATTATGCCCGCGGTAAACAAGCGACCCATCCTTATCTATGCCTATAACAGCCGGAATACCTCTTATGCCATAAAGCGAAGCTACACGGCCGTCTGTATCAAAAATAATCGGATATTTAATGCCTTTAGATTCAGCAAAAGCCTCTACTTTTTTTTTGCTTTCCTGTATATTTATACCGTATACATGCGCTTTATCCATATTTTGCTGATAAAAATTATTTACCTCGGGAATTTCCCGGACACAATAAACACACCATGTGGTAAAAAATACCAGAACTACTTTTTTGTCATCCTTTAAAAGCTCTGAAAGACGTACTTCAGCGCCTTGCATATTTTCCAGTGTGAATTCAGGAGCTTTTTCTAAAGTCCCCGAAACCTGGCTATCAACTTCACTGCAAGCTGAAAACATAAAAAGACATAACGCGCATATTAAAAACAATATCTTATTACAAAAAATTTTCATTTGTCGATCTCCTTTTATTTGTAGGCATTAAGATTTCCATAAAACACCTATCTGTCCTTGAAAACATGTCAAGCCGTCTTTGCGAGCGCAGCGAAGCAATCTCAATAAAAATATTATATCTATCAAGATTGCCGCGTCGCCCTTACAGGGCTCCTCGCAATGACGCGAAAATTGCATTTCACAAAACCCTTATACACTTAAAAACCCGGCTTTAAAAACAAAATATTCACCTAATAGTATTATAGCAAACGCAAAGATCTTTTGTATAACTGCCATGGCCTTTTCTGATCTGGGTAAAGCCGTAACAATACCCGCAAAAGTGCCGATAAGAACCAACGCAATACCAAACCCCAGAGCAAACACTAAAAGCAAAGAAAATCCGGCAAAAACGTTTTGCGTTGCAGCGACATAAGCTAATAAAGCGCCTAAAACCGCGGCAGTACAAGGAGCCGCTACAAACCCGGAAATTACCCCCATAAAAAATATAGTAAAAATATTGCCGCCTTTTATAATTTTTCCGGCACCTGCTCTGTTTAACCAAAAAAGAGGTAATGGGATAACATCTAATAATGCCAGACCAAATAGTATCATGACGTTCCCGACCACTAAATGCGCTATGGGACTGGTCTGTATTTGTCCGAAAAGTTTTCCAGTAAGAGCCGCCGCCACTCCTAAAACAGAGAATGTGACTGCCATACCTAAAACATAACTTAATGATAAAACAAAATTTCTTATCTTTGAACTTTCATGCGAAGCTCCTATAATACTTACAATAACAGGGATTAAAGGATAAATACACGGAGTAAACGATATCCCTATACCTCCGGCAAAAACCGCCAGATACGTAAAAACCGTAATATTTTCAAGATTTAACGCCATATCCATAGTATTCCTCCATCTAAGTCTATACATTCTCCGTAGGAGCCGTCTCCCGACGGCGAACCCTTAATATTCTGTTCGGGGTCAGAGACCCCTCCTACTACAACTAGGCCCCAACAACTAATTAATCACGCTTTACGAAATTATACACTATAAGAATAAAAAGCACCACACTTGTGCTTATTCCCAACCATTCGGGCAGTATTGCCTTGCGATGAATAATAAACCGCAGAGAATCTATCTGTCCAAAATATAAATATACCTTATCCAGTAAAAATCCTAAAACTAAACTGCTTAAAGCAATGGATCCCAAATATATGACAAGCGCGTTTTTACCTATATTTTTAGCAACAACAATCATCGTAACAATATTTGTAGCAGGTCCGGCAACAAGAAAAACAAATGCCGCTCCCGGATTCATCCCTTTAAGCATAAGCGCGGCCGCAATAGGAATAGAAGCTGTCGCGCAAACATACATCGGAATACCCACAAGAAGCATAATCACCATCGCGTTTATCCCCGCCCCCAGATATCGTTCAATAAATCCTCCGGGCAAAAAATAAGTTATCACACCTCCTATAAAAATGCCGATTAATAACGCTCCTCCGGAATCTTTTAAAAGATCACCAAACGCGTAAGTAAAAACACAGCCTATTTTATGATAAAGCCCATGCTCACACACGCCGTGTTCATTACATAATTTGCATTTAACAGGTTCTTCTCTTATGCCATGGTTATCCTCTTTCAGGAAAATATTCGCGATTATCCCGGAAAGCACGCCTGTCACAAAAGAAGCTATAACCCTGTAAACAGTAAATAACCCGCCTAACAATGAATACGTAGCAAAAATAGAATCTACGCCCGTAGTAGGCGTGGATATAAGGAATGATAAAACAGACCCTTTACTCGCGCCTTCTTTACGAAGAGCCATTGCCGCGGGTATAACAGAACAGGAACAAAGCGGAAGAGGAATGCCGAAAAGAGCGGCTTTGATAACCGAAAACAAACTGCTTTTTCCAAGATGCCTGGAAACAGTACTTGTATCAATAAAAACATGAAGAACCCCGGCAAAAAGAAATCCGAACACAAGATACGGGGACATTTTGTTGAATAAAAAATACGATTCCCTGAGTATGCCTATTATAATATTCATATAATATAGAATACCGAGAAAAGAAGAATATGCAAGAGGTGTGAAAAATTTTTCGAACTAACCAAAAAGAAAAGCTTCTTATTTATAAATCAGCAATTATTCTTATATCAAAATATTACCCTTGATAAACCTTATTAATTGCTTAAGTAATTTCTTGCTTCCTTTTCGAAATCTTTCCATATTGTTAAAATTCCTTTAGCTAAAGAAATCAATTCGTCCTTTCTAAGGTTCAGTCCATATCCATGCACAAAAAAATGTCGAAAGCCCCTATATTCATCCAATCTTTCCGATAATGTTTGACTTACTATCTTTTCCTCAACTGCTCTGTCTAATAAATCTTTATGAAAAGATCCTGTATCCTTAATTCGAATACCTTTAGCTTTTAATGTCCTCTTTATAATGTTTTCCATCCCATTATAAATATCATGCAAAAAGGCTCCTATTGCTGTTAACTCTATTTCTGTTTTCCTTTTTCGCGCCATCGCTTTGTTTAACAGTTTTAAAGTCTTTTTAATAAACTCTTTCTCAATCTCAATTTCTCTTCCTAACACTTCATCCATATATCTTGACTCCGTTCTTTTTCGCTAACCTTATAAATCTTGTGTTCCTGGAAAAATCCACAAGATCTATATCTTTCGGTAAACACCTGAGTAATTCACCGTAAAGTTTAAAAAATTTTCCGGGGACGATACCTTTCACGCCTAGATCAATATCCTTCGCTTCTTTCCCGTATAAAGATGATCCGAATAAATATATTTCTTGAGCTCCGTATTTCTTGGCATGCTCTATTATTATTTTTTTGAATCTTTGACTGACCATTTTTTGCGCCTTTCTATATATTTTATCAGTAAATTAAAGAATAGCATTGACTTTTACTTAAGTCAAGCTAACTATGCGGCTTGACTATGCGGCTTCTTTACATTTTCAAAAAACGCATTGCCGCTGAAATAACAGAACAGGAACAAAGAGGAAGAGGAATGCCTAAAAGAGCGGCTTTAACAACTGAAAACAAACTGCTTTTTTCTAGATGACGAATTAATCTGCCATTGCGAGCTCCGAGCCATGCGTCCTCCTGAGGCGGATCCGCTTATTACGGCGGAAGAAGCGCGGCAATCTATATGATGCATTTGCAAACCCTAACCATTACCCGATTTGAGAGAGATTTATTGTAAAAAATACCCAGTGAGGACACGCCTGTAAGGAGCAGACTTCTGACTTCCGCATTATCCATGAAGTCTGCTTCTTTCAGGCATGTCCCCGGAATTCTATTCATATTCCAAAAATATCTTCTTTTTGTTTCTCATTAAAAGGAAAGAACTGGGTTATATCCTTTATCTGCAAGGATAATCGAGCAACTATATGGTTTCCTGTTCCATAATCTGATATTTGTTAGATGTGAAATTTCATTTATTTTTACCTATAACACAAAAATCAGCTGCTTTACGGAGAGGCGAAGCCACGGAGTAAGGTCAGCTGGTTTACCTTGTTAGAAATTTATTTTATTAATTCTCTGAAATGTTCAATAGTTAATTCAGTATCTCTTAATAACTTTCGTAGTAGTCCTTTACCCAGAGTTTTGTGGCTAGGTATAGTTATTAGCATCTATTTTATGACGCATTCTAATATGGCTACCACGTTGGCGCATAACTTGATAACCTATTTTTTCAAATGCTTTTACAGCCTCTTTTGCGGATATTAATGGTAATTTAGGCATAAGATAAAGTGGAGAAAATTAATTCTTGAGGATGAAAGTTTTTAAGAGCTTCTGCATTTTCTTTTTCTTCAAGGCATAGGGCAATTACTTCTCGGATGTTTTTTAAAGCTTCGTCCATAGTTTTACCCTGGGTGTAACAGCCACTAAATACAGGACATTCTACAACATAAAAGCCATCTTCATCTTTCTCGATCAAAATAGGTAATTGATAGTGTTTTTTCATATTTCACCTCTTTTTTAAAGATACCATTTTATCATCTATATTACAAGATAATTTTATTTTTAGATTTTTCATTTCTAACACAAAAATCAGCGGCCAAAACCGCTAAGCGACTCAATTGGCGGCGGTTTTGGTCCGCTGAATTGCTTTGTTATAAGATTTTCATTTCTTTTGTTATTAATTATTTTTTTCGTGTTCATGTAATAAGTCATAATCTCCATTTTGAATCAAAGTTATAGTGTCAGCATTTTTTCTGTAAAATTCTTCCGCAGGGATGCCCTCTACTACATATATTTTCTGTTTTTTCATCTTTCCATTAATAAAATAAGTTTCATAAATGAATTCACCTTTATGATCTTTGTGGATTTTAGAATTGTTTTTTCTTTTCATTTATATTTTTATTTTTCTTATAACGTTTACTAGACGAAGTTCGTATTTTGTTATTTTTTTACAAAAGTTTCTTTATTATTCCTAATTGTAAATTTATTTCAGCTACGCGTCAAGGTGAAACTAAGCAGAGATTGCCGCGCCCTTCGCATGGCTCAGGGCTCGCAATGACGTATCTGTGTGAATCTAAGTGTAAAGCTCAGTTGTACAATCACTGTTCACGACTCTTCTCTAACACTTCGTGTCGCAATAAGATTTACACCCAGATCCAGGAAATTTTCTATAAGAACATCACCGACATTAATGGGTTTATTTATACTGGTCTTTCTTATTTTCCGCATAGCATCCATAATGCGGTTCTTGGGTATGGGGTTATCAGTCCTTACAGGCACAAGCTTTAATGAAAGGCCTTTAGCGCATACAGTTGAGGTCAATATTCTGAGAGGGTTCTGGATCTCGCTTATAGCATATTTTTCGCCTTTGGGGCATTGATTGCCTTGCACTTTAAGCACACGCACATCTTCAATGTCCACTTTTAATTCGCATCCTTCAGGACACTCTATACATATAAGTTTTTTTTCCATATTTTATTTTGTCTTTAAACCAAGATATTCCGCGGCCAGCTGTCCCGCTATAACGCTGTCGCGGGAAACCGCATCCACTACATCATATACTTTAAAAGCATTACCGCATACAAAAAGTCCGGGAATGGATGTTTTGTTCACTTCGCATGAAACCGGTGAATTTGTCTTTTTATCCAGCTCAACTCCGGCCATTTCTATAAGTTCATTCTCAGGGATAAGCCCGACAGCCATAAGCACTGTATCACAAGTTATTTCTTCACTTGTACCGGGAATTTCATTCATAGCATCATCCACTTTGACTATTTCCACCTTTTCTACCCTGTTTTTCCCGAATATCCGGGACACTTTGTATCCAAAATGTATAGGTATATCAAAATCTTCTATACACTGTACAATATTGCGTATAAGCCCCTGGCTCTTTGTATTTGCTTCAACAACAGCTTTTACATTAGCGCCTTCAAGCATAAATCTGCGCGCCATTATAAGGCCGATATCGCCGGATCCCACAATTACCACTTCTTTGCCCGGCATCAAACCTTCTATATTTATAAGTTTTTGCGCAAGCCCTGCTGTAAATATCCCGGCAGGACGCGTACCCGCGATAAATACCATTTCACGCGTCTTTTCCCTGCACCCGGTCGCCATTATAAGCGCTTTTGCTTTTACTTCCACCATTTGGCCCGGCTTTAAATACGTAATCACCTTATTTTTCGTAAGCCTGACAACAAAAGATTTTAAACTGATCTCTATTTCAGGTATATTCCGCGCCTTTTGTTGAAACCTATCAGCATATTCCGGCCCTGTCAGCACTTCTTTAAAATAATCAAGGCCAAACCCGGTATGCACGCATTGGTTAAGTATGCCTCCAAGATATTGATCCCGTTCAAGGACAAGAACATCTTTCACACCGTTTTCATGCGCGGAAATGGCAGCTGCAAGACCTGCAGGTCCTGCGCCTACTATAACAAGATCCCGTTCAATTATCATTACATCGTTCCTTTTTTACGATCTCTGAACCCTCTCCTCTTTTTGTTGTTTCTCTCACAGGTTTTCCTGTCTGGTCAGAAAGCATTTTCATTATTCTTGTAGTGCAAAAACTACCGTGGCACCTGCCTGCTTGCGCCCTGGTGCGGAACTTTATCCCATCCATAGTCTTTGCTCCGGTCTTAATAGCATCCTCAACTTCTTTTGCTGATACCATTTCGCATCTGCATACTATATCTCCGTATGAAGCGTCTTTTTTTATAAGTTTTTTACTTTGTTTAAACGGCAGAGAAAAAAGATGTATTGTTTTTTTGCGGTATTTTTTGAAAAATAGTTTCTTTTTGAGTTTTAGACCGTTCTTTCTTAAAATATCCTTAACCATAAAAGCAATCGCAGGCGCGGCAGTCAAGCCGGGAGACTGTATTCCAACGACATTAATAAATCCCGAAACTTTGTGTTCATGTCTCACAATAAAATCAGCACCTGCAACAGGCCTTAAACCAGAAAAATAAGCTATAATATCTTTTTCGTCTATTGATGGAACAAGTTTTTTTGCTCCTTCTATTACTTTTTTTCTGCCCTCTTCAGAAGTAGAAAGGTCTTCTTTATCATCTACATCTTCAGCAGTAGGACCTATCATAGGATTACCATCAGCTGTCCGCGTAACAAGTATTCCTTTTGAATTTTTAGTCGGCAATGGAAAAAGAAGATGTTTTGTAAGATAAGCTTTTTTCATATCAAGCATAAATTCTTCGCCTTTACAAGCTTTTATCTTAAAATTATCTATACCCGCCATATTTGAGACTTTATCAGCTAAAAGACCTGCCGCATTTATAAGATAACCGGCCCTGAATATACCTTTATCAGTCACTATTTCAAAACGTTTCTTGCGATTTCGCTCTGAACAAGCCAAGTATTGAATATCTTTCACCTCATAAGAAGTATAGATTTCAACACCGTTTTGCGCGGCATTTTTAGCTAAGTCATATACCCATCTGTACGGACTTATCACACAGGCAGTAGGAGCATAAAGCGCTCCAAGCGCGTCTTTATTAAGATTTGGTTCGTTTTTCTTCAGCCATTTACTGTCAACGATCCTTAATCCGGAAACACCTAACTTCTGCGCCTCTTTTTTCAACACATTAAGCCGCAGAATATCTTCAGCAGTAAATGCCACTATAAGTTCCCCGATTCTATAAAGATCAAGACCAAGTTCTTTTGCAAGTTTTCGGGTAAGGCTATTACCTTGCACGCATAATTTTCCTTTTAATGATCCGGGAGGATTTTGTGTTCCGGGATGGATTATACCGCTATTGGATTTTGATACACCAAACGCGAGTTCTTCCTCTTTTTCAAGAAGAAGAGTCTTTATTTTGTATCGTGAAAGTTCGCGGCTAATAGAAGTCCCTACTATCCCACCGCCTATTATTATTACATCATAGTCCTGCATGTTTTATATGTTCCGATCCTGTTCTTTATGTTTACAAATTAGGCAATACTTTTAAATGCTGTAGTTCGCAATTCGTAGTTTGTAGTTCGTCATTTTTTTAACGAACTACGACCAACAAACTACAATATCTTTTCCATGTAGATTGCCACAGCGCTCGTCTGCCTCGCGCTTCGCAATGACGTATTTCTTCTGTCATTGCAAGTTTCGAGCTATGCGAGGAACGCGGCAATCTAATTTTCCTCTTTTTCCACCAGCACCATGTATCGTCCTAAAAAAATTGACACTTTTTTGACACAAAAATTGTTATACACTTACCATAATTTTTAACCACAGAGTCTCAGAGTCACAGAGCCATTCAAAAATTAAAAATATTTATTTTTTCTCTCCTCTGTCTATTTCCCCCTCTGTGCCTTTGTGCCTCTGTGGTTAATTTTTGCGTTTTCAGGACAAGACACCATTGTAGAGTAGAACACTGGCGCAATGGCTTCAGGACAACGTTTGTATTTTCTGTTTCTCCCCGTTTCCTTTGGGAGTGCCTCATTATCTTGTCCATACCCTGTTTCCAGCATCCCCTCATCAAACCGTACGTGAGG
>JBDRBG010000093.1:0-17862 GCA_043823005.1 Candidatus Omnitrophota bacterium
ATTCCCCACATTATATCTTTTAGCAGATACTCTTTTAGAGAACACAGAGAAACAGCTTTTCCTTTAATTTTTTCTTTCCCTCTGTGTCCTCTGTGGTTAATTTCTTTCTTATTTCTTTCATATTATTTTTGACACTATCTATTTAACGGTTAGAGTCCTGCAAAATACAACTTTTATGTCTTTGCGAGGAGCGGAGCGACGCAGCAATCCCAATAACAATAATACTTTCATCGAGATTGCTTCAACTCCTTCGGGGTTTCGCAATGACGAAAAAGCCATTTTGTGGTTAGTTTTTATTGTTGTCAAAATTTTTCCCAATGCAGAACATCTTCAAGCGTTCTTTTCTTGATCTGCTCAGCCCTGGACTTTGGCCATCCTAAGGATATAAGGCTTATAAGCTTTACATCGTCTGGAGCGTTTAAAAGTTCAGCTACTTCTTTTGCGTATGGCTTTTTATCTCCGGCAACCCAGCAGGCTCCTAATCCAAGATCTTCCGCTTCGATCAAAATGTTTTCAGTAGCCGCGCATCCGTCTTCAAGATAATATTTTGTATCCTGACAAAAAACCACAATACATACGGCCGCGTTTTTTATGAAAGAACCTGTAGGCGCTATTTTTCCAAGTTTTTCAAGAACGTTTTTCTCTGAAACTACGACAAAATGCCACGGTTCAACTGCGCGCGCGCTCGGAGCGCGTCTTCCCGCGTCAACAAGTTTTTTTAACAGTTCTTTTTCTATCTCTTTGTTCTTGTATTCCCTGACACTCACACGGCCTGAAATAGTCTTAAAAGTTTCCATGAGCCCCCTTCCCATCATTTAATATTAAAAGGTATCTTTATATTGATAAATATACCTGATTTAGTACAGTAAATCAATGTAAGAAGCTTTAAGTATATGTATTATGAAAATAAGCGTTATGTCTATGAATAAAAATTTTATGTTTCTTTTTATGTTTTATAGCCGCTTTTATTGAAAATGTTTTTATTTTTTGCCATATATTTTTGTAGATTTCAGAATCTTTATGCATATTTTCATAAATTTTGCCTATTTCAGGTTTTTGTTTTTTTATCTCGAGAATAATCTTTTCAATGTTTCCCAGATTAAAATTTAATCCTTCGCTCTCAATTTCAGGCAAAAAAGGAAACCAGCTGAAAATATGGTCAAATTCGGTTATGTGTGGCAATACAGGAGAAATATATGGGACAACGGGTATTTTGTTTTCATTTAAGAGCCGCATAGCCTCCACTCTGGATTTAAAAGCCGGACTTTTAGGTTCAAGCAAACCTTTTAGATCCGCGGAAAAACAATTAACCGTAAAATAGATATTATTGCAATATCCCTTTTTTAAAATAGGAATACTGTGAATGATTTCAGGGGATCGCGTAAGTATGGTGTAATATATTTTATTCTTATTTAAAATCTCCAGGATTTTCCGCGTAAGTCCATATTCTTGTTCACATGGTTGAAAACAGTCTGTCGTAGATCCCAGCAGTACTTTTTGAGGTTTTTTCTGTTTTAATTCTCTTTCCAACAATTCAGGACCGTTGATCCTGACATCAACGAAACTCCCCCATTCTCTTTTGTCTTTTAATGTCACCTTATTAAACCTGACATAGCAATAAAGACAGGCATACTGACATCCTTTATATGGATTTATAACATAATCGCCCAAGTCAATTGACGTTGGATTTAATATTCTTTTTATTTCTTTTTTTTGTATTTCCATCAGTTTTGAACCAGATTTAACATAAAGGCATTGGTATATCGTATTTTTGCGTCTTTTATAACTTCAATAAAATTACGCGCGCGTTCAAGTGAGATCTTATTGTTTTTATAATCAAACTTGCTGTTAAAATTTGTCCCCGGATAACATACAAAAGGATTTATTTGTTCTATTTTAGTTATCACCTTTTTGTGTCGAAGAATAAATTTAAGGCTGTCATTAAAGTCCTCTTTGCGTTCATCCGGGAATCCGGTTATAATACTTACCCCAAATGACAAATCATATTTTTTAAGCTTTTTCAAAAAACTCAAAGCTTCAGTAGTTGTAAATCCTTTATTCATCGAAAGTAAAACTTTATCACTTCCGGTTTCAAGCCCTACAAACAAATTATAACAACCGCTTTTTTTGATTTTTTCAAATAATTTAGCAGGCATATCTTTTCTTATCGCTATCTGAGCTTCCCATTTCACTTCTTTGAATTCGTCTATTATTCGGTCCAAAAAACTCTCAAATGTTTTCAAATCTCCGTTTATCAATGAATCATGAAAGATAAAATAGTCTATTCCTTTTGATTTGTGTAATTTTATCTGTGCAATAATTTTTTCAACCGGATAAACTTTAAATTTTTTCAACAAAAGCCGTTCGGAACAAAAAGCGCATTGTCTGATACATCCCCTGCTTGACATGATCGAGACGCTTTTTTTTCGAGGGTACAGGTCCAAGTTGAAATCGGAAAAATCCGGAACCGGAAGTTCCTCCTTTGTCCTTATTTCCTGAAACGCTGCTATGTGTTTCTCTGTCTGCGTAATGGTCCCTTCTAAATAACGAAAAAAAGGGAGTTCTCCCTCACCGGCTACAAAAAGATCCACAAGGCCGTTCAAAAATGTCCGGGTCATAGCCGTACCCTTTTCAATATATTGCTGAGTAATTTCAGGCCCTCCAACAACTATTTTTATTTCTTTTTTCAGTTTCTTAAGAAGCTGTATTATTTCCCGGACAAAAATTATGTTGCTTTTATAACAGGAAAATCCAAGAACGTCATAATTTAAAAGTTCTTTGAGCATAATTTCGAAATTTTCGGAAAAATTTTTCTGTAATATACCCGCTATATTTTTTTCAAACTCTTGATTACAGTTTATTTTCCATTCTCGTTTAATTTCAGGGGGCATTTTAACGAAAAAATAATTATTATAATCCAAACAATCGACTTTTATTCCTTTATCAAAAAGAAAACCCTTCAAACAAGCAATAGAAAGAGGCGGCATATTGGGCCAGAAAACCGGAAGTAAAACCAGAGCAGTGTTGCTATTTTTCAATGTAATTCCATTCATTTACTTTTTTCTCGACTTATAATTTTTTCTGCTTCGTCCGCAATGACAATTCATGTTGTCTTTGAGAGCGAAACGAAGCAATCTCCATATTAATAAAATTATTTCTTTTATTTTTATCGAGATTGCCGCGGTCGCTGTGGCTCCCTCGCAAAGACAGAGAAGGATTGCCGCGGTCGCTCTCCGCCAGAGGCCCGCACGGAAGCGGATAGATTGGACCCGTCCTTTGGCGGGCGCCTCTCGCAAAGACGATTCTGGATCTCCGCTTTTTTCCGCATCTGGACTTGTATCGTCCTGAAAAAGTTGACACTTTTTTGACACAAAAATCGTTATACATCTACCAGAATTTTTCACCACAGAGGCTCAGAGTCACAGAGAAATTTTAAAAACAAGAATACAAAACCTTCTTGAAATTCTAACACCTAAATCCTAAATTCCCTGCCAAAGGACGAGTCCGCCTCCGGCGGATAAATAACTCTAAAACTCAAAACATTAATTCAAAAAACCGTTGTTTTTACAGTTTTGTATTTTTAGTGTTGAATATTTGAATTTATTTAGGATTTAGTGTTTTGCTTTTAGGGTTTTTTCATCTCTTTCCTTTTTATTTCCCCCTCCGTGCCTTTGTGCCTCTGTGGTTATTTTTTGCGTTTTCAGGACAAGATACTATTCACTATGTATCGTCCTAGAAAAGTTGACACTTTTTCTTCACTATCAAATCACCCGTTTGTTGACGATTGATCGTTGGTTCGTTGACTGTTTACCCGTCAAGAGCCTTTCCACTTAACCATCAACCAACTAACCGTCAACTGTCAACCAAACAGCTACAATTCACTACTTACCATATTCCCGCGATTTTATGCTGACAAATTTTGCATGTCCCATCTGAGGTAACTTTGTTTTCCAACACACGGTATCCGATCCTTTTTATTACAACTTCTTTACATCCAGGACAAACCGTACTCTCTGTATCCATTTCCGGTACATTTCCGATATATACATAATTAATCCCCTCATCAAGCGCTATTTTTCGAGCTTGCTTCAAAGTTTCCATCGGAGTAGGATATAATGATCTCAATTTATACTGCGGCCAAAACCGTGAAAAATGGAGTGGAACATCAGCTCCGAGATTAGCTTTGATCCATTTTGCCATTTTTCTAATATCATTCATGTCATCATTCAGCGTAGGAACAACAAGATTAGTAAGTTCCAACCATACGCCTTGCTCTCGCATGATTGTAAGCGTCTGAAGTATATTGTCTAGACTTTGAGCACAAACTTCCCTTAAAAATCTGTCATTAAACGCTTTGAAATCCACATTTGCCGCGTCCGTTACTTTGCATAAACGCCGTAACGGTTCCGCGTTGATCTTTCCTCCGGTTACAAGAACATTTAATATTTTATTCTGTTTTGCCGCCTGCGCCGCGGCCAGAACATACTCATAGTAAACAACCGGATCAGTATATGTATACGCGATTGAAGAACATCCATTGACCATAGCGGCAGAAACAAGATCATTGATAGTAACGCGTTTGTTTACTGTCTCTTCGGGAGGTTTTTGCGAAATAGTCCAATTTTGGCAATATTTACAACGGGAATTACATCCGGCTGTAGCAATAGAAAATGCCCGACTGCCGGGCCGAACATGAAATAACGGTTTTTTTTCAATCGGGTCTACATGCATTGAACATACCAATTCATATACAAGCGTATACAACTTTCCGTCTACAGGTTCACGAACACGGCAGAATCCCCTTTGTCCGTTAGATAATACACATTTATTCGGACATAAAAGGCATCTAACAGCATCATCGCCCATTTTCTCATAAAAAAGAGCTTCTTTCATTCCTCTTTTTTCACCTATAGCGGCATAGGCTTTATATTGCGAAAAAATATCGAACAAAAACATGGACACAGCCGCTCCCAATCCGACAGCCGCGCAGTTTTTTATAAACTCTTTTCGGGTAAACTTTTTATCCCATATATCATTCAGCTTTTTCAATTTTTCCAAATCATACATTTTTTTCCTTCCCATTTTTAACAAAAACAGAAACTCTGGAACATTGCAAAAAAGTATAAAATCAAAAATCTGGAAACATGTCTAAAAGAGATACATTTAAAAATAAAATTAAATGGGACTGGTTTCAGCCTGGGATTATTCTTTCGCAGGAAACCCCTGTCCTGACTGTGTTGTCCCACTCCCCCCAGGTTACCTTAAAGTATCAAATTTAAGGCTATTCCCGTAACAAGCGCGGTCAAAAGCATTATACACGCGGATTTAGCCATATCTTTTATTCCTAATTCACGTACCATTACCGCAAAAGTCGCCATACACGGAAAATATACGGCCAGAATCGTACAGGCAATAATAAGTTGTTTAGTACTAAGAGCTAAGGGGGCAAGCATTCCAACTGCCACATCTTTACGCAAAAATCCGACAAAAAGAGCCGCGACAGTATCTCTGGGAAGTCCCCATAGTTTAGTCAATACAGGAGAAAACATTCGTGCCATAAAATCAAATATACCCAAAAGATATAAAATGTTTACGATAAAAACACCCAGAAGAACAAACGGAACCGCTTCTTTTAGAAACTCAGAAACACGCATCCATAGTTTTTTGATCACAGCTCCAGGCTGAGGCAAACGATAAGGCGGTATCTCCCATAATATTTCAGGGCTTTTTCCCGGCATTATAGCATTGAGTAAAAGGCCCTTTATGATCAAAATCAAAGCAAGTGTTCCAAAGATAACGGTTAAATACTGTCCTCCTCGTTGTCCCACCAGGCCTACTATCATGGCTACTTGAGCCATACAGGGGACTGCGACAGCCATTAAAGTAGCGGCAATGAATTTTTCTCTCCGGCTCTCAAGAAGTCTAAGCGCCATAGCCCCGGGCACATTGCATCCAAGTCCAATAATCATGGGAATTATCGCATAACCATGAAGGCCTAAACGATGCATGAGCACATCTGCCTGCGTAGCTAAACGCGGTAAATAGCCGAAATCTTCCAGAAGACCGAGCACAAGATAAAAACTAAGAATGTACGGAAGCACTGCCGCAATAGGAATATATAAGGCTGTTGTCAAAAGACCAAAAGAAGTTCCAAAATTAATCGCGCCCTGGACAAGCCTTCCTACTAATAGATCATGTATAATTCCTTCACTTCCCAGAAAAACACTTAACTTTTCCATCAAGGGCAGCCAGCTTTGATTAAAAAACGGATCAAATAAGTAATTTATAAGCCCTTCCCCTATAAAACGTATGATCTTAAACGCCGCATAAACAACTACGAGGGCAAACGGCATTCCTGTAATCGGGCGTGTACTGATATCCTCGAATATTTCAAGAAGCGTATGGTGATGATGATGCAATGTTTGCGCGGTTTCTAAAATACGGCCTATCTCTTCCCATTTCTGATCTTTGTCCAAAGGTTTTATTCTTAAAACCTTAACATCCTTGATTCTTTCAACCAGATCTTTGATGCCAAACCCTGTTATCGCGCAAATCGGAACGACCGGCATATTGATCTCTTGTTCCAATTTTTTCACATCTATTTCTATTCCCTTATGCCGGGTTTCATCCCACATATTAAGCGCGATTATCATGGGAATCTTCCTTTCTCTAAGCTCAAGCGTAAGAAAAAGATTGCGTTCAAGATTTGTCGCATCCAAAACATTTATTAAAATATTACCCTTTTTCAGCATATCAACGGCAATTTTATCCGTCTTGCATAACGGATCAAGATGATACACCCCGGGAACATCCAAAAGAATCCCGGTCTCATTATTAGCTAATTTTATATAGCCTTGACTAAAGCCTATCGTAGTTCCAGGATAATTAGAAATAGTAACTCTTGCTCCCGTCAGCCTGGAAAACACTGCGCTTTTTCCTACATTGGGATTACCCATTAAAAGGATCTTTTTTGAAAATTTATTTTCTTTATTTTCGAACATATCTTTCTCCGCTCGATCATTTGCTTGTCAATTCGACAATAATTTTTTGCGCCATACCATGCCCAATCGCGACTCTGGCCCGTCCTATCATTATCGTTACAGGACCGCGCAGAAAATGCGAGCTAATAAGCTTCACCTTTTTCCCCGGACGTATCCCCAATGATTCCAAACGTTTTTGGATACCCGAACCGCCGTTTATCTTTTTTATCAAAACCGTATTTTTTGCTTTTACTTTTGTTAAAACAAGTTCACTCATTGCAACCTTTCCAGAACATGTTTCAGCCCTTCTTTAAATAGACGCTCGATATGTTCATCATTAAGTCTGTAAAATGTATTACGTCCTTGTTTGCGATACCTAACAAGATCAAGATCCTTAAGAGACCGCATTTGATGCGATATAGCAGAATGACTCATTTGCAGAAGCTGACAAACTTCGACGACACACAACTCAGCCTCGGACAACGCGAAAATTATTCGAGCCCGTGTAGGATCGCCAAGAACACTAAACGTCCGCGCGAGCTTATCAATAACTTCCCTGGATCTCATTTTGTCCTGTATTTTTTGTATTAATTGTTTTCTCATCACTCAATCCTGATTAAAAAGTTTTCACATATGAACAAATGTTCACATGTTAGCATGTTTTTTGTTTGCTGTCAACTTTAAAATTATTTATCGGCGGTTTTGTCTAACATCCTTGAATAAAAAGAGTTCTTTTCAAAATATGGCCTTTTCGTCACTCAGGCTCTGCCGCGGTCGCTCTTGCTCCCTCGCAAAGACGTTGCTACAGAATTATAATTTATTACTATTGCTGTCGGGGAAATTTTTCAGGAAAAAGTTCCATGATTTTTTCGCGTAAAGGCAGAGCATTTCGCGGCTGTTTCAGCTCTTCATAAATAACCGCAAGAAAAGTCAATACATATCTTTCCTGAAATCTATCGTGGACTGTTTCGCCTAAAAGATCCTTTGATCTTAGAAAAAACCTCATCGCGGCATTTTTATCTTTTCTATGCAAAAAATAAATACGTCCCAGTTCAGCGTTTATTTCCCATGAATCATAATTGGTTCTAAGTCCCTGTTTCAACAATTCAACCGCTTCATCTGTTTTTTCTAACACATCAGCGAGAAAATATCCTGTAACAACATAAGCTTTTATATTCCCGGGATCTATTTGCACCGCGTAAAAGAGCCACGGCATTATTTCCGTAAGTCCTTCTCCCGAAAGATGTATATGTTCGGTTATTTCTGTTTCTTGTGAAATCCTGAACAAAAAGTTAAACCTGTTTAATTTATTTTTCTCGTTAATATCTTCTTTATTATCCGCATGATCATGTTCTGGGGGTTTCCGAACTTGTTTTAGCATGCTGTTTACTACGTTATTTCCGTGTTCTTCGAAAAAATGCCCGACTCCTCCATGATAATATAAATCTGCCTGAAGAACAGATAATGACGATACAATTGATCTTGCCGCGCCTATCCACCGGCTATAAACCGGAATATCCGGCTCCGGCCGCATTACAGTATAGCTATAATCATAACTATCGATCCTCATTGCTAATACCCATGACATTGCTAAAGCTCCGGATAAAAGCAATGTGGTTCTTATCTTCATAACCGTTTTCTCCCGAAAATCATACTCGCGCAATACAATATAACAAAACTATAAATGACCGTATATACGGTTATAGCCAGCATAACCCACACAGGTAAAGGATCCCAACTATGAGTAATCCGTATTCTCATATCAAAAAAATCAAAATGCGGTATAAGATAATATAACAGTCCTCCAAGCAAAGCAAATCCGCTCTTAGTCAAAAGCACATATTCCTTTAACGTGTCGGAAAATCCGTTTATAGTTAAATATATTAAAATTGAAATCGTAACATTCGATGAAGTAGTCATAAAAGTAGAAAAAAAGATAACCAGAGAACAGACCAGAAAAAGAAACAACATTCCTAAAAAAAATCCCTGACACAGTAATACACCTGAAACACCGCTGATAAGCGCGCTAAACACCGCAAAAACCAAAAAAAACATGGCATAAGCGCTTATCGCGATAATACTGCTTCCGAAAAATTTGCCTAGGATTATATTGTACCTGGTTAAGGGTTTCGCTAAAAGCGGTAAAATCGTAGAGCTCTCTATTTCAGACGGAATCTGTTTTGCGGCAAAACCCGTCGCGAGCAGAAAGGAAAAAAGCATTACCATAGTATATCCCAAATCTTTAACATATCGGGATATGCCTTCTATATTAAAAAAACTTTGATAAGAAAGAACTGTCATAAGTACAATCAAAAGAACTAAAAGAACATAAAAATCCTTTTTACGAATTAATTCTTTAATCATACAGCGAGCCATAGCGCAGATTATTCTCATCATCCGTCTCCGATTATATTGATAAAATAATTTTCAAGAGATTGTCCTTCCTGCCGTTTTCCCAAAAGATCCTTAACCTCGCCGTGTACTGCCAAAAGCCCTCTGTTTAAAACCGCGATATGATCACATATGAGTTCTACCTCTGACAGTTCGTGAGACGAAAAAAATATGGTTTTTCCCCGATTTTTCAGATCAAATATAATTTCTTTCATTCTACGCCGCGCTAAAGGATCCAGTCCGCCCATCGGTTCATCAAGAATCAAAAGATCCGGTTCATTTATTAAAGCTTGCGCAAAACTTACCCTTTGCATCATTCCTTTTGAAAATGTTCCCATTAACCGTTTTTTTTCATTTTCAAGATCGACAAGGCCAAGAAGATTATTTATCCTCTTTTTCAAAGTGTTTCTCTCTATCGCAAAAAAGGATCCATACATCCATAAAATCTCTTCAGGTGTAAGATATTTATAATAATCAGCTTTTTCCGGCATATACCCTACGCGTTGCCGCGCTCTTGCATCTGAAACCGGCTTATTATAAATAGTTATATCACCGCATTGAAGAATCATCATACCTAAAACAAGCTTTATAACAGTCGTTTTTCCTGCTCCATTAGGCCCTATAAACCCAAAGATACTCCCCTCATTGACCGTAAAATCAATACCTTTCAGGGCTTTTATGTGTTTATTTCCATTTATATATATATATGATAAGTGTTTTATGGATAATATTTCACTCATGTTATATCTTTCCTCTTTTAGAGAAACTGATTATTCATTTAAAAAGTATAACTAATGCTGTCCTCATATGCAAATGCAATATCAATTATATTACAAAATGGTGCAATTGGCCTTTGAGTGAATCGCAATTTTAGCTTTTTTTACAACTTTTTAAGGATTATTGTTAAGTGATGTTTGAGTCCGAACTCCTTTTTACAATGAGGGCGAGTTCATTTAACACCTTAAAAAGTTCAAAAAAAAGCGTTAAAAAATTGCGGCTGAACGAAAAGGCCATTTGTGCCATTGTCGCGAAAACCATGACCTTGTTTCGATTTTCAACTTCAGGATATTGCCGCGGTCGCTCTTGCTCCCTCGCAAAGACGGATGGGGCTTTTCTATTTGAAGTTGTCCGCCAAAGGCGTATCCGCCTCAGAATGGGGCTTTTCCCTTCGTAGCTATTTTTTCCCTTGTTTCTCTGCGTTCTCTGTGGTTTATTCTTTTCTTTTTCCTCTGTGGTCTCTGTGGTTAATTTTTTCTTCAAAACATAGTTCCTTTGTGACTCAAAAAAAAGGTTGGAGCAAATCTATAAGCCGGGTTCTGTAATCAGTAAAAAATACTGACCGGTGATTATCCATCTTGGGCCTGCATTGCTGAAGACCTCATGCGGCCTACCCGGAAGTACTAACGGAACTAGCTATCCCGTACCGATACATCTTTATAATACGGATGTATCGGTTCCTTCCCTATTTGGCCTTGCTCCGCGTAGAGATTGCCGCGTTTCACCTCAAGTGCCTATAAAGGCACCTTACTCGTCTCTGTGGCTCTTATCCTCATCTTTCGATGGACGGGCGTTACCCGCTACGCTGCTATACGGAGCCCGGACTTTCCTCTCTTTCAAAAAAAAAGAGCAATCACCCGATTTGCTCCAACCTGATTCTATTTTACCAATTTATAAGAGAATATTCAAGCCTGCGCTAAATGACCTTCTTTTTTTCTCAAAACAAGCTTTTCAGATCAAGCGCTTCATTTACCAATTTGTCAGCTAATTTGTTTTTTTCTCTGGGGATTTCGTGAATTTCTACTTTTTTAAATTTTTGGATTAGATTCCTGGTAAGATTAAAAAATTTCAGTATTTCAGCATTGCGAACCTTGTATTCACCCTTAAGATGCCTGGCTACAAGCTGACTGTCAAGATAGATCATTACTTTATCCGGTTGGTACACTAATGACTCCAAAAGTCCATAAATAACCGCCATATACTCAGCGACATTATTTGTTGCATGACCTATATATTGTGAAATTTCCGCAATTGTGTTCTTATCTTTATCCTGAAGCACTGCGCCTATACCGGCAGGGCCCGGATTTCCGCGGGCTCCGCCGTCAGTAAAAACACAAATCGTATCGATTTTTTTAATCTTCAGCATACAATATCCTTGCACAGTTTTCACAAAAAATCAGTTCCTTTTTTATTTTAGCCTCATTTATGACCTGCGGCCGAAGTTGAATGTTACATTCACCGCAGCACCCATCCTTGATCCATGCAAGCGCTGCCCTGCCCCTATTCTTAAGAATTCTTTCATATTTTGAAAGTACATCAGGTATTATTTTTTGCGACAACTCACTCTTTTTTGCTTTTACTTCATTTGCTTTCTCTGCCATGTCTTTTTCTTCCTGCTGCATGGACTGTTTCTCTTTTTCTGTCAGTACTTTTTCGTTCTCAAAAAGAGTTTTTTGTTTTTTGCAATCAGCCTGACCGGCTTCTATAGCGTCAAATATATTAATGAGGGCTTCCTCAAGCAAAGAACTATCCGCTCTTATATTATTTATTTCCGATTGCAATGCCGTGTATTCCTTATTAGTCTTTATTTGGTAGAGATCTCCCTGATGTTTTAATATCTTCTCTTCTTTCGCCTGTATTTCGGTTTCTTTTTCATTTTTGGAAACTAAAAGCCGCTTGAGTTTTTCTTCCGCTTCATTAAGGCTGGTCATTTTACTTTCAATGGAATTTTCTATTTCTTTTATTTTTTCAGGAAAGGTTTTAAGCTTGGTCTCGATGTCAAAAAGTTCAGAATCTCTTTTTTGCAATTTAGCTAACAGTTCAAGTTGTTCCCTTAAATTTACATTCTCCGGCATTATACCATCCAATCTTTTTTAATGTTCTACGTAACAGTTTTTCACTTATAACAACTTCCCTTTAACCCGGAAAAACCAATGCCTCATGGTGGGCGCAGGGGGACTCGAACCTCCGACCTCATGCATGTGAGGCATGCGCTCTAACCAGCTGAGCTATGCGCCCAAGACAGCTTATCATGCAAAATAGCCGCTTTTACAGCGGCATATTTCATGTTTTTCATGGTGGGGGCACATGGACTCGAACCATGAACCTACTGATTATGAGTCAGTTG
The DNA here is from genome assembly GCA_043823005.1 of Candidatus Omnitrophota bacterium. Classification (GTDB taxonomy): domain Bacteria; phylum Omnitrophota; class Gorgyraeia; order Tantalellales; family Tantalellaceae; genus JBDRBG01. The sequence continues at coordinate 12,496 of JBDRBG010000093.1, forward strand.
CTCTAACCAGTTGAGCTATGCCCCCGTGTTTTATAAAGATCTGAAATCAAGGCTAATAGAAGCAAGATTATATATAATATACTTGCTGACTGCATCCACTGTTCCCTGAAAAAACAATGACCATTAATATACCATATGTATTAATTGTTGGCAAATATTTTTTGGTTAAAGAAATGAATGCAAGTATTATCATTCAAATACTCTGTTATTTGCCTGTTTGAGGCAATAATACTACAACTTTATTTCCCTTGCCCTTTTCCCCTTCAACCCAGATACTGCCCTTATGGACTTCCACTATGTCTTTCGCAATAGCAAGATCAAGACTGACTGTCTTTTGTCCTGATTCTATCCGTTCAAACTTATCAAAAATTTCCGCGGCTTCTATTTCAGACAAAGCTTTCGCGTGATCATAAAACTCCAATCTGATAAACTCTTTTTCCTTAAACAATTTAAAGGTTACCCTGCTTTTTTCCGAAGTTGACATGATCGAATTATTGACAAGGCTTTCTATCATTTGAGCGATTTTTTTCTCCTCGCCTAAAACAGAAAAATCTCTCTCTTTGAGATCAAGTTGTATGTTAAGATGTTTTTTTTCTGCTAAAAATTTAAAATACTCTAGTTTTTCCTTAAGAATTTTCGCGATATCGACCCTATTTTTGCTCAGCTTTATCATTCCGGATTCAATTTTATAAAGATCGATAAGATTCATTACAAGATCTGACATCCGTCCGGTAATATTGTGACATTCTTCAAGTGTTTTTTTTGCCTCCGCTTGAGCGGAAATAGGTGCTTCTTTTTCCGATTGAAGCAGTTCATCAATATTTGCCGAAAGCATATAAAGCGGGTTCCTGAACTTATGAGTTATCGCTGCCACAAACCGTGTTTTTAATGCGCTGTGCTTTTTTTTCCGCGCAGTGTAATACAAAATTTTGTCCAGCATTTTTTTGATAATGCCATATCCCACGGCTAATCCGCATATTGAGATAAATAAAGAAAGAAGCAGAATAAAACCTACATATCCGGCAAGCGCCTCAGCATTATTCAGCCATATCGTAAGTATATAAATAAAAACCATAAACGGAATAAGACTCATGACAACAAACGCGGAATAAAACTTTTGAAGAGGATCATCTTCAAGCTCTTGTATTACAACAGCTAAAATTTGATCTCTTCGCGCTTTTTTTTGCCATATCATATTGTTTTCCTTCCCTAATTTTAATAGCTCTATTATAATTGCAATCTAAAAATATTGCAAACTAACTTATTAACTTATCCCGGAGTATATTTAAACTGCCTATATAGCGTTTTTCAGCGGCTGGGACTGAACTTTTCAGCTCTGGGCATTGATCCTATTGCCTCCTCTATTGTCATGTTTTCCGCTTCATGCCTGTATTTTTCCATCAGATCTCTTTTTCGAATACCCCTTTCCGAATACAAACGATCGTTTTCTCTGTAAAGAGGGAATGTTTCTTTCTTTTTCGCCTGTCTCAAATCTGAAACAATCAATAAAATAGCCAGGGCAACAAAAAGTATAATAAAACTTACTATTAGTTTAACCTTTTTACCTAATTTTAAATTAGTCATAATAAATACTATTATTAAATAATTGCGTGATAAAGATATATATTATCATAAAAATATGTTGTCGGCAAAAAAATATAAACTTTATGGGTAAACTTAATGGTATTGCTGTCCGGAGAAAATTCCCCAAATTTGTCATTCTCGCGAACCGGCTGTCTCATAATTCAAATTTCGTCTTTGCGAGGGAGCAAGAGCGACCGCGGCAATCTCGATAATAATAGGGATTACCCTTAAAGTTTATATTTTTATTGCTATTTGAGATTGTTTCCCGCCTTTGGCGGGCGCATTCGACATCATGGACTCGCAAAGACGTTATGACACAGTCTGGAAAACGGGAATCCACATCCCTTCTGGATCTCCGCTGGAATTTGCCACAGTAAAAACGGGGGCGGAAATCTATAGAACGGTACTCTTCATTTTTAGATTGTCGAGGTACTAGTCAACTTGATGTGCAGTCAAAAATAATGATTTCTCTAACGATGTAAAGAAATCTTGATAAGTTTCAGGATCTTTAACAGACATAATACCATATTGAGCATTAACTCTGACTAATAATTGCTTTTCTCCGCGCAGTTTTACCAACACAGTCATAGTTATACATGCATTTCTAAGAAACTTTGTGCCTGTCACGGAACCAAGCATTAAATCAGCTTTGTCTATTACAAAATCTAAATCCTGCATTGTACTTATTACTGTTTGCATCATCTCCTTTTTATCTGTAGAATCAAAAGCCCTTGTCTGCATGCTTCTCAACGCTACTTGACTCTCATCAGTACGAAAAGCTTTATTAGAAGTAGTTGCACACCCTGCAAATACTATACAACTAACTAAAAACAACAATAATATATTAGTTTTTATTGTATTATTCATATTTTGTGTGCCTCCAAAAATATTGCTTTTGATAAACCTGAATAGAATTTTTCATATATCTCTTGTTCGTTAATGGTTTCTATTTTACTTAAATTGTTCTGCATATTCCAAACAATGCGTTGAAAAGTAACTCGTACAACCATTTTACTGCTATCTAAAGACGACTTCACAACAACTGATGCTTTCACTTTTTGTTCTTTGTCACATAAAGCCATATTATTAGAATAACTGCCACCCAGAGCACATAATACATCTAAAACAACTGCTCCTGCAATTTGTCCTGCATCAGTTGCATCAGCTCTCGTAGATGCGATTATTACTCCTAGCTTTGTTTCACTCGAATCTAAAGTAAACCCCAAATCCTGTAAAACGCCAGCTACAGAAGAAATAATCTTTTCTTCATCTTTCGTTTCATATTGTCTCATCTGCAGTTGCCTATTTTTAAGAGATTCTTTAGATGGCTTGAGCAATCCCATTGGCACAGACGCACATCCTGTCAAGCCTATACACACCAACCCTATTATAAAATGATTAAGAACATTAACATTCTTCATTCTTTTTCCTAAAAGCTAGACGTATGATAGGCAAAATCTCGTACTTTTTGTTCTTTATCAAATTTTATAACAATGGTTAGTGTTCGTTGACTTCTTGAAGATGCTCCAGAATTACCACTTGTTAAAAATTTCAAACCTGCGTGACTATCAGAATAAACTATCTCTGTTGCTATTTTATCATAAACCCATACTTCCCTTCGTTCTTCGTCTGTTGTCACAACATTCGGCGAGCCAAGTATTTGAATGACATCTGCCGAAGGCATTCCTACTTTTATCTCTTTTTGAACTTTTCCTATTGTCAATCTGTCCCCTGTATCATCTCGCACTTGTTGTCGCTGATAGCTTGCGGAAGCACAACCTGATAAAAAAAATACAATTAGCAACAAAACAACATATAAACTTCTCATATCCAGTTCTCCTTTGTTAGTTAAAAATATTCCATTTAATTATACATTTTAGCTATTGAGATTGCAAGAACTTGCAACAAGCTTGTCAAGCCTTTTTATATTTCCCTCAAAGCCCCGGCCAGAACAAAATTTGAAAGAACACCCGCAATCAGATAAGCTGTTACAAGCGCGGCAAAAATACCGGCAAGGCCGAAAAAACGCGACCCCAAAAAAGCAAGCGGCACATATAAAACAACCATCTGTAATAACATCAACCCTGTCGCAAGAACAGGTTTTCGCAAAACCGTAAGTGTTGACGCCGCGATTATCAAAACACCAAAGAGCCCATATCCAACAGGCACAATACGCAGATACAGAACAACCGTAGATATAACGACCGGACTGTTATTGAAAATCGCGGCAACCGGCCTTGCAAAAACAGCCAGAAAAACAAGCATAAAAATCCCCCACCCGATTGAAAAACGCTTACTAAATCCTATTCCCCGCATTATCCGAGATTTCTGTTTAGCGCCCCAATTTTGCCCGACAAACGGCCCTATAACCGTTGCCAATGCAAAAACAACAGATAAGGCAAAAAATTCGATCCGGGTAGACACTCCAAACCCTGCCACTGCTTCAGGCCCGTAAGAAGCAATAAGCCGTGTAATAATCCCCATTGCCAAAGGAACTATAATACGGGTACCTGCGGTTGGAATGCCCAAATAAAGAATAGCTCTCCAGGAAACAAGAATCCTTTTCCGCGAACTCGAAACAAACGAAATCATATCATAGCGATATATTAAAAAATATAATGCGCTGATAAGAGCTATGAAACGGGAAATAACAGTAGCGATAGCCGCGCCTTTCAGCCCAAGTTCCGGAAACGGTCCTATTCCATAAATCAGCAATGGATCCAGTATAATATTGATCCCCACGGCTATAAGCATCAGAATGCTGGGTATTTTCATTTCGCCGGTCGCTCTTATCGCGCTATTTCCCACCATAGGAATAATTATGAATATTACGCCGGAATACCAGATCAGCATATATTGTCTTATTAACGGCAGCATTGAAGAAGTTGCGCCAAGCAATCTGAACACCGGATCTATGGTCAAAACCCCTACTGCTACAAAAACAAATCCTAATAGTGTTGATAGGATCAGACTGTGTGCAGCCAGAGTCTTAACCCGATTATGATTCCCCGTTCCGATTGCCCTGGAAATAACCGCGGATGTTCCGACTCCTATGCCCAGAGCAAAGCTTCCGATGATCATAACAACAGGAAACGTAAAACTTAGCGCCGCTAATTCTTTTGTCCCAAGCTTGCCGACAAAAAAGAGATCCACCAGGTTAAATGCTACAATCCCTAAAAGCCCAAAAGTCATAGGAATAGTCATTCTAATTAAGGTTTTACCAACCGAACCGTGTATAAGCCGTGCTTTATTATCTTTCAATAGTCTTTTCCTTTCAGAAGAAGTATACCACAAAATCTCAGGTTTGCTTTTATCGAGATTGCTTCAGCCCTCGCTTAGCTCGCGCTTCGCAAAGACGAATAGTTTCTTTTATCTAATGGAGGAGCGCAGACAAAGCAATTCTCCTCCGTCTTTGCGAGGAACGAAGCGACGAAGCATCTCTATAAAAGTAAGAATAAATCCTGTTATTATTAAACGAATTGACCTCACTCCTCGCTTAGCTCAGAGTTCGCAATGGTAAAACCTTATTCGTCATTGCAAAGTGCGAGGCAGACGAGCGCTGTAGCAATCTCTCCTTTCCCCATTCACTATTCACTAACATTGCTGTCCGAGAAAATTCTCCAAATTTGTCATTCCCGCGAACAGACTGTGTCATAACGTCTTTGCGAGCACATGAAATGGGCGAAGCAATCTCAAATAGCAATAAAAATATAAACTTTGTGGGTAAACTATATTATTATTGAGATTGCCACGGTCGCTACGCTCCCTCGCAAAGACAAAATT
>JBDRBG010000094.1:0-5644 GCA_043823005.1 Candidatus Omnitrophota bacterium
ATTCCCCACATTATATCTTTTAGCAGATACTCTTTTAGAGAACACAGAGAAACAGCTTTTCCTTTAATTTTTTCTTTCCCTCTGTGTCCTCTGTGGTTAATTTCTTTCTTATTTCTTTCATATTATTTTTGACACTATCTACATTCATCAACCATCTTGAAACACCAATTTGGCATCTCAAACAATAAAAGTACACTCTCATAATTTTAATTTTTTTGATTAACCACAAAAAATCCCCTCTCACTATATAAGAGTAGTTTTTTATCAGTTTTCTTTCACTTTTTTTATAACTTTTTTGTTGCTAACGAAGGATTGGTTAGTGGTTGATGGTTTGTTTGTTGATGGTTGAAGTTTGAAGAGTGGACCTATAGGTCCGCCTTTTAGAAAAAGGAACAGGTGTGGGATTCATTTCAGAACCGTCCCTGATATCCCTACATAAAATATATCCGTAAAGTTCTTAGTTGAGACTTGACCCCTTTTTTAGTTGAGACTTGACCCCTTTTTGACCTCACCACAACCGGAAAGTTTTCTTTCGGAAAAATATTTATAAAGATCATATTGATCGTTTACCTGTTTCTGGGCTTTTTCAAGCAGCATTTTAGCCCTTTCAGGATCTTTTTTCTTCAAAACAGTATAACGGTTTTCATTATACACATATTCATCCAGTTTAATGCTCGGCGCTTTTGAATCCAATTGCATTGGATTTTTACCTTTACCGCAAAGATCCGGATTATACCTGAAAAGCGGCCAGTGCCCTGAAGTAACTGCTTTTTTTTGTTCGTCATTACCTTTTATCAGATTATATCCATGCGCTATGCAATGAGAATACGCTATTATAAGCGAAGGCCCGTCATATGCCTCTGCTTCGATAAAAGCTTTGATAGTCTGCATAGGATCAGCTCCCATAGCTGCTTTAGCCACATAAACATACCCATAGTTTACAGCCATAAGACCCAGATCTTTTTTGCCTATAGGTTTACCGCTTGCCGCGAATTTAGCTACCGCGCCCATTGGAGTAGATTTTGATGCCTGTCCGCCTGTATTGGAATATACTTCTGTATCTAACACAAGACAATTTACGTTCTTTCCGGAAGCAAGCACATGGTCAAGTCCTCCGTACCCTATATCATAAGCCCAACCATCGCCGCCGACTGCCCATACAGAACGTTTTATCAGATAATCCGCGACTGAAAAAAGTTCTTTACAATCTTCACAATCACATTTGATAAGTATCGCTTTAAGATCAAATACTCTTTTTCTCTGTTTTTCGATATTCTCCTGCGTATTTTGATCCGCGGACTTAATTTCCTCCAAAAGTGTTTTAGTTTCATTGCCGCACTTTGTATTGAGCAGTATTCTGTCTACAAGTTCTCCCGCATATTCGGTTGATTTATCCACTGCAAGCCTCATTCCGTATCCCAGCTCTGCGGCATCCTCAAAAAGAGAATTGTTCCACGCGGGGCCTCTGCCGTCAGAACGCACGCAATAAGGAGTTGTAGGTAAATTGCCTCCGTAAATAGAGGAACAGCCTGTCGCATTCGCGATCAATGCCCTGTCACCAAAAAGCTGTGTCATAAGTTTTACATATGCTGTTTCTCCGCATCCCGCGCAAGCTCCTGAATACTCAAAAAGCGGCCTTAAAAACTGTATACCTTTCATATGAAGCTGTGCCTTAGAAGGATCCATATCCGGAAGATTTAAGAAAAATTTATAGTTTTCTTTTTCCTTATCCCTGAGTTCTATCTGCGGAACCATTTTAATCGCTTCTTTTGCCTTCATCGGGCAATACTCTACGCATACACCGCATCCTGTACAATCTTCAGGAGCTACCTGAAGCGTATAAACACATCCTTCGTTACCTGCCGGCGGTTTTGGAGCTGTTGATTTAAAACTTTCAGGCGCGTCTTTTAAAAGTTCCTTATCATACATTTTAGGCCGGATAGAAGCATGCGGGCATATAAGCGAACATTTTCCGCATTGGATACAAGCATCCGGGTTCCATACGGGAATATTCACGGCTATATTGCGCTTTTCATACTGAGTCGTAGCAGTAGGCCATGTGCCGTCATCCGGCATTTCAGAAACAGTAATAGTCTCACCTTCGCCTTTAAGAATCTTTGCTGTTGTCTTTTTAACAAATTCCGGAGCGTCGTCAGATACTGTCGCGCTTTCTTTTATTTCTCCGGTTGTTTTATCCGGAACCGCTACTTCCTGAATACTGTTCAGTCCGATATCAACACCGCGAATGTTCATATCTACTATTTTTTCGCCTTTTGACCCGTATGTCTTTTTTATGGCTTCTTTTATAGCGTCTAAAGCGGTTTTTTCGTCTATAACTTTTGAAATCGAGAAAAACGCTGTCTGCATTATTACATTAATTCTGGCGCCAAGACCGACTTCTTTGGCTATTTTGAGCGCGTCTATAACAAAAAATTTGAGTTTTTTATCAATAATCTCCTTCTGTACTTTTACCGGAAGTTTTCTCCAAACAGTATCTTTATCATAGATCGACGTTAACAGAAACGTACCGCCTTCTATTACGTTCTTCAACATGTCATATTTTTCTAAAAAAGAAAAATTGTGACACGCGATAAAATTAGCTTTAGTAATAAGATATGGACTGCGTATAGATTTTTTACCGAAACGCAGGTGTGAAATAGTTACGGCGCCGGCTTTCTTGGAATCATAAACAAAATAGCCTTGCGTATTATTATCGGTCTTATCTCCTATGATTTTTATAGAGTTTTTGTTCGCGCCTACGGTTCCGTCCGCCCCCAAACCGTAAAACATTGCCCGGTAAACATCTTCACCTTCGGTGCTGAAAGAACTGTCATAATCAAGACTGAAAAAGGTAACATCATCCTTTATCCCTACTGTAAAATGATTCTTTGGTTTTTCCAGATCCAGATTATCAAAAACAGCTTTTATCATAGCAGGCGTAAATTCCGCTGATCCCAAACCATAACGTCCGCCTACAATAACCGGATATTTTTCAAAAGGAGCTGTTTTTGTTTCAAGAGCTTCCCCTATTGCCGTGCGTATATCCTCATACAAAGGTTCTCCGAGAGAACCGGGTTCTTTTGTCCTGTCAAGAACAGCTATTCTTTTTACTGAACGAGGTAAAGCGGATACAAACGCGTTTGCATCAAACGGCCTGTACAATCTTACCTTAAGAACGCCTACTTTCTCTCCTTTTAGCGTCAAATAATCAACTGTTTCATGAACCGATTCAGAACCGGATCCCATAATTATTATAACTTTTTCCGCGTCTTTTGCTCCGACATAATCGAAAAGCCGGTATGCCCTGCCCGTTAATTCAGCAAACTTATCCATAGCCTTCTGTACTATGGAAGGACACGCCAGATAATATTTATTAACAGATTCCCTGCCCTGAAAATACACGTCAGGATTCTGCGATGTCCCCCGGATAACCGGATGTTCCGGATTCATGCCCCATTTACGATGTTTTTTTATTAATTCACTGTCCAGCATAGCCCGCATATCATCAAAGGTAAGTTCCTCTATCTTTTGTATTTCATGAGAAATTCTAAAACCTTCAAAAAAATGAAGAAACGGTATTCTTGACTCAAGCGTAACAGCCTGTGAAATCAAAGCAAAATCCATTGCTTCCTGTACGCTTGTAGAAGCAAGAAGTCCCCAGCCAGTACCCCTTGTCGCCATAACATCCGAATGGTCACCGAAAATAGATAAAGCCTGGCACGCTATAGAACGCGCCGCGATATGAAATACCGTAGGCGTAAGTTCCCCTGCTATCTTATACATATTAGGTATCATAAGAAGAAGTCCCTGAGATGCCGTAAAAGTCGTGGTAAGCGCGCCCGTTGTTAAAGCTCCGTGAACCGCTCCGGAAGCGCCGGCTTCTGACTGCATTTCTACGACTGTTGGGACCGTACCCCATACATTCTTTTCTCCCCTGGCTGACTTAGCGTCAGATATCTCTCCCATGGGAGTTGACGGTGTAATAGGATAAATCGCTATAACCTCATTTGTAGCATGAGCTACGTGTGCGACAGCGCTGTTTCCATCGTGGGGTACCATTCTACGTTCCATTATCTAACCTCCTGATTTAATTAACTATAAATTCTATTTTAAAAATCCGTACAACCAATGTGGTTCAGGGATGAATCCGGACAAAAAAAGACCCCTTATTATAATAATAATATATCGAAAAGATATCTTAAAAAATAGAAGGATCATTATTGTAACATGAGAACTGCCGATTGTTAAGCGTTTTTTAGCTGTTTTTGAAGATTTTTTGAAAAATAGCCGCAAAGGCACCAAGCCACAAAGAAAAAAAAGAAAGAAAAAATTGGTAATAGTTCAGCTATAAAAAAAGACCCTACTATGTCTTTGCGAAGAGCTAGATTGCTTCACTTCGTTCGCAACAGGCTGCACAATCTCTCTCTTTGAAGAATTTATAGAGATTGTCCGCCAAAGGCGGATCCGCCTCCGGAGGACCGCGGTCGCTCTTCTCCCTCGCAAAGACAACATTTGAATTGCGACACAGTCTGAATGACGCGGAGCATAGGGATCCGTCCAATAAAAAGCAGCTGATTGTTATCAGCTGCTTTTTATTGGTACCGTAAAACCTGTTATTATAGTTCTATTTTCCTGCCTGAGCAGTTGCTTCTCCGCCGGTAAGCTCCATGTAAAAGTTCATAAACGCTACCATCATCACTATAGGAATATATGACTGTACTCCCGCGTTTATTATCGCGATCAATACCTGACTGATATCCGCATTCAGCGGTATTGACACTATTCCGGCTAAAAATCCTATTATTAAGGAAATAACAAGACTTACTAGAAGCGTAGCAAGAAAAAGGCCTAATGTACGCCAAAAATTCTTTTTCGAAATACTTATACCTTTTTTAAAGGCTTCCAGAGCATTTGCCTCATCTACCACTATCGCGTAAATCGGATATATAAGCATTGTGATTATCATAACTGCCGCGACAGTAACAACAGTAGCCACAAGACTTCTTGTAATAATATTATCGCCTAAAAGCAAAACACCCGTACTTATTAAACCCAAAATCAAAACAACGGCTATTGCTATAAGAACATACAGAAGCAATAAAGATAATATCCTCACATAATATTTTTTTCCGTAACCGATAAATTGTGACATATCATTTGAAGCTGTTTTAATCTGATCCTTAACAAGCCCCAATGCTCCTCCTTGCAAAAATATAAAAATAAGAAAAAATACTATACTGGAAATAACGGATAGCACTATTATCATAGGATTTCCTGTCCTTGCAGGGTTTGCCAAAGGAAGACTTATTAATCCTATCGCGGTATTAAAACCAAAAAATAATACTACTATTTTTAATAATTTGTTTGTATGCGCAAATCCTTTTTTAATTGCATCCACTATGCTCATAAATACCTCCTTAATGGAAAAATAGTTTTCATAAAAACATATACTCTTACTATAAGTATAGTTAGAACAGCTTTTGTGTCAAGTATTATAATTTATGCGAATTGACTCACATTAAATGTTACCGAAGCAACAAAAAATTTAAATCGTTGACTCATAATGAATGTTACCCAAAAATAATGCCATAAGGGGGTAACAAATGAGTCCTAAATTCAAGAAAGAATATATGGAAAAATTCCA
>JBDRBG010000095.1:0-38425 GCA_043823005.1 Candidatus Omnitrophota bacterium
AACCGTAATCTTCGTCCACGACTATATGCTCAATCATATCAATAATATGATTGATTATCTGAAAAAAATTATATTCTACGACATCTTGCGCGATTAAATCTTTTTGGAATTTTTCAAAAGATATATTTTTGTAAACAAAAACCCTGTTTAAATGTTTATCTATTTGTTCCACTCTGGATATTATTACATTTTTATCAACCATTCTCATACCTCCTTCTAACCCTCTTTGTCCGCAGTTTTCTTAAGTTTCCACTATTTTCATAAAGATATAAATTTTTAAAATAATCTTTTTTCATTTTTTCTCTGTCATTTACTAAAATAAGTGTGCCTTCAAAAAAAGCCTTAAGAACTACATCAGAAGCGGCCGCGTCTATCAGAACTATATCCACTTTCCTGTTAAATTTTGATTCAAGTTTCATGGATAAGTCCGTTACGTCGTTAAATTCCAAATCTCCCCCGACTAAAATATCTATATCACTTTGAGGCCGAAGAGTTTTTGTTCCTGATCCAAAAAGAAAAGCGTATTTGATCTTGCTGTTTTCTTTTAAAATAGCTTTTATATTGTTTATATACTTTTTCATTATAGCCGTTCTTTTTTAGCCACTAAGGCACTAAGACACCAAGTTCTTAATATTCTTTTCCATGCAGATTGCCGCGGTCGCGCTTGCTTCCTCGCAAAGACGGTGGAGATTGCCGAGACAACTCGCATGGCTCGTGTCTCGCAATGACGTATTTGGTTGACGGTTAACCATCAACCAACCAACCGTCAACTATCAACCGAATAACTAACGACAAACGACCCCCGACTAACGACTAATCAATCCAATTCAAACTGCTCAACTTCCTCGATCCTTAGTCTGGAAGGATCCTGTTTTGTTTTATCGATCACGCATGATCCCATAATAAGATAATCCATGTTTGTGCGCATAAAACATCTATACGCGTCCTCAGGAGTACATACAATAGGTTCACCCCTTACGTTAAAAGAAGTATTAATAATCATTGAACATCCGTTATTTTCATCAAATTTTTTGATCGTATCGTAATATAACGGATTATCCTCTCTCTTAACAGTCTGAACTCTTGCGGAATAATCAACATGCGTTATTGCCGGCACTTCCGATCTTTTGAGTTTAAGTTTTTCCATACCGCTGTATTTCGTTTCATCCTGAATAGCGCTTCTTTTTTCTTTTTTAACCGGAGTCACTAACAGCATATACGGACTTTCCCCTTTAAGCTCAAAATAATCCGAAGCTTTTTCCGCGAGAACACTCGGCGCAAACGGCCTGAAAGATTCTCTGAATTTTATTTTCCGGTTTATAGTTGACTGCATTTCAATTGAACGCGCGTCACCGATAATACTTCTCGCGCCTAGCGCGCGCGGTCCGAATTCCATTCTCCCCTGGAACCAGCCCACAACTTTTTGTTCATTAAGACATCTGGCCGCTGTTTCCGGAACTTTTTCTCTGTTAACGCGTTCATACGGAACATTATTATCTTTTAAATATTTCTCTATCTTTTCATCAGAAAAAGAAGGTCCCAGCAAACTCGCCTTTTGTATGTCTTTGTTATCCGTTTTTACGCGGGGCTTGTCCGAATATTCGTGCCAGGCTATCAAAGCCGCGCCAAGCGCTCCGCCAGCGTCAGAGGCTGCCGGTTGTATCCATATATTCTTAAACGGCCCTTCTCTTAATATCTTGCCGTTTGCCACACAGTTAAGCGCTACTCCGCCTGCCAGACATAGATTTTCCATATTTGTTTGACGATGAACATGTTTTACCATATTCATCATAGCCATCTCAGTAACGACTTGCACGGATCTTGCCAGATCCATAAATTTCTGAGACAATTCTGTCTCTTTTTTTCTCGGAGGAGAACCGAATAATTTATGAAAACGGTTATTTGTCATAGTAAGACCGGCACAATAATTAAAATACCGCATGTCTAATTTAAAAGAACCGTCCTGTTTCAGATCTATAAGATTATCAAGTATCTTATCAACATATTTGGGTTCTCCGTAAGGCGCCAGTCCCATTAATTTATACTCGCCCGAATTAACTTTAAATCCGCAATAATATGTAAACGCTGAATATAAAAGTCCCAGAGAATGCGGAAATCTTATTTCACTATCAAGTTCAACAGAATTGCCTTTAGCCTTTCCAAAACTTACTGTCGCCCATTCACCTACGCCGTCCACTGTAAGCACAGCGGCCTCATCAAACGGAGACGGATAAAACGCGCTTGCCGCGTGAGAATGGTGATGTTCGGAAAAAATTATTTTACCGTGATAGCCAAGCGCACTGCGGATATGTTCTTTCATGAAAAGTTTTTGTTTTATCCAGGAAGGCATACTGGATATAAACGACCGTATACCAAAAGGCGCGTAAGCAAAATATGTTTCAAGAAGCCTTTCAAACTTAAGAAAAGGTTTATCATAAAAAGCGACTATATCAATATCCGCGACCGTTATATCGCCTTCGGCAAGACAATATTCAATCGCATTCTCAGGAAAAGACGGGTCGTGTTTTTTTCTGGTAAAACGTTCTTCCTGCGCCGCCGCTATTATTTCGCCGTCACAGAGCAATACTGCGGCAGAATCATGATAAAACGCGGATATTCCCAGTATGTTCATTCTTCTCCTTTTATTAGTCGTTAGTCGTTCGCTGTTAGTCGTTAGTAAACATTTCAGATTGCCACAGGCCTCGCTTAGCTCGGCCTTCGCAATGACTTATCTTTTCCAGAACTTTTCACCCGAGGAATCCTGAATCACAAACCCCGTTCTCTTTTTATGCATAAAAAATAAACATAAAAATAAGGGGACTCACTACCAGCAAGGGACTATTCTCCTACAGGGGTACCTGTCCCCATCTGAAGACGGGTGGTCCCCTTCAGCCCAGTCCCCTTATTTTTACTTTTTTAACCATCAACCAACTAACTGTCAACCATCAACCGAATAGTTCACTGATCACTATTTTGCCATTTTTTCTTCAAACTTTCCCGCCAACATACTCATTAATTGAAAATATTCTTTAGCTTTTCCATAAATAACATTAGCGACTTCTTCTTTATAAGTATGTGAAGTATCATTTCTGCGGTCTGTCATTTCCAAACAAGTAACAGCTTCTTCTTCTGATAAAAACCCGAGAGAAAAAATTTCTTTAAAACATGCTTTCGGAGAATTACAAATAATACCCTCTTTCTCCTTTAGATACGCCTTAATAAATTTCCATAAAGCTTCAAACGTATATTCAAACCGCTGAATAGCCGCGTCTCTTACTATCACAGAAAAAGGCTCTTTTAATATTTCATCAAAAGTCTCTACTGCTCTTCGAAAATCCTTATACCTCAATTCTAATCTTTCCATATAACCGCTCCTTTCAGAGCTTCTTGTTTAAACTCTGCTGAAACCTCCGAAAAATTAACTATTTCTATTTTATTCGGAATATTTAAATCTTCTATTTTACCCCTTAGCATGGTTATTTTTGACCGGTCAAAATTTTTGCCGGGTATTATTCCTATATCTATATCAGAATATAAATTAGCGTCCCCCCTGGCACGCGATCCAAACAAAAAGATTTTGATGTCATCCTTTTTGAAAAAATCAAGGACAAAATCCTTTATGTCATTTACATGCTTTTTAGAATTTTTGTCATTTTTCATCTTATGGCCTTTTAGATAGTTATTTTTATTCGAGATTGCCGCGCTCCTCGCATGGCTCGGAGCTCGCAATGACAAAAAGGTTCGCCGTCAGAGACGGCTCCTACGTACACTTTGCAACCATCAAACAACACCATCTGTGTGAATCCTTTCTCATCTGTATGCATCTAAGTGTAACGCCTCTGTGTATCACTATTTATTCGGCGGCAGCTGTTTGTTTTTCTGAACCGCATTTTGTCTTGCAAGCGTCCGGGCATTCGCCTGTCCAGCAATAAAGGCATAATTTTTCTTTAGGCAAACCTATGGCATCTATCATGTCTTCAATACTCTGAAACTTTAAACTCGTAACATTCAGGTCATGCTCGATCCATTTGACCATTTTTTTATATTTTTTCGAATTAGTCTCAATATATTCGGAAACATCCTCTATCTCATCACCCTCTATCTCTTTTATAGCTTTACGCGCGGCCAGCTCACTGATACTTCTGGTTGAAAGACAAAATTTGCAGGGGAACATAAGCGGAGGACATGCCGGCCGTACGTGCACTTCTTTTGCTCCGCCTTCCCATAATTTATGAACCGTAAAATTTTTAAGCTGAGTACCCCTGACTATGGAATCCTCACAAATAACTATTCTGTTGCCTTCGATTATATCATTTATCGGAATAAGTTTCATCGTAGCGATAAGATCCCGTGTTTCCTGTGAAGGCGGGGTATAACTGCGGCCGTATCCCGGCGTATATTTAACAAGCGGACGCCTTAAAGGCTTGCCGGATTCCATCGCGTATCCCAAAGCGTGCGCGACTCCTGAATCAGGAATACCCGCAACCAGGTCTATTTCCATATCTTTATCTTTTCTCGCTAAATGCCTGCCGCATCTTTCTCTTACTTTCTCTACGTTTATACCCTCATAATTCGAAGCTGGAAACCCGGTATATATCCATAAAAATGAACAAATCTGTTGATCCTGATCGGCGCTTTTTTTAGACGTTAACCCCTGTTCTGTAATTAAAACTATTTCACCCGGGCCAAGGTCTTTCACCACTTCAAATTTATTATTAGGAAAAGCCGCGGTTTCTGAAGTAATTGCCCAGGCATCATCACGTTTTCCGATAATAAGAGGCGTATACCCCCAACGGTCCCTAGCCGCGTATATTCCGTCTTTGTTAAGAAGTAAAAGCGAACAGGACCCTTTTATAACATCAAATACCCCCTCTATCCCCTGGATCAGATCATCAGCTTGCGTTATCAGTTTAGCTATAAGTTCCGTTATGTTAACTACCTTTTGATTCATCTCACTAAAAGAGATGTTCTTTTTTAAAAGTTCCCGGCTGAGTTCATCAGCATTTTCTATAAGTCCGTTTGTTATAATACAAAAAGGCCCGAATTTTGAATTAAGAAATATCGGCTGTTCATTACTATCACTTATAACCCCTATGCCTTTATTCCCTTGCATCTTTCTGCAATCCTCATAAAATTTAGATTTAAACTGGCTTTGACTGATATTGTGTATTTGCCGCTGAAACTTTTCCCCCAGTACAGCTATACCTCCGTATTCTGTCCCTAAATGCGAATGATAATCCGTCCCATACAACAAAATCTCCGTGCACTTACCCTGAGATACTACCCCAAAAATACCGCTCATATCACACCATCCTTTGAAACTATTAATAATATAATGACTTAAAACTACCGATTAGAACTGGATTATTTTAACATACTGAGAGGAAAAATAGAAATAATTTTTAGAAACAATAGGGCTTTATAGTTAGATTCTCACAGATATTATCGGTTGACAGTTAACGGTTAGTTGGTGGATGGTTGCAGAAATTAGATTGCCACACCGCTCGCTTGGCTCGCAGCTCGCAATGACGAAATATTACCTGTCATTGCCACGGCACGAGCTAAGCAAGTACCGTGGCAATCTCTTACTAACGACGAACGACTAACGACTAACGACGAACGACGAACGACTAACGACTCTATTATTTACTTTTAACCGGAAGGGTAAAATGAAACGCCGAGCCTTTTCCCAATTCGGTTTCTGCCCAGAATTTTCCTTTATGTTTTTCAATTATCCGCTCTGAAATAGTAAGATCAAGACCTATTTCATCCATTTCACCTTTCTCCTCGTCTTCCAGGCTTTCCGAATCGTTTAAAAGATGTGTTACTGTCGCTTGTTTCAGTCCTTTACCCGTATCCTGAACTGTCACCTGTATCTGATTCTTTACCTTTTTAGTCGTAACAGTAACACTTCCTTTTTCAGTCGCTTCAAACGCGTCTGTAATGAGGTTTGATATTATCCATTTTATTTTATCCCTGTCAAACAAGGTTTTTGGCAAATCATAATTAAGATTATCCACAAAATGCACATCGCTTCTTTCCGCGGTAGAAACTGTTTTTTTCTTCACCTCTTTCACAACATCGTTAATATCGTTAGACTTCATATAAAACTCCATTCTGCCCTCTGCCAACTGCTGAAGATCAAATACTTCATTTATCAATTTAGTCAGTTTTTCCACGGTTTTTTCCGCCATTTTTAAAAAATGTTTTTGTCGTTCATTAACAGAACCGGTAGTCCCGCCAAGCACAATAGCTAAACATTCCCGTACTACTATAAGCAAACCGCCTGATTTATGATGAGCTGTTGAAAAAAGATCAGATAACATTTTCTTGCGCCTTTCGTTTAATCTTTTCGTTTAATCTTTAATTTTCACAAAATCGCCGGCATTATCGTATGTAATGCATAATAAGTCTACCTTATTTTTCTCAAAAAAACACTTTTTTTGAGAAAAATAAGGAAAATTCATGGACACGTGTATATGCTCACAAATCAGGTAACACTTTTGGGAGTAAAGCATCTTGTCTTTCAAGTCGCAATTCAAATTTTGTCTTTGCGAGGGAGCTAGAGCGACGCGGCAAACTTAATAAACATAATATTTTTATAGAGATTGCTTCGCTGCGCTCGCAAAGACGGAGAAAAACAAAAAGAGATTGCCGCGGTCGCTCTTGCTTCCTCGCAAAGACGAGGAAAAGATTGCCGCGGTCGCTCTTGCTCTTCCTCGCAAAAACGACAGGAAGTTTGCCGCATCGTCGTTTGGCGCCTCCTCACAATGACGAAAAATAAAAATCGGTGCTATGATGTGAAAAATACATATTCCAGATCCAGCCAGAGGCGGGTAGGATGGTGTTTCCTAGCCATAAATACAGCGTCTTCCCCGCTTTCCGCTTTTAAAACACCTTAACCGGCATCGGAAAGTCTTTTATCTAAAACAGACAAAACATCCTGCTCATCATCTACAATTAAGATATTTTTCGTCCACCATTACCCCCCTACGTTAAGAATTCATTAACTTTTTCCTGTAATTCTTCCCATACAAAAGGTTTTATAAGATATCCATCCGCTTTATAATCCTTTGTTCTTTCTTCTATCTTACCGATAGAACTTGCCGTAAGTAAAATGACAGGAATGTTTTTATATTTTTCATCGTTCTTGATTGTACGGCACACTTCATATCCGTCTATTATAGGCATGCGAAGGTCCAGCATTATAAGATCAAATTTTTCTTTATATATTAAATCCAAAGCTTCCCGGCCGTTGACCGCTGTTGTAACATTATGGCCCATACTGCTGACCCGGAACGAAACAATTTTTAAGATATCTTTTTCATCGTCCACGACTAAAACCTTTTTTGCCACATCGCCTCCTTTTAGCTTAAACACCGCGCTAAACATTAACCACAGAGAACACTGAGAAATCTTTCAAAATAAATCCATTCACTATTCCGGCGGTTTAATCCGGGTCTGTTTTCGTACTTTTATTTTAGCATTCTATTGAATGCGCCGGAAGCGTAAACGAAAAAATAGCCCCCTGTCCTAATTCTGACTCTGCCCAGATCCTGCCTTTATGTTTTCCCACAATATCTTTTGATATCGCAAGCCCCAACCCTGTTCCGCCCGTACGCCTCTCATTAGCATCGCCTATTTGTTCAAATTTATGAAATACTTTACTGATATCTTCTTCTTTCATTCCCATTCCGGTATCCTCTACCGAAACCTTAACCGCTCTTTTACCGTGCATAGCAGTAATTATTTTAATGCGGCCTTTATCCGTAAACTTAAGAGCGTTACTCACAAGATTAGTTATTACCTGGACAATTTTATCCCTATCAAATTTAAGTAAAGGAAGCCCGTCAGACACCTCAAACGAAAAGGTCAACCCTTTCTTTTCCACGCTAGAACGCATAGCCGCATAAACTTCACGAACTACATCATTAATATCCCCCGATCTCATCATAAACTTGACTTTACCATCCTCAAGTTTTTGAAAATCCAGAACATTGTTTATAAGCCCGGCCAGGCGGTCCACATTTCTTCTTGCGATAGAAAGATATTCTTTCTGTTCGGCTTTTATTTTTCCCGCGGCTTCGTTTTCCACAATGCTTATGCCTTCTTTTATAGCGGTTAAAGGTGTCCTTAATTCATGAGAAACCATTGAAATAAACTCCGCTTTTATTTTCATCGCTTCTTTTACTTTTTCTTCACAAGTTTTCCACACAAAAAAGAAACCCGCGCTAAAAAGCGCCATTATTATAAAAAAAAGCAGTTCGATCTTATTCGCTGTTTCAGGACGAAAGAAAAGAAATAACCCGAAACTTATAATAAGAATTGACACTAAAAAAATTAGATTTATTTTTTTTAATATTTTCATGATTTTTTGTAATGTTGAGTTAATATTTTCCAACTCGCTTATATTAATCGAGATTGCCGCGTCGGCCTACGGCCTCCTCGCAAAGACAGATGGGGCGCTTTCGCTTTTTCCGTCTTTGCGAGCTCCAAACCCCTTGCGAGGAGCGCGACACTCTCCCTCCGTCTTTGCGAGGGAGCAAGAGCGACCGCGGCAATCTCCGTCTAACAACTAACGACCAATGCGACTAACGACTATCACTCTCCAGCCGTTTACACTTCCGCTTCTTAAACCTTTTATTAATATATTCATCAAGCTGTTCCAGACTAGAAAACATATGCTCATGTTCAAAATCATTAGAATGAAATTCACAGTTATTCACACTATGTTCCTTGCAAATCAAAGGTCTTTTACTATATATACGGCATTTGTTATCTTTCCCTAAATACCTGCATTCACTCGTTATCTCTAAATGCCACTTTTTTTTATTTACAAAAACCGCAACATCTTTATGCGCAAGATACCATCTGATATTTTCAAAATCCGTTTTACTTCTGGGAGTATCAATTTCCAGGGCAAAATACCTACAGCAGCTTGCTTCACATCTCGCGCATGAACTCATTTTCTTACTCAACCTCCTTTATTTTTAGTCGTTAGTCGTTTGTAATTAGAAAAAGTTTGTTATGCCCTGAATCTGTCGAAGGCCTCCTCGCAACAACAAAAAAACTCTAAATCCTAAACCCTAAACTCTAAATAAATTAAAAACTCCAAGCTTCAAATCAAAAAACAGCTGCCTCCATAGTTTTATATTTTTGTTTTTGAAAGTTTGAATTTATTTAGGATTTAGTTTTTAGCGTTTAGTGTTTTTTCAACCTTTTTTAGGGCGGGCACGCCCACCCCTTATATCTACAAACTACGACTAACAAACTACTGTTTGTTACCCCTCGAAGAGGGCTCCTACTAACGACCAACAACCAACGACGTGCTGATCATTCGTCCCACTTCATAAGCCTCTTGCAATATCTCCGTTTTATCAAGTATTGCCCCTTTTTTATCTACTCCGCCGCAAAAGAGCTCTTTTTCATAAGAAACATTTATTGTAGCAAAAAAATTCTTTATAACAGCCCTTGCATTATCAAAAAAATCCTGTCTTTGCGTAGCCTCAACCGAAATAAACACACCTTTCTTTTTTTTGTCAAACAACTCTTTATGAAGTATATTTCTCGCGAGCCATACACATTGAAACCGATCTACCATTGTTTTCATCTGAGCTGAAATACTTCCGAAAAATATAGGTGTTGCCGCGATTAAAATATCTGTTTCCTGAATTTTTTTAAAGATCAATTGCATATCATCATGTACAAGAGAAAAACCTTCATCATCCACATTGTCATATTCGCCTTCACAACATGGAGCTATGTTCAAGTCCCTTAAATTCAGCTTTTCAGTCTCAGCTCCGGACATCCTTGCTCCCGCAAAAAGTTTTTCAAGCAAAATCTCTGTATTGCCATCTTTCCTGGGACTTGCGCATATACCAAGAACTTTCATCGATAAATCCTTTCTATTTCGTATATAAATACAATATATTCAAATGTGTATTGTATCGTCCTGAAAAAGTTTACACTTTTTTGTTATATCTCTTCCATGCAGATTGCCGCGGTCGCTCTTGCTCCTTCGCAAAGACAAAAGGTGTATTATGACACAGCCTTAATTGACAGTTAAAATGAAAATAAAAATCGGCGGTTCGCACCCCCTGCTAACGACGAACGACGAACGAC
Source organism: Candidatus Omnitrophota bacterium (assembly GCA_043823005.1). Lineage (GTDB taxonomy): Bacteria > Omnitrophota > Gorgyraeia > Tantalellales > Tantalellaceae > JBDRBG01. The sequence continues at coordinate 10,123 of JBDRBG010000095.1, forward strand.
GAACGACTAACAACTAACGACTATATAACCGTTCCGGAAGGAATTATGGAATTTTTGGTCACTATCACGATCCCGTCTCGTATGAAATAATTAGTTCCGTCAAAATGATCCAAATTTTTTTCGTTTATTATTTTTACGTTATCCCCTATTCTCACGTCTTTATCCAAAATCGCTTTTCGTATATGACAATTTTTCCCGACACCAAGCGCGGGAATGCCTCTAGCCTTCTTTTCTTTCATTTCTTCTACTGTTTCATAATAATCACAGCCCATAGCAATAGTATCTTCAAGGAGTGAACCCGTATCCACTCTAAATCTCAACCCTATTATCGAATGTACTATCTTAGCCGAAAGCACTATCGCGCCCTCGGAAATAATACTTTTCAGAATATTCCCGTCTTCAAATTTAGCCGGCGGCAAATAACGCGTCCTGGTATATATCTGCCAGTTTTCATCAAACATGTCAAGCGGAGGCATAGATTCCGTCAACAACAGATTTTCGTCATAAAAACTTTTTATTGTACCGATATCCCGCCAATATCCGTCAAAAAGATACGCGCAAGTAAAATTTGTCTTAATTGCCGCCGGAATTATCTCCCGTCCGAAATCTATGCTCTTGTCTCTGGTCAAAAGATTAATCAATGTCTGTTTGTTAAACAAATATATCCCCATAGAACCCGGATAATATTCCTTTTCACCTTTTTTTACCGCAAATCCTTTTATGCTTTCCACTGACGCGGGTTTTTCCATAAACCGGGTAACTCTAGAAGAATCGTCCATCCCCATTATTCCCAGGCCTGAAACATCTTTCTCGTTCACATAATTACACGCTACTGTTATTTCCGCCTGCTTTTCTTTATGGTGCCGGTACATCTCTCCCAGATCCATTTTATATAATTGATCCCCGGACAAAACAAAAATATATTCGATTGACGGATGATTGAAATGTTTTAGACACCTTCTTACTGCATCGGCTGTTCCCTGGAACCAATCGGTATCTTCCATAGACTGCTCGGCTGCCATAATCTCGACAAACCCCTTGGTCAAAGAATCCATCTTATATGTACGATTAATATGTTTATTCAAGGACTCTGATAAAAATTGAGTGAGGATATAAATGCGGTTAAATCCGGAATTAAGACAATTGCTTACAGGTATGTCTATTAACCGGTATTTGCCGAAAATAGGAGCGGCAGGTTTACATCGTTCTTTAGTCAAAGGATAAAGACGTGACCCCCTGCCGCCGCCAAGAATAACACAAAGTACTGCTTTCATAAACTTAATTCCCAAGTTGGAAATATTTTAATATTTTTAAAAATACAAATAAATATTTACATCTTACCCCTCATCATAAATATCTTTTTCGATTCCTAAAACTATCTTCCATCATTTATCTGACTTACCATAGTTTCTTCTTAATATGAAAGCTTTTCATAATGGCTTTTTCCGCTTCATACCAATCCTTCTGATCATTACCATGAGCATAACCCCGGTTCTCGAAAATATCATAAGCTTTCTTTGCTATAAGCGAACCCCATTCTGCCGAGCTCATTCTTTCCGAAGTTTTTCCTTTGGAAGAAGACGACGCCGCCTTCTTCTTAGAAGTTTTCTTTCCTAATCCCCTGATAGCCTTAATCATTCCCACACCTCCTTTTTATGTCTTGCAAACAGTCACAGTGTCTTTTTTATGCGCATTACTTTTTCGCATAAATACTGCAATCTATATTTTCAAAAACATTATATTTGTTTTCTATGTGCCTCAAAGACCCTTCATCGATACGGTTGTCCTGCAATTGCTGATAAATATTTAAAAAATTTATAATGTGTTCCTTGGTCCGGTTAACCGCGTATTCGGAAAAAGTCCCGGTTTTCATTATAAACGCCCAGTCGCTGGACTGAGCAAGTAAAAGTTCCCGGCTCATCTGATTAAGCGCCCGTTTTTCAACCCCGGACGTGTGCTTATATCTTCCCGCGGCATCTTCCATTATTTCGGCTATCTTATGAAGATGTCTGTATATCCAATCATTTGAACCATCCAGCCATACTTCACTATATCCTTTATATCCCCAACTGGACATAGACGGCGTTATTACCTGATATTTATCATAGATATCAAGATACATACCGGGTGTCAATGTAGCGATTGCCTGTTGGTCAAAATGTATTTTGCGCAATAAAGATTCAAGCCACTCAGGGCCTTCAAACCACCAGTGCCCGAACAATTCCGCGTCATAAGGTGAAACAATTATAGGGGTCCTATCCATTATTGATGATAGATATTCCGCCTGCTTTTCTCTGTTAAACATAAAATTTCCCGCATGTGAAGCCGCGGTCTCTAATGCCGAATCTCTGTCATAAATATCCTTATAATTATCTTTTCCGGTTATCCTGTGATACTTTATGCCTGTATGCAAACGCGTCCCGCATGGATTTATAAAAGGTTTTATATAATCCATATCAAGATCAAAGCCTATATCGCGATAATACTCTCTGTAATTATAATCTCCGGGATATCCTTCTTTTGAGCTCCACACGGCTTTTGAACTTTCCATATCCCTTCCAAAAACAGCAGTACCGGACTTGCACACATACGGACTGTAAATCCCATATCTTGGTCTGGGTGAACCGAATAATATTCCGTGTGTTTCGACGAAGAAATAACGTATACCAAACTCAGAAAGTATCTCATCGTGCCCCGGATGATATCCGCATTCCGGAAGCCATATACCTTTAGGCACTTTCCCAAATACCTCTTTATATGTATCAACGGCTATTTTGACCTGAGCCCTGATAGCGTTCCTGTGAAGATTCATAAGCGGAAGATAACCGTGCGTAGCACAACACGTAATCACCTCTACTTTACACAGATCCTGAAATTTTTTAAACGCCTGAAGTATATTGCTCTGATATTTATCAAAAAATACGTGTCTCACCCTCCGGAATCTCTTCAGATACATAAAAGCAAGTTTATTGATTCTTTCATCAGAACGTGTTCTTTCAACCTCCAACTCGCCCAGAGTTATCAATTTATCCAGGTGCCTCTTATATCTGTTTATAAGCAATGGATCCTTAAGCATGTTAATAAGGGTCGGGCTTAATGATACAGTTATACGAAAATCGACTCCATCATCAATAAGTCTGTCAAAAACATCAATGAGCGGTATATATGTATCTGTAATAGCTTCGAAAAACCATGTTTCTTCCAAAAAACTTTCATGTTCAGGATGGCGTACAAATGGTAAATGCGCGTGCAAAACAAGAGCTAAATATCCTTGTGTCATTCTTTTTTCCTTTTATTGTCAAACAAATCCGCGGACCAGAAACTTTCCGAACTCATGCCTCCGGAAGAACGCCAGTCAGCCAGATGTTTATCTATAAGTCCTTTAATCTCTAATGAACTTTTCCCTATATCATATCCGCCCGCGACAGCAAACATTTTATAATACAAATCAGCCGGACACATCCATTCTTCATCACATATATCCGACATTCTATCGGCCGGCGAACAAACGACGTTTGAGCGGGCAAGACAAAAAAATTCTCCTGTTGTGCAAACTATACCGATATCGAGAAGCCAGTGCCTTTCAGCGGACAATCCATTAATATACCAACTACGGGAAAAATTCTTTAATTCTAATTCACGGGTTATTTTAGCGGAAGAAACTTCAACATTTTTTGTAATGTCATAAAGCCGTAAAATGCTTTTTTGCGGAACAAGGCCCCTGTCAACTATTCCGCGTTTTAATCCAGTCTCGACATCTTCTCTTATTTCCCAATAAGCATAAAGAGTCCAGGGATCCCTTGCCATTAAAACTATTTTATTATCTCCGTATCCTGCCGGCACATTAGACTCGCGTTCATCAAAACAGGCCTTACCTTTTATACCATCAGAAATGTTTGATCCTGCCATTTTCGCTCCTTATACATTGAATAATTAACTGTAATTATACCGCAATAATATAACAAAGAAAAGATATCTTCTATTATTTTTTTCAGTTCAGATTGCCGCGGTCGCTCTTGCTCCCTCGCAAAGACACCTTCTTGTCTTTGCGAGGAGGCTCAGAGAGCCGACGCGGCAATCTCGATAGAAATAATAGTATTATTGAAAAATTTACATTTTACGTAAAAACAAAAATTGAGATTGCCGCGTCGCTCTTGCTCCTCGCAAAGACGCGTTTACAAAAAACCTGTCCCTGTCTGCCCGACCTCTGGCACGACCTTGTTCCCCGCATCATTACCAACCCTCATCAACAATCGACGAACGCCTATTGATCACCGTTCACTATGCTAACCGCTATTCCCATATTCACCTCTTTATTCTTCCGCAATTTTATCTTAAAATGAGGGAAAATAACAGAACTCTGATAATTAAGTTCATACGAACGTTCTGACTGCGAAACAGTTTTTACTGGAAAAAACCATAAATCACATTTTCTGCTTAGTTCCATCTGAAAACAAAGTTTTGTATCCATATCTCTTATTTCTGTTTTTCTTATATTCTTTTCCTGCAACATTGTTCCCGGATTAGCGCGTTTTTTTTCTCCGTCCAAAACCAATGAATACTTTTCAGAATCCGCCTCAGGCATTGTAACATTAAATTCAGATCCAAAATTAAGATCAATCATCCCAGCATCTAACAGTCTTATCATATAACTAACCTCAAAAACATTTATTATACTATGTGGGAATTTTATATCTTTTCTGACAAGAACTCTTTTACCTGAAACTCTACCCTCTCTTTCCATTGTCAAGAAAGTCTCTTGCCCTGATTTTTTAACGTCAAATTCATAGATCCCGTTCGCAAAATCTCCTTTTTCATCATACTCACAGCGTGAAAACGCGGTCATATCAACATCATTTCCTATAAAATGATCTCTCAGGCTGTAGCGATTATATCGATCATAATACAAATGTCCTTTTAATTGAGTATCACCCTGTTTCATATCATCATGTATGGTCTTAACGCCGTCTTCTATTTCTTCCTGATCCAGTTTTTCTTTTATCTTAGAGTGATAAATTTCTTCCTTCCGGGAAAGCGTGTTGATAAAGTTGTGACATAATTCTTTCGAGTCCAATTCACTTAATACGCCGCCTTTAAAAGGGGAAAAATACAGGGCTAAACTTTTGTTTTCAAACACAACTTCGTCCTTTCCGTCCGCGTCAAAATCAAATACTCTTGCCTCACAAAAATCTTCCCCTTTATGTCGGATCTCATCTATAAAGCTTTCACTTTTTATAAGATGATCATATATTGCTTTTCTCAAATGAAAAAGATATAACCCTCCAAACACTCCGTGCCAATAAGCACAGTTACATTGCCCCTTAAAAAGTTCTTTTTCCGCCTCTTTGTATATACTATGGTCTTCTTCTTTTACAGTCTCCTTAAGCTCTTTAAGCTTACCGCTGACATAAATCATTTTTTTATTCATATGATCCGATTCAGGATATTTACTCATGAAATTCCGCCAAAACCCGCCGCGCAAAAAAGGTTTATAAAATTCTTCTTTCCCTGAATTTTTTATATCTTCTTTCACTCTTTTAAAATATTTTTGCCCTTCAAGAGGTAACGACCATTCAAGCATTTCTTCATATGAAGAAGTCGATAAATAAATTTTCCCTTCTGAAAGCCTCTTTTCGAGACAGTCAGACATCTTAACAGTATTCAACCAACTGCTATTTGCCGTCAACTCATCAAAAAAGTTTTCCAGCCATTTTTCTTCAAACACCCATTTATAGGTACCCGGCCATTCCCCGAATTTTTCTCCGTCATCACCATAAATAAATAAAGCATTCGGCTGATCAGCGCGTATTTTTTTCATATATTCCATACATTCGAAAGGCTCCTTAAAAGGGATATAATACCTCAACACTTTATCCGAAGGAAAAACTGCCACTTGTTTCGCGTCATCCTCGGTAATGTAATAGCCATATGTCTTGTTTTTCAGAAGACCGGAATACAAAAAATGAGTATCATCTAATATAATATATTTTATTCCGGCATCATACAAAAGAGAGGCCATGTGCGGTTCCCACACGCGTTCAGCAATCCACGCGCCTTTTGGAGCAAAACATAAATTGTGTTCTATATAATCATTAAGCATCTTTATCTGTCCAAGCGCGTCTAATCTCGGAATCGAAGGTATAATAGGCTCATAAAAACCGCCGCTTATCATCTCTATCTGTCCGTTGAGAATCATCTCTTTAATCATATCTATAATCGTAGAGTCATTCTCTTCCAGCCACTCCAAAAGACATCCCGTAAAATGAAAACTCATTTTTATATCGGGGTATTCTCTCAGCTTTTCCAGAAAAGGCCTGTAACATCTGTCACAAGCCCTTTTAATTACATGATCAAAATTTCCAACAGGCTGATGAAAATGTATCACCATGGCAAAATCCGTTTTCATGTTTTGCTCCTTTTATTAGCGTATAGCGTTTAGCGCATAGCGTATAGTTTGCCAGAAAATAAATCTCTTCTTTTCAGATTGTCCGCCGAAGGCCCGCCAGAGGCAGGTTGAACGGATCCGCCTCTGGCGGCCCGCGTCGTCGATCCTTTCCTCCTCGTAATGACAGAAAAAATTCTGTCATTGCGAGCCCTGAGCCATGCGAGCGGTGTGATAATCTCATCTGACTTTTTGCTTTTCAACAAATGGGTGACGTCCCTATTAAACATGACACACAAGGCCCGCCCCAACTCTGGACGAACGACCAACGACGAACGACCAACGACTAACGACTAATCAATCTCCAAACACTATTTTCCTATATAATTTTACATATTTTTCAGCTGAGACATGCCATGAAAAATCATATGACATCGCCTGCCGCATGATCCTGTTCCATTTCTCTTTATCCTGATAAGAAAAAAGCGCTCTTTCTACGGCTTCTAAAAGCGCCTCTTTAGTCGCAGGACCAAACTTAAAGCCATTACCTTTATCTTTGTCTTCATCGAAATCAACAATCACATCATCAAGCCCGCCCGTAGCTCTTACCACAGGAATAGTGCCGTATTTAATACTGTACATCTGATTAAGTCCGCAGGGTTCATATCTGGACGGCATGAGAAAAATATCGCATCCGGCTTCGATTTTATGCGCCAATTCATCGTTAAAATCATTACATACATATACTGCTCCGGGATATTTTTTTTCAAGATTCAAAAACATCTTGTTATAATATTCATTACCCGTACCGAGTATAATCATACCCGCTCCCAGACTAACAATCTTTTTCGTTATCTCAGCGACCAAATCCATTCCTTTCTGCTCCGCGAGTCTTGTAACGCTTCCAAGTAAAGGCGCCCGATCCGAAAGAGAAAGTCCGGTATACTTAATAATATCTTTTTTACATTCTGTTTTTTTGTCAGGTTCTTTTGCGCTGAAATTAACTTTTATAAATTTATCGTTTTCCGGACTCCACACACCGTAATCCACCCCATTTGGTATCCCATAGACCGCTTCTTTCCTCGTTCTTAATAATCCGTCCAGCCCTGCCCCATATTCCGGAGTCATTATCTCTTTCGCGTAACTTCGGCTTACCGTACTGACGGTATCCGAATAAAGTATACCTGATTTCATAAGGTTTATTCTTCCGTAAAATTCCAAATCGTTCATATTGAAAAATCTATCCGGTATTCCCATTTTCGGCATAAAGCTTTTATTGAAAATACCCTGATATGCCATATTGTGTATGGTAAAAAGAGTTTTAATGTTTTTATAAAACGCGTTATCCGCGAAAATAAACTTAAGATAAAAAGGAATTAGCGCTGAGGGCCAATCGTTGCAATGTATAATATCCGGCTTAACCCCCAATGTTTTGAGCGCGACTAATACTGCTTTTGAAAAAAAGCTGAACCTTAAAGCGTTATCCGGATAATCTCCGTCAGCGGTTCCATAAAGGCCGTCTCTGTTGAAATATTTAGTATGTTCAATAAAATAGAACGTAACGCCTGAATCACGATACTCATAAAGATCAAAACAAGCTAATTTCCCCAGGAACTGATCCTTTATACCCTTTTTTACTTTTTTCAGCCTGACCCCGCTTTTTTTTACACATTTATAAAAAGGCATAAAAACACTTACTTCACATCCCAATGAAGCAAGTTCTTTTGGCAGGCTTCCGCTAACATCAGCCAAACCTCCGGTCTTGGCAAAAGGAAAAACTTCGGAAGAAACCATAACAACCTTCATCATCCCGGCCATTTCTAAAGGCACTCCGGCTTTTTCTATATCACGCATACCATGTGAAACAGGTATAGATTTTTTCAATACATCCGGAACCTTTTTACCCGCGATATCATAAATATTCCTTAGGTGCCTGCGGAACAGCTCATCAAACATAAAATTTAATTCGTTTCCAAAATCATCATACCACCAGAACCAGTCACTTCCTTCGGCTATATACAATTCTTCAAGAGCTTTTTCATCACAAGGCGGCATAGACAAAAGATCTTTTCTCGCATTCTGCAAAAGTTCCCATGCTTTATTTTTTTGAGGAGACCCTATCCATTTATTAAAATTACGGTCTATCCAGGATCCGCTGAAAAGATTATCTATAGTCTTCCTGTCCCGTCCTTGTTCAAAAAATTCACTCATAGTAACAAGCTTCACATCTTTTTCTTTTGACAAACGGTCATAAATCTCAAAGATGAAATCTTTCCCGCTGTTCTCATAATAAGGCCAGGGATTTTCTCCGTCCAATATAATCGCGGCTATCGAATCTTCCCCGCAAAAACAAACTGTCCTGTAAATCCCCCTGATATCATGCACTAACTCTTCTGCCGCTTTACGCGCTTTCATCCGGCTGTATCTAAAACTTACGGCATTTGAAAGATTTATATCCCGAAACACAACATCTATCCCCTTACCCTCCTTACGGGCATTAAAAGCTCGATAAATAAGCCGCTCCCTGGGAATATTTTCTCCTTTAAAAGATTCTATTACAATTCCTTCATCCGCAGCCATCCATTTAATACCCGCGTCACTTAAAAGAGAAATTATTTGAGGACTTACGCCTCCTTCAGGAGGCCACATACCCTTTGGTACCCTTCCGAATATTTCGCTATAAAGATCCACCGCCTTTCTTATCTGAGCTTCAGCGTCTTCAGTAAAATCCGCGCCCTCTTTCATTCCGCAAAGAAGCGGCAGTATGGGATGATAAAAAGGTGACGTTGATATTTCTATCCTGCCCTGATCCTGAAGATCTTTATATAGCGGGATAATAGAAGCGACTGTTTTTTTCTGTTTTTTTAAAAGAATCTTTTTTTCCGCTTCAGTATAACCTTCCCCTTTTTTTACAAGTTCCCGAATAAATCCGTCTTTTTCTCTTAAAGTAAATCCGCACCACGCAAGATTAAACAGAACCTGCAAATCGCGCAGATCTTTATCACTGAAAGATCTCGCTTTATGTTTTATTCGATCTGAAGATATATTCTCTCCTCTTTCACCTAAAAGCTGTTTGTATCTCTCAGAGGTCAATATCGCGCGTTCCATGTCACAGGAAAAAAAGTTCTTCAGTATAAATATCTTCTCATCTTCAATAAGGTCTTTAGGATCTCTTTCCGTTAAAAGCAGAAATTCATCATCAATATGATCCGAATCTGCTATATCCTTAAGCTGCCACAAAAGCGAAGGCGTAAAATTAAAAGTTACTTTAACGAGGGGAAATTCTTCAAGGCTGGATGCCATGTCCAGATAAGAATAAGTGGAATGCAGTCTTACCCACGGAAGAAAATATTTTTCCGTAACCAGATCCTTATACATAGGCTGGTGCATATGCCACAAAAAAGCAACTGAAAGTTTTTTCTTCATAATTTCTTTCTTTTTTAACAGATTGCCGCGGTCGCTCTAGCTCCCTCGCAAAGACGTATTTCGTTGACGGTTGATAGTTAGTTGGTTGACCGTTAACTATCAACCAACTAACCGTCAACTGTCAACCGAATAACTAACGACAAACGACCAACGACTAACGACTACTATATTTTATCTCTCCTCAGCCAATCAAAAGCTTTATATAAAACGCCTCTCTCAGAAACAAGATCCTGTCTCGCCTGAACCAGCTCAATCCCTTTTATTTTCAAGACAGAAATATCATTCCACAAATCATCTGAATACAGTAAAGCAAAGATAATACGTGACCCATATGCCGGTTCTATTCCCACAAAAGTACGTTTCGCCTCCCGAGTAAACCCTGTCTTACCCCATGCTTTTTCTTTTCCCCTTAAAAGTGTCTGATTATGCGTCCTCAAATATATTTTTTGGCCGTCACTACCGGATATATATTTATCCGGGTTAGACATCATCTCTATAATAAATCTATATTTAGAAGCATACTTCATCATCTTCGCGAGATCTTTTACAGTCGTATATTGGCTGTCTTTAACTCCCGAAGGTAACCCGGAAGCTGTAGCAAACCGCGTATTATACATACCTAGCTGAAAAGCCTTTCGATTCATTAAACCGGCAAACTTTTCTTCAGATACCGCTATTTTTTCAGCTATAGCTACTGCCGCGTCATTAGCTGACTTTATAAGAAGCGCGGCTAAAAGATCCTCCAGTTTATAATTTACTCCCTCCTTAAGCCCGGCTTTGGAAGGTTCCACAGCCAACGAGTTAGGTGAAGGCGTTATCTCCGTATCAAGAGGAAGTCTTTCAATCGCAATAATCGCTGTCATCACTTTAGCCGTTGAAGCCGGGGGAAATCTTTTGTCAGCGTTTCTCTTAAATAAAATTATTCCGCTCTTGGTTTCTACCGCAATTGCCGCTCCCGCGCCAAGTTTTTCCGCGTTAACTTCTTTTTGAAAAGAACATCCCGCAACAAACATAAAACAAAAAGCAACAAAAAAATAAGTAACACTCTGTCTGATATATTTCATGTATTTAAACATACAAATAAACTATTTTCTGTTTAGCTGTTCTACAAATATTCATTCAATATTAATCCCTATAGGACAATGATCGGATCCAATAACATCGGACATAATAAAAGCACTTTTAAGCCGGCGCGGCACACCTTGAACATTTACACACATACGCTGATACCAGGTTCGCTATCGCTGAATAGTTTCCTGAATCCAGCCAAGACCTTTTAAAAATACCGGCTCCAAAAGCAACCGCATCCGCGCCATTATCAAAATATTCGGCAATATTATCAGGCCGCACGCCTCCTACTGCCATTAACTTTATTTTATCAAAAGGCCCTTTTAACTCTTTCAAATACCGCGGACCGAACATCCCTGAAGGAAAAACCTTAACCATTGATGCCCCGGCTTCCCACGCGTTATATACTTCTAGAGGAGTAAACGCTCCGGGAAAAACCGGAATATTCTTTTTAGCGCAAAAATTGACAACATCCGGAACTAAACAGGGTAAAACAATAAATTCAGCGCCCGCATCTACGGCCTTTTGCGCGTCTTCGCCGGAAAGCACTGTCCCTGCGCCAATACTAATACGCCCTTTTGATATATCACATGCTTTTGAAATTGTGTTTAAAACATTCGGCGTGTTCATTGTAACTTCTATGGTCTTAAGGCCTGCTTTGATAACAGCTTCTAAAAGAGGTTCAATTTTCTCAAGAGTTATCCCTCTAATGATCCCCATGAGCGGTAATTTTTTGAATTCGTTTATATTCATGTAGTTAGTATGTCGTATGTAAAAATAAAATTCGGGTTTTATTTATTTTGTAGGGGCATGATTCATCATGCCCGATATTATGTTATTTGATTGATAATTTTTAATATTATTTGTATCATCATCCCATTTTTCTACGTTATTAATTATATATTCACGAATATTATTTAGCGCCCTATCATTTCTTATTATATGATCATAAAATGACCTTTGCCATTTAAAATTTTCCATAATAGAATCATGTATTATTTTTGATGTTCGTGCTTTAAAATAACGAACAATCTTTCCTAAGGTTATTTTAGAATTCTTCATTAACATCCAATCCGTAGGGGCATGATTCATCATGCCCAAAACTGCCAGATTTTGCTCGTGATAATCACTCTTATTTTCGATTTCATGTTCTTGAGATATCTGATTATTATCACGGGTTTGATAAATCAAACCCCTACCATCTGCGTGAATCCCATCTTATCTGTGTGTATCTATCTATTAAGCCCAATTATACCATCTGTGTGCATCTAATTATCAAGCCCACAGGCTACTCCAGTTCCATCGCTGACATGCTTTCATAAAACTCGAGATAATTATCTTTCTCAGCTGTCTGTCTAAGCGCCATAGCCGCTCTTGGATGTTCGTTAAACATACCGGTTATAGCATAAGGGATAAGATATCCCCATTCTATTTTTTCCCGCATCGGAATAAATTCTTTGCTTATGACATCAAGAATAGGTCTTAGATCAAATTTAGGATTCTTAAGAAAACCCATCAAAAGTTCAAGAGGACAATTACCGGCCGCTCTTCCTATACCGTAAATAGTCGCGTCCACATAATTACAACCCTCTATTATAGCCTGAATAGTATTCGCGTATCCCAATTGCTGGTTATTATGCGCGTGCATGCCTGCTTCTTTTGTTTTAAGAAACTCTTTATATTTCCCTACAAGATATTGTATGTTTTCCGAGTAAAGAGCGCCAAAACTGTCGACAATATAAACAACTTTTGCTTTTGATTCTTCTTCGATCTGTGCCAGAGCTTCAGAAAGTTCGTTATCAAGCGCCCGTGAAATAGCCATTATATTCACAGTAGCCTCATACCCTTTACCGGCCGCGTCATTTACCAGATCAATAGCTTTATCTACGTCTTTCACATACGTCGCAACGCGAATCATATCAATAACACTGTCTTTCGCCGGAAGAATATCATCTTTTTCTACCCTGCCGATATCCACCATCACAGAAAGTTTTGTTTTCGATTCAATACCGTCAATAGCTCTTTTTATAACATCTTCCTCGCAAAACTTCCATTTTCCGAATTTATCAGGCGACATTATGCTTTTTGAACACCTGTATCCTATCTCCATATAATCAATACCCGCGGCTGAAATAGCTTTGTATATTTCCCGGACAAATTTATCATCAAAATAATGATCGTTTATAAGCCCTCCGTCTCTAACCGTGCAATCCACTATTTTTATTTCTTCTCTAAACATGTGTCTTTCTCCTTTGTTAAAACCAAAAATTATCCACAGAGATCATTGAGCAATCTTTTAGTGCCAAACACTGACATTCCCTTGATCCATCTTTTTCTGTGACCTCTTACAACAAACCTCTTTACCCCTAACCCCAATCAAAAATCCTACCTATTTTGAGAACACTGAGAAATATATCTTCATAAACCATATTTTTATCCATGTGTCCTCTGTGGTTTATTTTTTGTGCTGTTTTTTCTCCCTTGTAAAAACTGTCTATAAGCCTTAGATTAATAATTAAAGTATATCTATAATATATGAAAACATACGAATCGTAAAGGGCATTTTTAACTTCACAGACGCTTCATCTAACTGCATACCCCGAAAGAGTTTACGGATTAATTGAGCGACAATCAAAACACATCAGCGTCTTGTCTTGAAAAGTTTTTGAGTAAAATAACCCAGTGGGAGGACACGGCATGTAAGCATCACTTTAAAACCCAGAGCCTTAACCGAACCTAGAACGCGCCAACAGGCGCTTACAGGCATTTCTTAGATCTTTATTTTTCTCTTAAAAATTCCGCTAAAACCTCTATGTGTTTTGTCCTGGGAAACATGTCAAAAGGAGTGATTCTTTGTAATTTCCAAATGCCGTATTTCCTCAATCTTTTAATATCTCTGGCTAATACAGGCGGATTACAGGATAAATAATATATCCTTTCAATTTCACTGTTTTTGGCTAACTCATCACAAAAGACCGGATCCACTCCTGAACGGGGCGGATCCAGAAATAATATATTCTTACTTTTCTTATTATCCTTAAAAATACCAAAAAAGACTTCTTCCGCGCAACCCTTATAAAATTTAATATTATTAACTTTATGTTTTTTTGCCGTAGTTTTGGCGCAATCTATTGCCGTCCGAGCCGTATCAATCCCGGCTTTTAAAGCAAATTTCTGCTTTAATAAAAAGCAGAAAAATCCGACACCGCAATATGCGTCAAAAAAAACTGTATCCGGATCTGTGTCACCTATCCACAACTCCAAAGTTTCTGTTATCTTTTCAGCGATATTCCGATTAGGCTGAGAAAAACCTTTTGGGGAAAAATATATATCTTTCCCTCTGTAATTATCGATAAAAAATCTTTCCCCATATCGTCCGGAATTCCAGACCCTGCCATTATGATCCTGTTTTAAAGTTATCTTTTTATCCCCGGATTTTCCTTGATCAAGCATCTTGATCGCTTTGTTTATCGCCTCTTCAGCAACAAGACATTCTTCTATTTTTATAATATCTGAAGAGTTTTTCTTGCAAAATCCGTATCCTTGTTTACCTTTATGCAATGTAACGCTGGATCTGTAATGATAACAGGAAAGCGAGGGAACAATATCCCCGGGAACAATTCCTTTCTCTCCGGAAATACGGTCAATGATCTCTGAAACCTGCTGTTGTTTATAAAACAGTTCTTTATCATATGCGATATGCTGAGTTTGGCATCCTCCGCAAACAGAATAATAAGAACAAACAGGCTCGATCCGATCCTTTGAAGAAATGATTATTTCTTTTGTTTTCCCCTGAATATACTTGGCAGTATCTTTGATAACATCAAAAAGGATTTTCTCTCCGGGAAGAGCGCCTTCGACAAAACAAATCTTACCGTTTATTTTTCCCACACCGCTTCCGCCGAAAGAAAGTGAATATATCTCTGCTGTCAATTGATTTTCCATAAGATCAGTGAGAAACAACAGGCAGTGAAATAGTCACTGTTGTGCCTTCTCCTTCTTTGCTCTTATAGGTCATTTTCCCTTCGTGTTCCAGTACTATAGCCCGGCATACGGTCAAACCCAATCCTGTCCCTTTTTGTTTGGTCGAATAAAAAGGTTCAAATACCCGTCCAAGCACATCTTTAGCGATGCCTTTGCCGGTATCTCTAATCGTAACTCTTAAAAAACTTTTTTCACGAACCGCCTTTATAAACAGAAAACCACCCTCCGGCATAGCCTCTGCGGAATTATGAATAACATTCATAAAAAGTTCATGCATTTGTTTTTCGTCGCCAAGAATCAACGGTAAATTTACGTTCATATCGTGTTTTAAAACAATATTTGATCGATTAAAATGCGCTTTCAACTTGTCTACAACCGTTCTTAAAGTTATTTTCAAATCTAAAGGAACTTTTTCATCCGTACCTCTGCGGGCATAAAGTGAAAGTCTGCGAATAATGTCTTTAACCAGATCGCATTGAGCGGATATCACATCCAGGGTTTTTTTTATATCCTCATCCTGTATGTTTTTCATCTGCGCCACTTTGAGCCTCATAGAAATAACTCCAAGAGGATTATTGATTTCATGCGCAATTGAGGAAATAAGCCGGCTAATCTCATGAATCTTATTGAGTCTTTGCTTTTTCTTCCAATCAGTTATATCCTTAACCTGAATAATATACCCTATAATCTCTTTCTCCCGAAAAAAAGGCGCAACTGCCAAAAAAAAGACGGCTATACCTTTTCGCGAAGTTTCAAACCTCAAAGCATCAAAATTACACTCTACCTCTTCTTGAACAACATTGCCTTCTTGTATCTGCCTTATATCCTTTTTCGAAAGATTATAGGCTTTAAAAAGATTAATTGCCCGCATTTCGAAAACAGAAGAAACTCCGAAAAGATCCAAGTAAGATTTGTTTACATCAACAGCTTTTCCTTGAGCATCATATATCCCCATTCCGACAGGTGATTGCTCAAAAAGATCCTTAAATTTTTCCATCGATCCGAGTAAAGAAATTTCTTTCTTTTTTATTGCTCCCTCTTGATTTTTCTTCTTCTCTTCCATAATATTATCCTTTACAAACAAAATAGGAACAACAGTCATTTTTCTTCATCTATAACAGACTCAACAATAACCGCTGTTCCTATTTTGTTATCTTGTATAATCTAATTTGACATAGCAGATTCTTTTAACCCGTCTTTAAAACCATCCATATATCCTTTTTTATAGCCATTAGCATACCCGGCCTCATATCCGTCAGAATAAGCTGTTCTCGGGTTCACAGTATCTACATTCCTTACATCTTCAACTTTTTCTCCTGAAATAGAATCCAGAAGAGCACCGCCTAAAATATTCACACCAGCGCCTGCTAAAGCTCCTTTCCAGACATTGCCCCCTTTTGCGCCGGAAGCCGCGCCGCCTACTGCTCCCGCTCCCGCGCCAAGAAGACCCTCTTTCAATAAATCTGCCGCTGATTTTCTCTCTGCATAACTTGTTCCCAACGGCATAACCATTAAAGCAATAATAACAAAAAGACATAATGATATTTTTCCGGTCATAAGTCTACCTCCTTATTGGTATTATACTATGTTTTTATAGTGTTTGCAAAAATTAAAATGTCCTAATGTCTTTACGAGCCCCTGAAATGGGCGAAGCAATCTCGAATAGCAATAAAAATATAAATTTTATGGGTAAACTATATTATCATCGAGATTGCCGCGGTCGCTCTTGCTCCTATTCTTGTTGTCTTTGCGAGCTTCGAGCCATGCGAGAAGCGTGGCAATCTCTATAACAATAAAATCATTTCTTTTATTTTCATCGAGATTGCCGCGGTCGCTCTCGCTCCCTCGCAAAGACAGAATTTGAATTGCAACACATTCTGAATAACAAAATCTTAAACTTTTCCCTTTTTCCTCATTCCTATCAGGGCGGGTTTGGAACCCGCCCCTACTCTGAACTAACGACCAACGACTAACGACTAACTGACGCTCCCTGATGCGTTCCTCTTCTGGAAAATTCTTTCTCTATGTCCCTTAAAACAATACCTTTATGATTTATCCAATCCGGAGCAACCAGAATATCTTTGTTAGCATCAGAAACCACACGGAATATAATACATTCAGCTCTGGTATACTCCAAAAAATCACATACAATAGCGACATATTGATCTTGATTTAAAAGCTTTATTTTATCCTCGCGATACATCACCTCCAGTTTTGTATCACGTAATACATGTAAAACATGTAATTTTATGCCTGCAACAGGTATTTCTGACAATTTTTTTGCTGTTACAATCATATCCTCCCGGCTTTCACCCGGCAATCCAAGAATAATATGTCCGCCGACTTTTATCCCTCTGGCACAAGTCTTATTTACGGCGCTGATCGACTCTGAAAAAGTATGCCCCCTGTTTATTTTTTTTAATGTATTGTCATGAGAAGTTTGTATCCCGTATTCTATCCACACTTCATAATCATCCATATATTCGGAAATAAGGTCAAGTTTTGCATCATCAATACAATCAGGTCTTGTCGAAATATAAAGAGCAACTATATCCGGATATTTTCGAATAACATCATATGCGGTTTTCAACCTGTCTTGAGAAGCATTTGTATTGGTTGAACTCTGGAAATAAGCAATGAATTTTTCTGCCCCGTATTTCCTGGCTGACAATTTCATTGACCTTTCGATTTGTTCTTCCAAAGAGATATCCGTTCCGGAAAACGGGCTGAACCCTGCTTCATTACAAAAAATACATCCGCCTTGCGCCCTGGCCTTTTCCCTTGCAGGACAGGAAAATCCGGCATTGAGACTTAACCGATGTACACGCGTCCCGTATTTTTCGCGTAAATATTTGCTAAAAGTATAGTAATGCATATGTATTATTAATAAGATTGCCGCAGTCGCTCTCGCTCCCTCGCAAAGACGAAATTTGAATTGCAACACAGCCCTTAAACTTCTTCCTTATTCCTATTAGGACGGGTTTGGAATCCGTCTCTACTAACGACTAACGACGAACGACTAACGACGAACGACTAACGACGAACGACTAACGACTATCCATCCGCGCTTTTTTTATCATGACCATAAGAATAGATATCGCGGCCGGCGTAATGCCTGAAATTCTTGAGGCCTGGCCCAATGAACGCGGTTTAAGCTTCCCCAGTTTTTCTTTGATCTCATTAGAAATTCCCGGAATATTTGAATAATCAAAATCCTCGGAAATACGTATTTTTTCAAGATCCGCAAATTTTCTTACCCTTGATATCTCGCGTTCAATATAACCGGCATATTTAACGTCTATCTCCATCTGAACTTTTTCATAATAAGAAAGATCTGCCGTAGTTTTGTCTATACATTTAAGATCATCATAAGAAATTCCGGCCCTTTTCAAAATTTCCAGCAATGATATTTTTCCTTTCAAAGGAACTTCGCCCTTAACCCGTAAAACTTTATCGGCCTCCTGCCCTGGATAGACCATAACTTTTTTCATTCTTGTTTTTTCTTTTTCAACTCTATCAACCTTAACCCGAGCTTGTTCTGCCAGATCTTTGGAAGCAAGCCCAAGGTTTCGTCCCATTTCCGCCAACCGTATATCAGCATTATCCTCTCGTATTAAAATCCTATATTCAACTCTTGAAGTGAACATCCGATAAGGTTCTTTTGTTCCCTTTGTGACAAGGTCATCAATAAGCACTCCGATATACGCTTGATCTCTCCGCAATATGAACGCTTCTTTTTTCCTTACCTTTAAAGCCGCGTTTATCCCCGCTATAAGCCCAAGCGCGGCGGCTTCCTCATATCCTGTTGTCCCGTTTATCTGTCCTGCCATAAAAAGACCTTTTATATGTTTTGTTTCAAGCGTAAGATCAAGCTGTAAGGGATCAACATAACTATATTCAATCCCATAAGCAGGTTTATTCATTTTTACATTTTCAAGCCCTTTTATACTTCTTAGCATTTTCTCCTGAACAGCTACAGGAAGACTGGTAGATATGCCATTCGGATAATATTCATCCGTATCAAGCCCTTCAGGTTCAAGAAAAATAATATGAGAATCTCGTTCAGGAAATCGTATAATCTTATCTTCGATCGAAGGACAATACCTGACTCCCGTAGACTTGATCTTTCCGGTATAAAGAGGCGACCGATCAAGCCCCTCCCGTATTATTTTATGAGTTTCGGAATTTGTCCTTGTAATATAACACGGCTTTTGCAATAACTTTATATCCTTAGTCAAAAAGGAAAAAGGTACTATTTGTTTATCTCCTTCCTGCTTTTCTAAAGACGAAAAATCTATTGTTTTTCCGTCTAACCTGGCAGGAGTTCCTGTTTTTAAGGTTCCTACCCTGAACCCTAACCCGGACAGATTTTCAGCCAGGCCGATTGACGCTGATTCTCCTATTCGGCCGCCGGAAAAATGTTCAAGCCCTATATGCAGTGTCCCATTCATAAACGTACCCGGAGTCAAAATCACATTTGAAGCTCTAAATTCATAACCTTTGGCTGTCCTTACTCCCTTACATACGGACCCGAACACAAGAATCTCTTTGACCTCATCTTCAAAAATATCAAGCCCCTTTTGTCCTTCCAGGCATTCCCGCATATACACATTATATATCCGCCGGTCTATCTGCGCGCGGGAAGACCTCGCCGCATATCCTTTAGAAGAATTAAGCATCCGATACTGAATAGCACTCGCATCCGCGGCTTTGGCCATTTCACCGCCAAGAGCGTCGATTTCCTTTACAAGCTGTCCTTTACCGATACCTCCGATAGAAGGATTGCATGAAGTATATCCTATAGCATCTTTTTTTAAAGTTATAAGTAATGCATTAACGCGCATACGCGAAACTGCCAATGCAGCTTCACATCCCGCGTGTCCTCCACCAATTATAATTACGTCATATTTTTTCATGAAATTATCTCCATCACACAACAAAGGCAGGTTCTCCCCCTGCCCCTACAGCTCTTATTGTTTCTGTTCGCCGTCAGGAGACGGCTCCTACTAACCACAAACTACCAACGACTAACGACTAATCACCACCACGCTCCGCGTTCTTGATAGGCAAGAATAAAAGTCTCTATACTTCGATCATAAGTCTTTTCTATGTCATCCGGAAAAAAACATGCGGGAAGCTGTCCCATGCTTTTATGATAATGGAGACAGTCACAACACATACCCTTTTTTGAACATCCTGAATAACTGCAATTACATTTCTTTAAATTAGCTTGTTTTTTACATTCAGCCATAATTGCTTCTCCCTGGTTATTTTTATTTTAATGGAGATTGCCGCGCTCCCGTTGGTCGCTCGCAATGACGGACAAGATTTTGTCTTTGCGAGCCACGAGTCTGGCGAGTGGCGCGGCAATCTCCCTTTGGCTATTTTTCAGAACATGCATCGTCCTGAAAAAGTTGACACTTTTTATATCTATTTTTATCCGAGATTGCCGCGTCGTCACTTCGTTCCTCCTCGCAAAGACGGATGGGATGTTTTTCCCTTTTCCTATTCACCAACCGCTATTTTGCTTTTTCTCCTTCAAGCTTTTTTTAGCGTTTAGCGTTTAGTTTTTTTATACGCTATGCGCTATGCGCTATTTTTCAGGACAAGACACTATTCACTATCAATCACGAACCACAACCATTGCTGTTGTTGACTGTTCCGGAATCATCTGATACCCCTCTGTCAGCTTTATATTAATAGTATCTTCTACTGCTAATAATTTAAATATCTTAACCTGATCCTCTAAAGACTTCCATAATGGATACCCCGGACTATATCTTTTTCCCCGGTTCTTCCCGAGATTCAATTCGTCCCGGATCCTGGTATGCATATATACTGCCAAAGCCTCTGCCAAATGCACACTAAACCCATGCAAAAGAAAAGCGCGGCTAAACTCTCTAGCATCATTAAGTTTTTTTATAGCATCGTTAATTTTATCCCCCACAGTTACTGCCTGAAACGCGACTAGCTCTCTTTCCCCCTGTTTTTCACGAAAATGATCGATAATAGACGTACCGTTTTCTAACCGGTCAAAACTAAACTTTTCCAGAACCGTTTCAGTCCCGTCAAGCACTTCCATGTTTTGTCCGACTATGTGAACCCTGAAATATCCATAGACTGCTTTAAAATCCAACCATCCTTTACGTATACTGTCCTCTTTTATCTGTTTTAAAAGCGGTTTGTAATCTTCCTTTAACAAACGCTCTTTTTGCTCTTTGTTTCTGAGATTCGCTCCCCATGCAAGGCTAAATAATACTTCCTCATTAAGAAAACCAAATACATCATCAGCAGAAATATTATAAAGAGATCTGGTCCCGAAAAACGGAGGATCCTGAACAGTAAATGCCGGCACACCGCGCCTCTTCGCTGACCGGCTGAGAATATTTACTTTCGAAATTTTATTCTCTTTCTCTTCTATCCTCCGGGTATACTCGCTCAGAGCATTTTCTCTTTTCGCCGAATCCATTAACAGCCTCATGATCTTTACTCCCGCGAACACATCTTTGGCGTAAAAAACACCTCCCTTATATATACTAGAATCATCCAACACCGCGATATCGCCGGCAAAACGCGTATTAGTCGGCGCGCCGCCGATAAGAATCGGATAATCAAGTCCTGCTTCATGCATGGATTGGACACATGTTTTCATATGCCTCGCCGTTGAAACTAAAAGCGCGCTGAGTCCGATTGCGTCAGGCTTATGCCTTTTCGCTTCTTCTACAATCTTTTCCACAGGCACCTGCTTGCCCAGATCTATTACAGTAAAACCGTTATTCTGCAGTATCATCTTGACCAGATTTTTGCCTATATCATGCACATCTCCGAATACAGTAGCAATAAGAACTTTTCCTTTCTTATCAGTAAGATCTTTAGGCAAAAATTCTTCAAGATATTCCATAGCTTTTTTCATCACTTCCGCGGATTGAAGAACAAAAGGAAGCACAACTTCTCCTTTGTCCAGTTTATCCCCTATTTTTTTCATAGCATCCATAAGTATATTATTCAATATATGTTCAGGCATCAACTCTTTCATGGCTTCATCCAAAAGAGAGATTATATTTTTCTTATCCCTGTCGTAAATACATTTTTTTATCTTTTGCCCGATATCGAGCTGTTCTTCTTCAAAAAAAGAAGTAACTTGCGTTTCACGCGTTTTTCTGTCAGCAAAAAACCTGAGAAATCTCTCAATGGCGTCTCTTTTTCTGTTATATATCAGATCTTCGGATAAAACCCGTTCTTGCTTCCCTATATCTTTATATTCGATAAAATCCGACGGGTTAACAATCGCCATATCTAATCCGAATTTTACAGCGTTGTGCAGAAACACCATATTCAAAACCCTGCGAGCCTCTTTTGTGAGACCAAAAGACACATTGCTCACGCCTAAAACCGTTAAAACTTCGGGATGACGTTTTTTAAAACCTTTTATAGCTTTGAAAGTATTGCCCCCTGAATCCGAATATTCTTTATCTCCACTGGCAAGCGTGAACGTAAGCATATCAAAAATAAGACGTTCTCCCTTAAGCCCGCATTCCTTAACGGCTATTTCATAAAGATCTTCAGCGGCTTTAACCTTATGTTTCACGGTTTTGGCCATACCTTTCGCGTCTATCAAAAGATTAACCACATAACTGCCGTGTTCCCTGGCCAGATTAAATATCTTCCGTGCCTTTACACCCTTATCTTCAAGATTAACAGAATTAATAAAAGCAGTTCCGGGATATACTTGAAGCGCTGTTTCAATCACCTCCGAATCAGTAGAATCTATCATAAGCGGGATATTAACGCTCTCTGCCAATCTTTTTATTATAATAGCTGAATCTTCTTTTTCCGTAGTCCTTTCCGTAAGCACAGTACAAACATCAAGAATATCGGCGTTTTATTTTTACTGCTGTTTTCCGAGTTCAATTATACCGTCATAATCTCCGTCTTTTAAAAGTTCCTTCATTTTACGGGATCCTTGAGTATTAATACGCTCTCCTACTAATATCGGCCGTTTTTTTTCTTTAAAATCAAATCCTGAATAAAAACCGGAATAAAGAATATTCGAAGATTTTTTCCAAACCCGCTTTTTTTTAATAACTTTACGCATTTCTTTAATATGACCGGGAGTTGTTCCGCAGCATCCGCCAATAATATCAATATTGTACTTTTCTAAAAAACGCTCTATTATTCCGCTCATTTCCAAAGATCCAAGCTGATATACCGCTTTTCCGTCACTCTCAACCGGCAATCCCGCGTTCGGCACAACAGAAACCCACACAGGACAGTTTTTACTTAAAAACTCTATCGCGCCTTCCATTTCCAAAGGCCCGCTGCTGCAATTAATGCCAACGGCATCAACACCTACACAACTTAAAACAGCGGTAACTGCTGAAATTTCAGACCCAAGAAGCATACGTCCGTTATTAGCAAGTGTGCATTGCGCCATAACAACAAGATCTTTCCCTCTATTCGCGATAGCCAATTTCGCGCCGTTAACCGCGGCTTTCATTTCTAAAAGGTCCTGGCCCGTTTCGATAAGCAGAGCGTCCGCTCCGCCGTCAATTATCCCCAAAGCCTGGTCATAATAAATACTTTTCAGTTCTTTATACGTGATTGCCCCCAGATCAGGATCCGATGAAGACGGCAGCTTTCCTGTCGGTCCCATTGTCCCCACCACATAACGGCTATGCCCGTTAATTGAAAACTCATCTGCCGCGGAACGCGCAAGCCGTGCTGATTCAAAATTAAGATCATACACTTTATCTTGAAGTCCATATTCTTTAAGTTTTAGAATATTACCACCGAACGTGTTGGTTTCTACGGCATCACTTCCGGCTTCAAGATAATTACAATGTATCTTTTTAATAAGCTGAGGACTGCTAATCGAAAGATATTCCATACCTCCCGGGTTATCTTTAAAATCCTCTTTTTTTAATCCAAGCTCTTGTATGTATGTGCCAAAAGCTCCGTCTAAAAGAAGTATTTCTTTTTTTATTTTTTCACGCAATGTTTTTGCCATATTTTTTCCTGTATTTATTCGAGATTGCTTCGCCGCTCGTTTGCCTCACGGCTCGCAGCAATGACGGATTGGTCTGTCATTGCGAGCTTCGAGCCATGCGAGGAGCGCGGCAATCTAATCACCTTTTTTCACCATAGAGACTCAGAGTTCGCATTTGCGACTTAACCATTACACATTCTGTCCTGGGTTTTATAAAAGCCGCATAGTGGGGACACGCCTGAAAGGGCCATGCTTCTCGACTCCCGCATTACTGATGAAGCATGTCTCTTTCAGGCATGTCCCCGACTTTTATTTCTATAACCATCAACCAACTAACCGTCAACTGTCAACCGAATTATTAACGACCCTTTCCAGCGCTTGCTTCTTAACCCATCCCACTTTTCCGTCAACACGCTTGATTTTGTACCAATCATCCTTACCTTGCAGAATATTTACAATCATCCCCTCATTGAGCGTGAAAAATTTAGTCGCGGAATCAAAAGGTCCGAAAAGAACCTCTGCGTCTCTCTCTATCGCAACAGCCGCTGTTTTCCTGTCTCTGACTTTATGCGCTAAAACCGTAAGATCTAAAACCATAAAAAAACATAAAGCGCATAATATAACTATCTGGTACCATTCCATCCTTGCTCTTAGAATAAAAATGAAAATCATAGCAAGTATCAAGATAAACATCACGGATAAAGTCCAGGTAAATTCATTTATCGTAAATTTTTCGGAATATATCCTGAGCGGTTTCCACGCCCATAATCCTTTCCGGAGTATAACCGGACCTGTTATTTCAGCGCGGGCAAACCTGTAATTCGCGGCAAGATCCGAATCTCTCGGCATGAAACATTTCGCGCGTTCATAATTAACTATAGCCTTGCCCAATTTATGCAGCTTAAAATACGCTCCCGCCAGATTATAATAAACAGTCCCGTTTTCAAGACCGCTGGAAAGGATTGACTCATATTCACTGACGGCTTTAGCGTATTCCCCTTTTTCGTAATACTCATTTCCTTTTCTAAAAAATTCGTCCTCAGCTAAGAGAGATAAAGTCGCCTTATCTTCCGCGTAAGAAACCTGTATTATTGCCGCTAAAAACAGGATTACTGCAATAAAAAATATATATTTCTTCATAATTTTATTTTCTCCATATAATCTATTATCCTTTTCACCTTATCAAAAATTTCTTCGGCTTCGTTAGATTCCGGAAGAGAAGAAGCATATCTTGCCATTTCACATCTGGTAAAAACATCCCGCACCTTTTTTAACATATCTTCATCACATCCGGCGGGCCTTAGTCTGTCTTCAATGACCTGCACAGTAACATTTCCTATCGGGATGTTAAACCTTCCGCCTAAATATTCCTGCAATGTTTTAAAAATAACGTCATAAAACGGAAGGATTTCCCCTTTTGACAGATACCCCTTCGCCCTGTCTAGATTCCGTCTTGCTTTTTTCGGAGCCCTTAAAAAACGCGCGTATTTTTCGTCCTTTAAAATACGCTGTTTTTTTCTTCTTACAAAATAATAAGCACTTAAAAGAATCATCAAAACCGTATTAATAATCCAAAAAAATGGATTTTTATAAACAAAAGAACCCTTGTTTCGCAAGTGTCCCATACGATCCTTTATATGAACAAGATCTTTGCCCAATTCTTCTTTTGGATAAAAAATCTCTTCAACCCCGGGCATAGATACCATTTTTACTGACCGTTCAGAATCAGGTTGTTTCATTACTTGAAGAGGAAACGGGCCTCTGGTTATAGTCTCGTATTTTTTAGTCTTAGGATTAAAAAAACTGAACGAAATTTCCGGAACAGCTTCTATTTCGTCTGTCTTTGGTATTATTATCTGTTCATATACTTTTTTATCAGTCTCTTTTGTAGCCTGGGGTTCATATGCTTTAAATTTATCTCCCGCGTCAAACAAAGGAGCAGTCACTGTATCAAGGTTACCTTTACCCTGTATTGCCATTTTAAGAACAACAGGATCGCCTACTTTTACTTTTGGAGGTTCAGTATAAACCGTTAGATCAAAATTCCCGACTGCACCTTTAAAATTCAAGGGTTTTTCATCTTCAGGAAAAGGCAAAATCGTAATAGGCATTGCTTCCGATTCTATTTCAACGGGATAGGTCTCATGTCCGAACGCATTATCAAAAAAATCATCATCAAATATATTGCGGCCAAAAAACGAAGATCTCCTGGAAGACTTCTTTTTAACAACCAGACTGCATCTAAGTTTCGCGGGACCAAGCACATAATCCCCTTCTTTTACCCCAAAAAGATCCTGTTTAAACGTAAGCACCTCATAGGAAACCCCCTTCACTACTTCTCGGCTCCTCTCCGGTTCCGAAAAATCACCGGTTGAAACTCCTTCATACGCGTAAGTCGGATATTCTATATCTCTTAGCCCCATCCCGCTTCGCACATACAGTTTAATAGTAAGCGGCACTATTTCATTAAGATACATCATGCGCTTTTGCATGTCCATTAAAAGAAAAACTCCACCCTCTTCGTCCTGGCTCATTGGCTGAGTTACGGCTGTCGGGCCTTGTCTGGAAACTGTTCCGCTTCTTGCGGACTGTCCTGACTGCGGTTTTCCATTAACACTTAAAACCATGACAGGAGCTTCATATTTTTCTCCCTGATAGTCAACAAAAAACGGGCCTATATAAAACTCACCGCTCTTCGTGGGAATAACCAGATATCTATGTGTAATCGCCTGTGAAATCTGACCGTTAACAATGGATATTTGGCTGGAAGGCCCGACATACCTTATAGTAAGTCCGTCTATCGGCCCTATCTCCGTGGCAGAAAGATCCTGACTGCCATAAAAAGTAACATTAAGATATACCGGATTACCGATTGAAACCTGGTTTCGCTCCAAAGTTACTTCAAGCCGTCTCTCCTGGGCAAAAACATTAATGGAACTAATCAACATCATTCCGATAATAATTATTATTATTTTTTTCATATTAAATATTTTGTTCTTATAGTTTTGTCTTATATTTTCATAGAGATTGCCGCGTCGTCACTTCGTTCCTCCTCGCAAAGACAGATGGGATATTTTCCCCTTTTCCTATTCACCAACCGCTATTTCTCCTCCAAGCTATGTCAGGGCAAGACACCTGTATCGTCCTGAAAAAGTTGACACTTTTTCGTTATATCTTTTCCATGCAGATTGCCGCAGTCGCTCTTGCTCCCTCGCAATGACAGAAGGGATTACCCTCCTATTTCCTGACACCGCACCTACTCTTTACTAACGACTCCCGACCAACGACTAACGAACTAATTACTATTTACCAATCCTTAAGCACAGTAGGGCGCTGAGCGCGTCTTTTCTTTTTTATTTCCAGCCGCATTCTTTCTTCTTCCTCTTCCTGCGCCATTAACAGGATCTCTGCTTCCTGCTGACTCATCTTTCCTTCTTCATCTGACTCGTCGTCTGCATTCTGCGGCTGTTTTTCTTCTCCTGATTTGGGTTTTGCGTCCGGCTTCTTATCTTGTTGATCTTGTTTTTCCTGTTTATCTTTTTCCCTGTCTTTTTTTTGTTCTTCTTCTTTTTCCTTGTCTTGTTTTTGCTGATCTTTCTGTTCGTCCTGTTCGTCCTGTTCGTCCTGTTTATCTTTTTTCTCTTCTTTTTCTTGTTTTTTCTGATCCTCTTGCTTTTCCTGGTCCTTTTTACCCTTCTCCTCCTGCTTATCCTTGTCCTTGTTATCTTTCTCTTCCTCTTTTTCCTCTTGTTTGTCCTCGTCTTGCTGCTGTTGTTTCATTTCTTCTATCCGTTTTAAAGTAAACTCATAATTATATTTTGCATCCGAATCAGAAGGATTAAGCTCCATAGCTCTTTTATAAAACTCAAGCGACTCTTCATATCCTTTTTTCGCGGAACCGGGATCTGTTTTTCCAAGCATTTCAGCGTTTCTATATTTACTGTTAGCGGCATTATAAGTAAGATTTTCTTCCATCTTCTCATCTCCGGATGAAAGAACCTTTGAAAAAGCGTTTACAGCGTCATTAAACAACCCTTTTCTGTAAAGAGTTAAAGCCCGATTGTATTCTATCGCGGAATCATCCGGCTTTTTCTCAAGCGCTTCATCATATTTTTCTAATGCCTTATCATATTCGCCTTCCTGATAAAACTTATTAGCCTCTTTTATCTCCCGGCCCGCTGACGCGGCATACGATAAAGAAACGCCTGTTACATATATCACCGTCAGGAAAATTACTGTTTTTGTTAAAAAATATGTTTTTTTCATGGTTATTTTACATGTTTATCGAAATTGCCGCGGTCGCTCTTGCTCCCTCGCAAAGACGTATTTCGTTGACGGTTGATAGTTGGTTCGTTGACCGTTAACTATCAACCAACTAACCGTCAACCGAATAAAGATTGTCCGCCAAAGGCCCGCGTCATCACTCCGTGCCTCCTCGCAAAGACGAACACCTTTGT
>JBDRBG010000096.1:0-17897 GCA_043823005.1 Candidatus Omnitrophota bacterium
CATGGGGTAAAAGCTGCGTCACTGCGGTATTTTCAAAAAAATCCCAAAGATTTAAGCCTCTCTGAATGCGCTCTTTTGGCGGGTCTTCCTCAATCACCGTCTTACCTTAGACCTGATAGGTATCCTAATCGCGCGGAAACAAGGCGAGATAAAGTACTTTCAAGCATGTTAAGGAACGGCTATATAGCTGATGAAGAATACGAAAAAAAGATTAATGAACCTGTTGTAGCGCATAATCAACCCTTTCCTTTTGAGGCAGCTCATTTCGCTCGTTTTGTTAAGAATAAATTCAATCAGCCTCAGATAATAACCACACTGGATTCAAATGTTCAGCATTTTGCCCAATTGGTATTGGAAGATAAGATAAATGAACTAAAGCCATATGGCGTCACTAATGGGGCGATAGTAGTTATTGAAAATAAGACAGGCGCGATCAGAGCGCTCGTAGGCTCTGTTGATTTCTTTTCAAAGGAGAATTCAGGACAAATAAACGGTGCTTTAAGCAGGAGATGCCCGGGTTCAACTCTCAAGCCTTTTACTTACGCGTTAGCTTTTGATAAAGGGCTTTATACCCCAAGGATGATGCTATCAGATATTCCCGTCCAGTACGCTGGATACAAGCCGCTTGATTATGACAAAGAATACAGAGGTCTCGTTACGGTCGAAGAAGCATTAGTTGACTCACTCAATATCCCTGCCGTTGAGGTGCTTGATAATGTTGGATATAGAAACCTTTATTCAATTCTTGAGCGCGCGGGCATAAGCACGTTAGATAAGGCACCAGAGTATTACGGCCTTTCATTAACCCTTGGATCTTGTGAAGTTAAGCTGCTTGAGCTCACTAATGCCTATGCCGCACTCGCGAGAAGGGGTGTTTATATGCCGGTTAAGTACCTTGAAAAAGATAATCCTGTGATTTCAAGGAGAATTCTCTCTGAAGCAGCTTCTTATCTTGTGGCAAACATATTAAGCGACACAGACCGATTAAAAGCCATAGGACTATATAGAAACAACAACACACACCCTAAAGTAGCCTGGAAAACAGGGACATCCTATGATCATAAAGACGCGTGGACTATTTCTTACAATCCGGAATATACAGTTGGAGTTTGGCTTGGCAACTTTTCAGGTCGATCATCAAATGTCTTAGTAGGTGTTGAGACCGCTACCCCTGTCGCGATAAGGATCTTTGATTGGTTATATACGAATAAGACCGCGCCATGGTATGAAATGCCATCAACTGTCGGGGAAAGATATGTCTGCGCTGAAACCGGAGAGCCTGCGGGGGATAATTGTAAGAATCGAGTGAAGGACCTGTATATAAAGAAATATGGTTATACGCAGATATGTAGGCTTCATGAGAAATCCCAGAATGATGGTGAAAAATTAGTAATTTTTGATAAAGACAAACCAATGATCGTATCGCCAGCGCATAGGTGTGAGTATTTCACAACAAGCGTGCCTGATGGCGAGAACAAGTTAGCGTTATTCGCAAGTGCTTCCAAAGACGCGGAAAATCTTTATTGGTTTGTAGACAACAAATTCTATAATAAAAGCTACATAGGTGAGAAGCTTTTCTGGAATATGGCACAAGGAAAGCATACTATTACCTGTGCGGATAACTATGGCAGAAGTTCTTCTGTAACGATAGTGGTGAGGTAAAATGGCGGAAGGGCAAAAGGGGTCAAGTCTTGAAAATAAACTTTACATGAAGGAGTTTGTTTGTTAGAATTACAGTATGTCAAGACCCTTACGAATAGAATATCCCGGAGCTTGGTATCATGTGATGAGTCGTGGAAGACGGAGAGAGAGAATATTCCTACTGGACAAAGATTACCAAGTCTTTCTCGAAATTTTAAGAGAAATAACCAAGCTATACAGAGTTGAAATACATGCCTATGTAATGATGCCGAATCATTATCACCTCCTGATACATACCCCGGAAGGTAATTTAGCAAGATCTATGCGACACCTAAATGGGGTATATACACAGAAATTTAATTATTATCACAAAGCAGATGGTAGTTTATTCAAAGGAAGATATAAATCTATACTTGTGGATAAAGAAGAATATTTACTGGAACTAGTAAGATATATCCATAGGAATCCATTGGGGGCTCGTTTGGAAAAGGAGCTAGGCGAATACGTATGGTCTAGTTATCGAGGGTATATGTCTGATAAGGATAGACCGGACTGGTTGAAAATCGAAGAAGTATTGATAAAGTTTAGCGGGTGCGGGAAAGAAGCGAGGAGAGAGCTAAAAGCTTTTCTTGAAGGGGAAAGGTCAGATGATATAATGAAAAGATTAGAAAGTGCAAACTGGCCGGCTGTATTGGGAGGGGAAAAATTCAAGGAAAAGATAAAAAGAATTTATCCAAGCGACGAGATAGATATAAAAGAAATCCCCGACTACAAGAAAAAGATAATCAATGATGACGCCGGTAAGAGAGAAATAGAAGCTTTTATAGAAAAGAATCGCAAAGAAATCAACAAAAAAAGGAATAAAAAAGATATAGATAAGAGGAGAGCAATAATTTATATCTTGAGAAGAGGATATATGTTAACTATAAAAGAAATAAGTCGGGAAATAGGTAATATAACCGCATCGGCAGTGTCAAGGCATTATAAAAATGCAGAAGACGATATGAAGAAAAAAGGGGGGGTGTATAAAGAGGTAGAAAAATTGGGAAAAGGCGTTAAGTTTATTTTCAAGACTTGACCCCTTTTGCTTGACCCCTTTTGCTTACTTTACGAAAAGGAAACATTACGTTAAAATGGGATACAGAAAAATTTCATTAAAGCTGTCTACTGATTATACCGGGATTCAGCTCAGGAAAAAGATCGAAAAAAAACTAAGGGTAAAAAAGTTTTCATGTCAGATTGAAAAAAAGAGTCTTGATGCTAGAAGGAAATCTGATATTCATTGGCAGGTTCTGGTTGTAGTATCATCAAAACAGCTTAAAGGGGCTGGTCCCGCGATGTTACCGCCGTTAAATATCCCTTACCGGAAAAGGAAAGAGAAGGCGGTTGTTGTAGGAAGCGGGCCGGCTGGATTCTTTTGCGCTTTTGTGCTTCAAAAAGCAGGATTTAATACAACTTTGATTGAAAGAGGCGCGGATGTTAAAAAGAGGGCCGAAGGGATCAGGGTTTTTGAGAAGACTGGACAGTTTAATTCTGTCAGCAATTATGCTTTTGGTGAAGGTGGTGCAGGTACTTTTTCTGATGGAAAACTTACTTCAAGGTCCAAACATATATTGCAAGAAGGAAAGTTTATATTATCCGCTTACATTAATGCTGGCGCTCCGGAAGAGATAGCGTATATGACACATCCTCATCTTGGCAGTGATAATCTTTGCAGGATTGTTACCAGGTTAAGAGAAGATTTTTTGAATCTCGGCGGAAAAGTACTTTTTGAAACATTAGTGGAAGATCTGAAAATTGAAAAACAAACAATACGCGCGGTGATAACAACTGCAGGAGAAATAACAGCAGACAAGTTTATTGTCGCGCCGGGTCATTCTGCTTATGAGACATATCGAATGTTAATCAAAAACGGAGTAAAGTTTCGGTCAAAAAGTTTTGCTATAGGATGCAGGGTTGAGCATTCCCAGGAGATCATTAATAGCGCGCAGTGGGGGCGAAAAAGTTTGCCGGGAGTTAAGGCGGCAGAATATCGTCTTATATCAAAGGGAAATGGGATTCTACCGGTTTATACATTCTGCATGTGTCCCGGGGGCACTATTGTTCCGTCTTCTGCGTATAAGAACGCGAACATTGTAAATGGGATGAGTTTGTACTCGAGAGATGGAAAATTTGCAAATTCAGCTTGTGTCGCAGGAGTTAATCTGGACAGGTTAAACGCTAGGACGATATCTCCTATAGAAGCTATTGACTGGAGGGAAAACCTTGAGAAGAGATTTTATGAATATTCAGATGGGTTTAAGGCCCCGTTTTGCGGTATTAAGGATTTTATTGATAGAGAAGTGAGATCAAAAATCGTTGAATCCAGTTATCCGTTGGGGTTAAAGCCGGCGGCTTTATGGGATTTGTTGCCTTCTGAAGTGAGTGAAGCGATCAGGGCGGGGCTTAAGGATTTTAGCGGAAAAATAAAAGGATTTGAGACAGGGATTATTATGGGGCTTGATAGTAAGAGTTCATCTCCGATTCAGGTTCAGAGAGAAGATAATTATCTCTCAGCCGGGTTTGAAAATCTTTACATCGCAGGAGCAGGTAGTGGTTATTCCGGAGGCATAATGTCAAGCGCCGCAGACGGTATAAAAGTTGCCAGGGCCATAATAGATAAAGGGTAAGGGATATTCTCGGTCAGCTTGTTAGGGGTCTCCCTGAAAACTTAAAAAGTGACAATAAAACAGAAAATAACCCAGTATAAAGTAAATGTGGAGAAGTTTAAATGATAGGGATAGGATTCTTTCTGATTCGAATAACGGTATTTGTAATAGCGCTTTATCTTATTTATTTTGTTCATAAGTCATGGCGAAAGCCTGCAGAGAAAAAGGTAGCGAAAGTTATTACCACTTGCCCGTCTCCGAAAGTTTTTATAGATTACACAGAGGGAAGGATAAAAGGCAAACTAAAAAAAAACATAGATGATCATATCGCCTGTTGCGAAAATTGCCAAGATGCTTTGAAAGAGGTGTTTGATCTGCCAAGGAAGAAGTCCTAAATAGATGAAAGGTAATTGACGGAAGCTTTTGCCTCGTGACAAAATGATAAAGGAATACGGGGTTTACTTTTTTAATTAGAAACAGAGAGAAGATAATGTAACTACCTGATTTCGCAACGACCTGTAAATGAAAGAAAAAAGGGAGGATTTTATGAATTTAGCCGGAATAGGATTAATCTTAGTAGCAGTTGCATGGATTGTACAGCTCGCGTTTTCCTGGAAAGGCAATAAAAGTATAAATCCTTTGTTTATAATTGTTTATATGGCAGGTGTTGTAATGCTTGTAATAGCTGATTATATGCAGACAAGTTTATTATCATATTTTGAGTTGTTAACACTCATCGCTGCCTGTATCGTACTTTGGAAAGTACTTAAGAAGGATTAATGCCCGAGGTAATAAATTCGGGTGACACAATATTTAATCTATTAATAAGGAGCAATATAATTTTATGGTTAAAACTAAAATAATCTGTACTCTTGGCCCTGCATCATCAAGTGAGACGGTAATTAGGAAAATGCTGCTTGCTGGTATGGATGTCGGACGCCTTAACTTTTCGCATGGCAAGCCGCGGGAATTGCTGAACAGGATAAGCCTTATCCGATTGTTGAATGCGAAATACCGCAGGCGCATTAAGATTCTTGGTGATTTGCAGGGTCATCGGATAAGGATAGGCGATCTGATTGCTCCGGTTTTGCTTAAAAAAAACAAGATAGTGAAGCTTACTCAGGAAAAGATAAAAGGTACACAGTCAGAGATACCTTTTGATTATCAAGGTCCGTTACGAAGTATTAAGAAAGGCCACCAGATATTTATAGATGATGGAAATATCGCTTTAGAAGTTATCGGCAGAGCGAAGGATAGACTTAAAGCCAAGGTAATAGTGGGCGGCCTTTTAAAGGAGCATAAAGGCGTGAATATCCCGGAAGCAAAGCTTGAATTTGGAGCGATAAGTGATAAAGATATACAGGATATATTGTTTTGCAGGGAAAACAGTGTGGAATATATCGCTCAGTCATTTGTGCGTACTAAGAAGGATATTTATGATGTAAGAGCGGTGCTTGGAGGAAGTTCGCGGTGCCGGGTTATTGCTAAGATAGAGAATAGAGAAGGAATTAAGAATATCGATGAAATAATCAAGGTTTCAGACGGTATCATGATAGCGCGCGGAGATATGGGGGTATCATTGCCCATTTACGAAATTCCCATTATCCAAAAAATGATTATCAAGAAATGTAATTGTGCGCAAAAAGTTGTTATTACCGCGACACAGATGCTTGACAGTATGGCTGAAAATCTCCGGCCTACGCGCGCGGAAGTAACGGATGTGGCAAATGCTATAATAGATGGTACTGACTTTGTTATGCTTTCGGCTGAATCAGCTGTGGGTAAATACCCGGTTGAAACGGTTGTTATGATGAATAATATTATCAAATTCACGGAAAGACACCTAAAGAAGAAAGCTTTGACATGAAAAAGGCAGATTCAGAAAGAGAAAATAGTGTCTCGCCCTATTTAATATCTGTGCTTGATAAAACTTGACGAAAGAGATAATATGAATATTACCAGAGAAGAATCGTTTTTATGGATAAGGCCGATAGTCAAAAGGAAATATTTAGAGGTTTGCGGAAAAGCTGTTTCGCATAACTTTATAAAATTATTCATTCATTAGGGGGGGGGATTTGTGTCTCAATTGATATTTAAAAATTACGGTAAGAGTTATCAGCTTAGAATCCAGGACGCGCAAGATTTAGAGAAGATCCAAGTTCTCGATGAAGCGCATTGGGCAGCTACCAGCGTTCCGATTAGCAGTCTGAGCTGTGATCCTGTATTTGCTTCTTATGTAGATACTGATCAAAACGGCCGTATCAGGACCGCTGAACTTAAGGCGGCACAGGCTTGGTTGTTTAGGTTTCTTGCCGGTCGCAGTCGTTTGTCCGAAGGTACAGATATCTTAGACTTAAACGATATTGATACCAGTCATCCTGAAGGTCAAAAATTGAGCAAAGTAGCAAAGCTTATCTTAACCAATCTCAATTCATCAGATACGCAGAAAATTAGTCTGGCTCAGGTACGCGATGTACAAAGCATTATGGCTAGCTCGACAAATAACGGCGATGGTATTATTCCTCCGGAAGCCGCGGCTAACGCTGATTTAGCGCAATTCATTGTTTCGGTTATAGAGACTGTCGGCTCTGTTTTTGATGCCAGCGGTAAGGCAGGAATAGGGCAAGAACAGCTTGAGATGTTTTTTTATGAAGCGCAAAGCTATCTTGCATGGAAAGCGCAAGGAGAAATTCCCGAAGGAGAGGATGCCACAGAGGTTATGCCTTGGGGAAGGGAAACACCGCGAGCTTATGAGCTGATGTCCGGCTTAGAGGAAAAAATAGATCAGTATTTCGCGCAGTGCGCCATGGTCAGGCTCGACGAGAGGACACGACAGCAGATGCAGTTTCGGCAGAAGGAGCTCGAAGAAATCGATTTTACGAATAAGTCAATAATGGAAACCCGGATTAAGGATGCTCCGCTGGCGGCTCCTAACCGGGAAGGTATCCTGGAGTTAGAGTCATCTATCAATTCTTTGTATGTTGAGCGCCTGCTTGAATTTAAGGAGAAGGTTCTAAAGCGCGCTTTTGTCGCGCCGATCAAACAGCTTACTCAAAAACAGTGGGATAAGGTAAAAAATATCTTTATTTCGTACAGAACGTGGTTAGAAGGCAAACAGGGAATAAAAGTAGAAAAACTGGATGTGAATAGACTGCGCGCTTATCTCGACGGATCCTACAGGAAACAGGTGAGTAAGCTTATCGCGAAAGATTTGGTTGTGGCTGACGATTTAAAGCAGATGCATGATTTGGAAAAGTTGATTCTTTACCAAAAGTGGATGATGGAATTGGCGAACAATTTTGTGAATTTTTCAAGTCTTTATAATCCTCGAGCGCGCTCTCTTTTTGAAATGGGCACATTAGTAATTGATGGCAGACAAATTACTTTTACAATGAAAGTTCAGGATAGGCAGGCACACAAAAAAATAGCGGAAAATAGTTGTATGTATCTTTTGTATGTAGAGGTTACAGGCCGTCAAGATAAAGATAGTAAATTTGAGATTGTAGCGGCGGTAACTTCCGGAATTGCGGGCAGGTTACGTCTTGGGAAACGAGGCATCTTTTTTTCCGTAGATACGCGGGAGTGGGACGCGGAAATAGTAGACATCGTGGAAAACCCGATTAGTATAGGGGAATCAGTAAGGGCGCCTTTTCGGCAATTTACAAGTTTCATAAAAAAACAAATCGATAAATTCACCAAATCCAGTGAGTCTAAGTTAGAGAAAAGTTTTACTGCTCCCAGCGCGTCAGGGATGACTCGCGATCTATTGTTAGGCGGAGGAATAGCTCTCGCGGCTCTTGGATCATCCTTTGCTTATATTACCAAGGCCCTTTCTCAGGTAAAACCAACGCAAATTTTAATTGGATTAGCCGGAATAGCAGGCGTTATTTTATTGCCTGGAATAATCGTGGGTTTTATCAAGATACGCAAAAGGGATATGAGTGTTCTTTTGGAAGCCTCAGGGTGGGCAGTAAATGTGCATATGCGATTGAGTTCTGCTTTGGGCCGGCTTTTTACTCATGAGCCATGTTTGCCCAAAGATGCCCGCAGGGAATCAAGAGATGTTGCGGCGCAGTTTGTGAAAGACTTCGGGTACACTCCGTTACGTTCAGGGAAGTTGTCTGTAGTAGTTTTGATTATCTTACTCATCGCGCTTGGGTTAACACTGGTTCTGGTTACATTCCCCTGATAGAGAAGATGTTTCTTATGGTGCCGCTTTCAAAGAAGATTCGCGGAGTTTTATGAAATCAATGCGTAAGGAAGAATATTTAAGATAGAGGAAAATGAATGAGTTTAGATGTAATGGATAAGATAAACAAAGAAGAAGTTTACTCTGTGCTTAGGCGCTATTGGGGATATGATTCTTTTTTGCCTTTGCAAAAGGAAGCGATTTCTTCTATTTTAATGGATGAGGACAGCTTAACCATGCTTCCTACCGGCGGAGGGAAATCATTATGTTTTCAACTTCCGGCTCTATTAAAGAAAGGCATGGCTGTTGTGATTTCACCGCTTATATCTTTAATGAAAGATCAAGTGGATACGCTTAAGGACATGGGGGTGCCGGCTGTTTTGTTAAATTCAAGTTTAACCCGCGGACAGCAAAGTTTAGTGATAAACGAGATTGGGAAAGGCAAAATAAAACTTTTGTATATATCCCCGGAACGCTTAGAAAACAGGGAAACAATAGATTTATTAAAGTCTATTAACCTTTCTTTTTTTGTGATTGATGAAGCTCATTGTATCAGTCATTGGGGACATGATTTCAGGGCAAGTTACAGGAATCTTTGGATGATTAAAAAAGAGTTTACCCCGGTAAGCGTGCATGCTTTTACTGCCACTGCTACGTGTCAGGTGCAAATAGATATCGTAAAGCAGTTAAGGTTTGTTGATTATAAAATGCATATCGGTAAGGTGGACCGTCCGAACTTAACTTATCGCGTATTACCGCGAGGGCAGATTTTAAAACAAATAACGCAAGTTTTAGAGAAACATGATAATGAAGCGGGAATTATATATTGCCTGCGCCGTAAAGATGTTGATACGCTTTCGGCAAATTTGAAAAGCTTAGGTATTAACAATGTTCGGTATCATGCCGGCATGTCGGATGAAGAGAGGCATTATAACCAGGAGATGTTTTCCCGTGAAGAGGTTGATGTTATTGTCGCGACAATAGCGTTTGGTATGGGTATTGACCGTTCGAATATACGGTTTGTTGTTCACGCGGGGATGCCTAAAAGTATCGAACATTATCAGCAGGAAACAGGCCGCGCCGGCAGGGACGGGCTTGACGCTTTTTGTTATATGTTTTACGGCGGAGGAGATTACAGATTATGGAATTTTTTCGCGGAAAAGTCTTCGGAACGGGAAAATATGGTGAAAAAGTTAAGCGCGATATATAACTTTTGCACGCGTCCCCAATGCCGGCACAAGGTGCTTGTAGATTATTTTGGGCAGACTTATGAAAAAAATTCTTGCAAAGCGTGTGATTATTGTTTAAACGAACTTGATATGGTCAATGAAGCGCTTATTGTCGGACAGAAGATATTGTCATGTGTTGTCAGAGTGCGCGGTAGAAATTACGGGTTTGGTGCCGGGCATGTGGTGAATGTGCTGAAAGGGCGGGCAACGGAAAAAATCGAGCGGATGGAACATAATAATTTGTCGGTTTTCGGCATGATGAGCGGTGATTCGGATGTGTTTATCAGGCACATGATAGAGCAGTTAGTCGGCCAGGGGTTTTTGCTTAAAGAAGGAGAATATTCGACGCTTTCGGTAACAGACGCCGGAAAAGATTTATTGGCAGGAGAAATAGTGCCGGTATTGGCAAAACCGATGCTGGCGGCAAAAAAGAAAGAAAGCGCGAGAAAAGCCAAAAAAAGAAAAGAAATAGAATGGGCGGATATTGATCAGGAACTGTTTCAGGAACTTCGCGAAAAACGCGCCTCTCTCGCGCGGGAAAAAGGCGTTCCGGCGTATATTATATTTAGTGATAAAACCTTGAGGGACATAGCCGCGAGAAAACCTGAAACAGTTGAAGCGTTTGCCGATATGTACGGCGTAGGGGAAAACAAATTAAAAAGTTATGCCGATATATTCATTCAGATTGTTAAAAATCAATGAGAAGCCAAATATACAGCAATTCCATAAATTTACCGAAAAGACAGGAAAACTAATCCATAAATTAACAATAATTCATGGATTGTCAGGTGATGGAAAAGATATATCAATTGATGGACTTGAACTACGATGGATACATTTGTTGCTATTGCTGCAATCAGTTTTAATATATAATTCTCAATTTTAGGTGTCTCGCGTGACGAACATAGGAACATATTGTATTCTTAAGTACAACATAGTGTATGTAAATGTACAAAGAATAGTATTGATGGACACAAAAATGAGTTGCAGGCTTGAAAAAGAAAAAATTATCTAATCGCATGCGGAGGTCTTAAAAATCCCGGCAGAATTAATGCCGGGATTTTTGTGATAAGGGGCTTCGTGGGGGGACGAGATGCCTTTTTGGGTTAAATGCTACTAATTACTATTTAACGCAAAAATGGCAGTTTGATAACTTGTTTCAAATAAAGGAGTTATGTGTAAAGAGTAAAATCTTGCAATTAATTGGTGATAAGTATTCCTAGCGCAAAAAGGAAATACTACTAACTCCTAT
Source organism: Candidatus Omnitrophota bacterium (assembly GCA_043823005.1). Taxonomy (GTDB): domain Bacteria; phylum Omnitrophota; class Gorgyraeia; order Tantalellales; family Tantalellaceae; genus JBDRBG01. The sequence goes on from JBDRBG010000096.1 coordinate 10,960, forward strand.
TTAATGCAAAAATAGTAGTTAGGGAAATAGCTGCAAATAAAGAAGTTAGACACAGTTAACTAATGGATGTGAAATAATTGATAAAATTTATACTTGTTATGGAAACTAACTACTACTACCTACTATTTAATGCAAAAATAGTAGTTAGATAAACAGTTGCAAACAAAGAAGTTGGGAGCATTTAGCTAATGGGTGTGAAATGATTAATGAAATTTATACTTGTTACAGAAACTAACTACTACGAACTACTATTTAACGCAAAAATAGTAGTTAGTTGACGATGTATGAAAAATAGGGTAAAATTAAAACATGTTCGGGGTATACAAAATTTTTAAGAAATAGTATTTAAGGTGTAACATGAAAATACCAGAGAAAGCACCAAATTGGTATGATAATATTCAAGATTTATTAAATCGAGACAATTTTAACAAGTTGAATGAATTTGTTGTCGAAGTAGAACAGAGGGATGAATATGTATATTGGGATAAGATTAAATATCTTCGGATGCCTGAAGGTATAACACCGAAAATTGTGTGGTCGTATGTAAAATTTTCAAGACAATCCAAAATAAAGAAAATTCCCTTAATAAGTAAGGATAATCAACAATTTGGATATTGGATGCCAAATGTTTTCTTAAAACATATTTCGTATGTTGATAAACATGCAAGCGGAGAAATTTTGGTGGGAGATACAACTATACATAAATCCGAACAAAAGAAACATTTAGTTAACTCATTAATGGAGGAGGCTATTGCATCTAGTTTGTTAGAAGGAGCAGCTACGACGCGTAAAAAGGCCAAAGAGATGCTGCGATCAGGGCGAAAACCCAAGAGCAATGCTGAGCAAATGATATTTAACAATTATAAAACAATTCTTATGATTAAAAATTTAATAAAAGAGAATTTGGATAACAACTTAGTTTTGAAATTGCATAGGTCGATGACTATAGATACCCTGGATAATCCAGATGAATGTGGACGTTTTAGGATAGTTGAAGATGGCCCAATTTATGTAAAAGACAATGAAGGGCAAGTTTTACACGAACCCCCTTCTCCGGACATGATACCCAAGATGATGAACCTGCTTTATGATTATGCGAATAAAATTGATGAAAAAGAGTTCACTCATCCAATAATAAAAGCGATTAACTTGCACTTTTTTCTTTCGTATATTCATCCTTTTATGGATGGTAACGGAAGGACTGCTCGTGCTTTATTCTATTGGTATATGCTTAAACATGGATATTGGATGTTTGAATATCTGACAATTTCGAGAATATTTTTGTCTGCGCCATCACGCTATGCACGGGCATTTCTTTATACTGAAATAGACGATTTGGATTTAACATATTTTCTTTCTTTTCACTTAGACGTTATTAGTGAGGCAATTAAAAAACTCATTGAACATATTAAAAATAAACAAAAAGAAGCAGGAGAAGTTGCTCAATATCTTCGAAAATTTCCAAATTTTAATGAGAGACAAAAAGCCCTATTGGCAGATGCGCTTGAGAACAGGGATAGGTTATATACAGTTGCATACCATGGGTCAGTGCATAATGTAACTTACGAAGCTGCTCGAAGGGATTTGATGGCGCTTTACAAGAAAGGTTTTTTTGTAAAAGGTAAGAGAGGGAGGGCATTTACTTTTGTTTCTTCAGAAAGGTTGATAAAGAAAATGAAAAAAATCTGATGTATCTTTTCTAATTTTCAAATGAGTATATTGCATTAAAAATCCCGGCAGAATTAATGCCGGGATTTTTGTTAATAAGAAGTTTCATGGGGAGAGACTTCCAATAAGACGGATTGGACCACCTGGTATTTTATCCGCAAAATAATGGAAAAAGCGTTTCTTTTAGAGTATAATATTAATAACCATATTCATATATGCAAGTTGTTTGTTATGTATGGGCCCGGCATGGACATCGGATAGACTTATGAAAACATATAACCAAAATATATTTGTTTTTACTTGCGCATTATTTTTACTGCTTTTATTCGCATATAGCGTGTTTGGTCAGGATGTATTGACATGGGAAGATTGCGTGAAAGAATCTTTGAAACAGAATCCTGATCTTATTTCTTCCAGGGAAAATATTAAACAGGTAAAGTTGGATAAAGATATTACGCTTAGTTCGATAATGCCCGAATTGACGAGTGACGTAAGCGGTAAAAGGACAAAATCCGCGAGCGCGAGAAGAGAAACCAATACATTCGCGTATTCTCTGGGTATACAACAGCTTCTTTTTGACGGGTTTAAAACAGCATCTGACTTAGGCGCGGATGAAAAAACAATAAACGCGGAAATATATAATTACGCGGTTGTTTCATCTAATGTGAGATTAAGATTAAGAAGCGCTTTTACCGGTCTTTTAAGAGCGCAAGAGTTAATCCCTCTTACAGAAGAGATTTTAAAAAAAAGAGGACAGGATCTGGAACTTGTCAAATTAAGATATAATGCCGGAAGGGAACATAAAGGCGCTCTTTTAACTGCTGAGGCTAATTTGATGGAAGCTGAGTTCGAAGTGAACCGGGCAAAAAGGAACCTGTATTTAGCGGAATATAAACTTACAAAAGAATTAGGGCGCAGCGCGATACAAAAAATAAGTGTTTCCGGAAAATTCGAAATGCGGGAAAAGAATCTCGAACAACCGTATTTCGCGGGTTTGGCGGACAACACACCTTTTCTTAAAGAACTTATTGAGAAAAAAGAAGCCGCTCGATATGATCTTGCGGCGGCTCAAGCGGATTTTTGTCCGCAAGTATATTTAAATACTTCGTATAGCGATACTGCTTCAAATTCAAGCTGGCCCATAAAAGAAAGCGATAAGGCCTGGTCAGCGCAGGTTTCTCTAAGTTTTCCGCTTTTTGAAGGAGGAAGCAGAATTGCCGGGGTTTCTAAAAGCAGATCAGAATTGAACGAGGCGCGTGAAGACGAACGCAGCGGCAGAGACGGCGTTATTTTAACTCTGGAAGAGACTTGGAAAGAGCTGAAGGACGCGATAGATACTGCCGCGGTGAAGCAAAAATTTTTAGAAGCGACAAAAGAACGGTCAAAAATAGCGAACGCGCAATATTCGTCCGGACTTTTAGGATTTGACGATTGGATAATAATAGAAAATAATCTGGTGACTGCTAAAAAGGCTTATCTTGACGCGCAGGCAGATTTGTTAATAGCTGAAGCTGCCTGGGTTCAGGCAATAGGAGGGACATTAGAATATGTTTAAGAAGAAATATGTTATTGTTATAAGTCTACTTATGATCGCGATTGCTTTTTTTATGTTTTCGCAGAAAGAAAAAAACAGTACAAATAAAGGGGAAGTTACCAGGGAAATAATACCTTTTACGGGAGATATAAGACTTGTGGTTACGACAACCGGCGCGATAGAACCGCAGAACAGACTTGAACTTAAACCTTCTGTAAGCGGCCGAGTTGAAAATATTCTGGTTAAAGAGGGCGACAAAGTAAAAAAAGGCGAAGTTTTAGCCTGGATGAGTTCTTCTGAAAGAGCCGCTTTAGTAGATGCTTCTACTTCACAGGGCGAAGAAACCCGGGAATACTGGGAAGAAGTATATAAACAGACGCCCATTATAGCTCCTATTGACGGAGAGGTTATTGTCCGGTCTGTTGAGCCTGGACAGACTGTGGCGACAAGCGATGCTGTATTGGTTTTATCGGATCGGTTAATAGTAAGCGCGCAGTTTGACGAAACAGATGTAGGAAAAGTAGCGGTCGGGCAAAAAGCCACGGTAGCGCTTGACGCTTATCCAAAGAACAAGATCAGGGGTATAGTAGACCATATCGCTTATGAGTCAGAACTGGTTAATAATGTAACTATTTATGATGTTGATATTGTTCCTCAGGAGGTGCCGCTATTTTTTCGTTCAGGAATGAGCGCTAATGTAGAAGTTGTCGAGGCAGAGAAAAAAGGGGTTCTTTTAATTCCGGCTGAAGCGCTAATTGAGGAAAATAACAAGAAGTTTGTTATAGTTAAGAATAAAACCGGGACAGGTGAAGAGAAAAAAGAGATACAAACCGGATTAAAAGACGAAAAAAACATAGAGATCATTTCAGGGATTACATCCGGAGATATTATTCTGGTTAAAGAAAAAGTCTATTCTCTCCTGAAAAAACAGACCGGAACAAATCCATTTATGCCGTTTCGCGGACAAAAAAAATGATACAAATTAATAATATGACTAAAACCTATCACGCCGGTAAAGTAGCGGTGAGAGCGGTGTGTGATATTTCCCTTAAGATCGAGGCCGGAGAATTTGTAGCTATTATGGGGCCTTCAGGGTCAGGCAAATCTACTTTATTGCATATGCTGGGTTTTCTGGACCGTCCGGATACGGGATCCTTTAGTGTGTGCGGAACGGAAATTTCAAAATTAACGGATGAGGAACTGGCAATACTAAGAAACAGTTTAGTTGGGTTTGTTTTTCAGCAGTTTCATCTTTTGCGGCGCGTGAGCGCTATAGAAAACACGGAATTGCCTTTAATATATGCCGGAGAAAAGGACGTTAACCGTGTCAGAGAAACAGCGTATCAAAAATTGGAAGCAGTAGGGTTAGCTGAACGGCAAAAGCACCGGCCAAACGAACTTTCCGGAGGGGAACAACAAAGAGTTGCTATTGCCAGAGCTTTAGTAAATAATCCTGTGATAATATTTGCTGATGAGCCCACGGGTAATCTGGATACAAAGAGCGAAGAAGAAATAATGAATATTCTTCAGAAATTGAACGAAGAAGGAAAAACCATTGTTATGGTTACTCATGAGCATGAGGTTGCCGGATATGCTACGAGAATAATCACGATGCGTGACGGTAAGATCATTAAGGATGAGCGTAAAAAACCCTTGTCCGCGAAAAAGATCATGGAAGAAGAGAAGTTTTCGATAGAGGATCTTATCTCGCGCAAACATTCTTCCCTGGGGCGCATGGAGTTTTTTCAGCACCTGCAGCAGGCATTTCGGTCGATCTTATCCAATAAAGTCAGGGCTTTTCTTTCGATGCTGGGTATTCTTTTCGGAGTTGCGGCTGTTATCGCTATGCTTGCTCTGGGCGAAGGGGCAAAAGCTTCCATTGAAGAGAATCTTAAGACGCTCGGATCGAATCTTCTGTCTATACGGCCCGGGTCTGCTAAGGTAAGAGGAGTTGCCAGAGAAGGGTCTATGACCAGGTTTACGTTTGACGATGTCGCGGCGATAAAAGAGCTTAAGGCCGAGATAAATAATGTAAGCGCTTATGTCAGCGGCAGTGGACAGGTTGTTTACGGAAACGAAAACTGGAACACTAATATACAGGGAGTTGGATATGATTATGCCCAGATGCGGGCGACTGTTCCTGATCTGGGGCGCTGGTTTACCGTGGAAGAGATTTCACAGCGCGCGAAAGTCGCTGTTATCGGAACGACAGTATCGGAAAAACTTTTTGGCGCGAAAAATCCCATAGGTGAAACAGTGAAAATAAACCGTATTTATTTTAAGATTATAGGGATAGCTCCGTCAAAAGGGTTTGGAGGTCATCGTGATTACGACGATACTATCTATCTTCCGGTAACAACAGCTATGTACAGGGTATTAGGAAAAGACTATCTTGACGGGATATACGCGGAAGTAAAGGATCCGGATCTTATGGATGACGCGCAAAAAGATATCGAGCAAATAATAATTAAACGGCATCGCTTATATAAAGGGGATGAAGATTCGTTTAATATAAGGAATATGAGTGAAATCCAGGAGATGCTGACAAGCACTACCAGGACCATGAGTCTTCTTTTAGGATGTATCGCGGCGATCTCCCTTGTTGTCGGCGGTATCGGAATAATGAATATTATGCTTGTGTCCGTATCGGAAAGAACACGGGAGATAGGATTAAGAAAAGCCATAGGCGCGTGTAATAATGATATTATGTCGCAGTTCTTGACCGAATCCGTAGTTATGACTTTTAGCGGAGGATTGATCGGAATACTTTCAGGGTGGGCTGTTGCGTCGATAATGTCAATAGCTATTGGATGGGCCACTAAAGTTACATTTATAAGTGTTGCTATGTCTACAACTTTTTCCGTTACAATAGGGATCGTTTTTGGTTTATGGCCGGCGAAAAAAGCCGCTCAGCTTGATCCGATAGAAGCTTTGAGGTACGAATAAGATATGAATAATATAGTAAACATGTTTATAGTCGGCTTTGGGGGTTTTGTAGGCGCGGCATCGCGGTATTTAATAAGCGGAGCATTTCAAAAGCTATCCCGGGATCATGGATTTCCATACGGGACGCTCGGAGTTAATTTATTTGGATGTTTGCTGATCGGATTTTTAGGCGGATGTTCGGACAATGTTGGATTTTTTTCTTCTAAAATACGCTTATTACTATTTATGGGAGTTCTCGGAGGATTTACGACTTTTTCGACGTTTGGATATGAAACAATGGCCCTTTTTAGGGACAGTGAAATAACCGCTGCTTTTATTAATGTGGGGATGCATGTTGTCGCGGGATTGTTTTTTGTGTATTTAGGGTACATGCTTTCGGCATTACGCTAAAGATACAATACTGTTCGGTTCCATTCGCGTATTTTTATTATTTCCGTCTTTTTCGGCATTTACTCTTTTGCAGAAACGACAGTGTAAGCTGGGATGAGAGTAGCTGGAAGTGTGGTCAATGCTGTCCGGAGAAACTTAAAAACGAGGAATATATTTTTGAAAGTCTCTATTTGAAGGGGTTCTCGAATATACATATTGATATAAAAAAAGTAATGTAAAAATCATTTTTGATGCTAAGTTTTACTGTCATCCCCGCGAACAGACTGTGTCAAAAGTCAAATTTTGTCTTTGCGAGGGAGCGTAGCGACCGTGGCAATCTCAATAATAATATAGTTTACCCACAAAGTTTATATTTTTATTGCTATTTGAGATTGCTTCGCCCATTTCATGTGCTCGCAAA